>CALECT010000013.1 GCA_937949725.1 uncultured Pseudanabaenaceae cyanobacterium
AACTCGGTTGTGAAACGCATCTGCGGCGAATATAGTGAGCGGGAAGCTGCTTGTGAAACTAGCTCGATGCCAGGGTAACTCTTAAAAGAAAGCTCCTAGACTGCGTAAGTCTAGGAGCTTTCTTGGTTTGATTGTTAGTCATAGTTGGTGCGACTGTATATTTCCTCGTTTGTAGGCTTGTAGAAGATTTTCTTTGGGCTTGGCCTTGATTACGTGGCTAAAAGTTTTGTACAGGTTTAGATTGTGAATGATTAAAGTCTTGCGTTGAGTTTTCGGTTTGACAACCGTATCTCTAGGGATTGATTCTTAATCTTTTAGATGGCTGCGGCTAAAGATCAGTAATTTAAACTCCAGGTAGATATTCTCCTCTAGGTAGAAAGAAATAGTTCTTTGCCTGGGAGATGAAAATGAAGCGGTCTTCGTTAATTCGTGGCTTTACGTTTATTGAGTTGATGGTTGTTGTCGCTATTGTCGGTGTTTTGATGGCGATCGCTGCACCTGCTTTTAACTCTTTCAAGAATCGTCAAGCTTTGAACGTAGCCCAGCAGGAAGTGTTGGCTGCTATGCGAGAGTCCCAGACAAAAGCCATTCATTATCGACGTAAGTGGCAAACGAGTTTTAGGGAGAAAGGGGAACTTCTCCAATGGTCAACTCATCCTGTTGGAGAGCTACCTTTGGAGGGGCAGTGGAAAAGCTTGCCTAGTGATGTGAAGTTGGATGAGGAGACGACTTTACGTCGAGCGCGTGGAGTAAGGCGTGTGCAATTTAATCATATGGGTCATGTTAATGGTCAACTTGGGCGGTTGGCATTGTCGCCGAAAGACGGTGGTTCTATGAAGCGTTGTATTGTTGTTTCAACGTTGCTTGGGGCGATGCGTAGTGGGCAAAATCAAGCGCGCAAAGATAACGGTAAGTCTTGTTGGTAATTTGATTTTTGTACGTTGGATGGCTCGAGTCTTTTTCTTCGTTGCAGGTTGTAATTGCACCTTGGCATGGAAGTCTGTGAATTTACCGAAATACGAGCGCTTCTGTTGGAAGGAAGAATTAGGTTGGACATCTACTGATGAGAATGCTTGAAGTCTCAGCTAGCTATGGTTTTGCTGGAAACTGTAAGGGAATAGATGGGCGATGGGAAAATTTAAGGCGGGCTTGATGAGAAAGGGGGGGGAGTCGACTTGGATTTCGGCGTTTGGTAAGTTTACTCAATCGTTAACGCAGTGGACTGGTTGTTTGGCTCTGTTTGCGAATGTTTCTGGTTTACCAGTCCTCGCTGCTGAGACGATTGCCATTGAATATGGCTCGCTGAAAGCTGTAGTAGCAGTGGATGATGTGGGCCGTTTTGTCGCCACTGGGGAATTGACGGGAGAGCTGGCAGGCTACGGCAGCTTCTTGTCGCCTGGGCAAAGGAGCCGACTGCGTAGGGCGTTGCAACTGAAAATTGACTTGAATGCGACACTTGTTTCTCAACTCGTTTATTCTCCGGTAGGAGATGTGGTTTTGGGACGATTAGATCGGTTGATTAACGCTGGGGATGTCACTGGAGGGAATGAGCTTAAGGCTGCTGTGGTTGAGGCTGCCGCTGCTCCAGAAGGATTGACTTTACTGAGTGTTTTTAAGCAGTTTCCCACTTCAGAAGTTCGAGTAAATGCTGGTCTTGCATTGGATTTATTGGAGGCTGCTTCACAGCAGATTGAGAATAAGCAGAAGTTTGTCACTCTGGTGGAAGCTCAGGCAATCGAACAGTCCAATGCTTCAACTGTTCCTGAAGCTTGGGCCGAAGCAGATTTGAGTCAGGCGGGGCCCCAGGCTTGGCGTCGAATTCCTTTTGATTGGGCAGATGCTTCTCGGATGAGCCGAAGTGGGGAGATGTTGGGGCGAATAGTTCCGACAGATTTGTATTTACCCAAGGTTGATGGTGCTATTCCTGTGGTGATTATTTCCCACGGGATGGCGTCGGATCGGCAGACGCTGGCTTACTTGGCAGAGCATCTCGCTTCCCATGGCATTGTGGTTGCAGTGCCGGAACATATTGGCAGTAATGGGACGAAGTTTCAGCGTTATTTCGATGGTGTTGCAGCTCCACCAGAACCTCGCGAAGCCTTAGATCGCCCTTTGGATGTGACATTTATTTTGGATCAACTCGCCGAGCTGCCACTGGATGAGGGGCAGATGCCTCGGCTTTTGGTGGAGCGAACTGTGGTGATTGGCCAATCTTTTGGTGGCTATACGGCTTTAGCTGTGGGTGGTGCTGAGCTTAATGTCGCTGCGTTGCAAAAGAGCTGTGGTGCTGAGGATCCCCAGGATTTGCTAAACATGTCTTTGTTGTTGCAATGTCAGCTTGTAGCGTTGGATCGTCTTCCTGCGGAGCTGAGAGATGAGCGAGTTGCAGCGGTGATGGCTGTAAATCCTTTTGCTAGTCGAGTCTTTGGTCAGGAGGGCATGGCAGCTGTGGAAGTGCCGGTGATGATGGTTTCGGGGAGTGCTGATTTAGTGGTGCCTTCGGTGGAGGAGCAGTTTTATCCCTTTACTTGGTTACCAAAAGGCGAGCATTCTTTGGCTTTAATTCGCAATGGCACGCATTTTTCGGTGTTGGAGGAGCCAGCAGAAGATGAAAAATCTTTGCCGATCGCATCAAGTTTTTTGGGCAATCATGGAGAGGTTGCCCAGGGCTATTTGTCGTCGCTCAGCTTGGCTTTTGTGCGTCGCCATAGCATAGGAGATGAGTCTGCTCGTGAGTATTTGATGCCTGCCTATGGGCAGCATTTGAGCCAGCCAGAGATGCCTTTAAGCATTGTGCGATCGCTCAATCTCAAATAGCGTTTCCCATCTGTTTAGTTGGAAACCGGGGCTTGTGGTGCAAAGAGGGATTCTGGTAAATCAACTCGATCTATGGGGAGATCATCTGCGTCGACAACAGGCTTAGGTGCTTGGGCATCTAGCTCGTTTAGTTTGTCCCAGACTTTCTGTAGGAAAGGCTTTAGGCCCGTCTTTGTAACGGCTGAGACAAGGAGAACTTCGCTGCCGCAAGCCTCTTGTAGTTCTTCCACCAGGATTTCGCGGAGGTCTTGGTCGAGGGAGTCGATCTTATTGATGGCAACGATTTGGGGGCGATCGTAGAGGTGCCTTCCGTAGGATTTCAGCTCTCTCTGGATTGTGGTGTAGTTTTCTACGGGGTTTGGATCGGTGCCGTCTACCAGGTGAATCAACAGACGGGTGCGTTCAACGTGGCGCAAGAAGTCGTGACCTAGACCAATGCCTTCATGTGCTCCTTCGATTAGCCCTGGAATATCTGCAAAGACAGTGCCGTCGCCAGTGTCCTTGCGCACCACACCTAGATTGGGGACGAGGGTGGTGAAGGGATAGTCGGCAATTTTGGGTTTGGCGGAAGAAAGGACGGAAATCAGGGTTGATTTTCCTGCGTTGGGCATACCGAGGATGCCGACTTCTGCAATGAGTTTGAGTTCGAAGCGCAGGCTAAATTCTTCGCCGCGCATTCCAGGGAGACAGGTTTCTGGGGCACGGTTGCTGTTACTGAGGAAGTGCTTGTTGCCTAGGCCACCTTTGCCGCCTTTGGCCACCATGATGGAGTCGCCTTTAATCAGAAGATCTCCGAGGAATGCCCCGGTGACATCGTTGTAGACGCTGGTGCCACAGGGGACTTGGAGAATTAAGTCTTCGCCGCAGGCTCCAGTCATGCCCTTGGGGCCGCCCCTTTCGCCGGTCTCTGCTTTGTAGAGTTGCTTAAACTTGAAGTCAAGCAGGGTTTGCAGTTGAGGATTGGCTACAAGGTGGACTGAGCCGCCATTGCCGCCATTTCCCCCTGAAGGGCCACCTGTGGGGACAAATTTCTCCCGCCGGAATGTAACGAGACCGTCGCCACCATCTCCGGCTTGAACGTTGATTTTGACCTGATCAATGAATTGCATGAGCTTTAGAGGATGTTGGAAAAGGTAGCAATGTGGCTATCTGTTGCAACCCTTTCGGGGAGCAAATAGACCTGGGCAGGATTCTTCTGAAATAGGTTGAGCGCTTTTGGTCTTCCTGCGTTACCCAATGGCGCTTTGCGAACATCCTCTTAGCGGTGCAGTCTATTAATTGTAAGCTGTTCCTTATCCGTAAACGAGCTGATTCCTGGATAGGCTCTCGGGGGCTGCTTTGTGGCATCGTTGCTGCTCCTGCAAACCTGCGGTTGGATTTTGGAAGCTGGAGAAGGGGCTGTGGCTAACGTCGAGTTTGAAAATGTCTATAAGAGCTTTCCGGCTCGTCAAAATAAGAAGGATAAAGCAGCCCAGGCTCAACTCGAAAATACCAAGCAGTCCAGTCGGGTGAGTGTTTTACGGCGGATCAATCTGTCCATTGAGGATGGGGAGTTTATGGTGCTGGTGGGTCCGTCGGGCTGTGGCAAGAGTACGTTGCTGCGGTTGATTGCGGGACTGGAGGAGCTGACTGGGGGAAATATTCGCGTGGGCGATCGCCTAATCAATCAGCTTCCGCCCAAGGCCCGAGATATTGCCATGGTGTTCCAGAGCTATGCGCTGTATCCCCATTTGACGGTGTACAACAATTTGGCCTTTGGGCTGCGGCGGATGCCGTCGAAGCAAGAGGGCCTGTTAGAACAAAAAGATAATGCGGATGCGGCTGAATTGGCCGAACAGATAACTGATGCTGTAACGCAATCACTGCCTAGATCTATGCAGTATGAGCTTGAACAAGAACGTCAAGCTAATGCGCTGAGGCAGGCACTGCTCGGATGGGCGGATCGGACTTTGGCTGCGGCAACGCGATCGCTACCAAAGCCCCTACGTCATAAGCCTGAGCAAGAGCAAGAAATTGAGGCTCGGATCCGAACGGTGGCTGAGATGCTGCAAATTGACCATTTGCTGAATCGTTTGCCGAAGGAGCTGTCGGGGGGGCAGAAGCAGCGGGTGGCTCTGGGACGGGCGATCGCGCGCAATCCCCAAGTCTTCCTGATGGATGAGCCGCTGTCGAATCTGGATGCCAAGTTGCGGGCGGAAACTAGGGCTCAGATTGTCAGTTTGCAGCGCCAGTTGGGGACGACGACGATTTATGTCACCCATGATCAGGTTGAGGCGATGACCATGGGCCAGCGCATTGCGGTGATGGCTGAGGGGGAGATTCAGCAGGTGGGGGCTCCGCTGGAGTTGTATAACCGACCGGCGAATCGTTTTGTGGCGGGGTTTATTGGTTCGCCGCCGATGAATTTTATTCCGGTGACAATTCAGGCACCAGCTTTAGTGTTGCATGAGCAATTTCGGTTTACGTTGCCGGATGGTTGGCCAGGAGCTGTAGCAAGTCATGACCGAGGTGAGCTGTTGTTAGGGATTCGGCCGGAGCATTTGCAGTTGGGGCCAGCGGCGACGAAGAATTTGCCGATGCGGGTGGAGCAGGTGGAGGCGTTGGGGAGTGAGACGTTTGTGGTGGGTAAGTTGTTGGGGACTGAGGTTACACTTCAGGCTCGGGTTGAGGCGGATAAGCCGGTGACGATTGGGGATGAGGTTTGGTTGTCGATGCGGTTGGAGAAGTTGCATTTGTTTGATCCGGCGACTGGGTTGGCGATCGTTCCGGAAGGCTGAGGTTTGAGCTGGGCTGATACGAGCCGCAAATCCGTGGGGACCAGTCCCCCCAGAAAACAATAGGGCCAGCCGTAGGGACGGAAGCGTCCCTGTCGGATCACCCTCGCTAAGATGCTGGGTTGCTTCCGTTTGAATAATTTGGCGTTTAACCAACTGTGCTTCAGTTGCTACTGCCTGTTTTTCCGATTCCGAATCGATGTCATCTCATTCCGATTCGTAGCCCCGTAGGGGCGAACAGCCGTTCGCCCACAGAAAATTCAGGTCACAAAAGCAATTTGGATTTGGTCTGATATCAAAAAGCGGCTGTCCTGCATTGCAGGACAGCCGCTTTTATTTACCTATCGGAGTTCAAACGCTTTAGCGGATGTACTCTTTGAGTACGCTGTTGCGGTTGGGGTGGCGCAGCTTGCGCAATGCCTTGGCTTCGATTTGCCTAATGCGCTCGCGGGTGACGTTGAAGATCTGGCCGATTTCTTCCAGAGTCTTCATGCGACCGTCGTCGAGGCCGTAACGCAGGCGAAGCACATCACGCTCGCGGGGGCTGAGGGTGCTGAGGACGCTTTCCAGATCTTCGCGCAGCAGGCTCTTGGAAACCTGATCTTCAGGTGTTTCGCCATCAGATTCGATGAAGTCGCCCAGGCGGGAATCTTCTTCCTTACCAATGGGAGTTTCAAGGGAGATAGGGAGCTGAGCAGACTTGGCGATGAAGCGCAGCTTCTCGATGGTCATTTCCATGCGAGTTGCAATCTCTTCCTCGCTGGGCTTGCGGCCCATCTCTTGGGAGAGCATCTTGGTGGTCTTCTTAATACGAGAGATGGTCTCGTAAAGGTGGACCGGGAGGCGAATAGTGCGGGATTGGTCAGCGATCGCACGAGTAATCGCCTGACGAATCCACCAAGTAGCGTAGGTGGAGAACTTGTAGCCTTTCTCGTGGTCAAACTTCTCAGCGGCGCGGATGAGACCCAAGCTACCCTCTTGGATCAAATCCTGGAAGGACAGACCACGGTTCATGTACTTCTTGGCAATGGAGACAACCAAGCGCAGGTTTGACTGCACCATCTTCTCCTTAGCCTTGCGACCGAGGTACAGGCGACGCTGGAACGCAGGCAGCGCCATTTCCATCGCCTCTGCCCACTCAGAGTCGTTGGGTTCACGCTCAAGCTGTTCTTCGACGGTCTCGCGGACGCGCTCAAGCTCAAGTAGGTCAGCAATCTTACGAGCTAGCTCAATCTCTTCGTCGGCACGCAGAAGGCGAATGCGGCCAATCTCTTGGAGATAGAGGCGGATTGAATCCTCGGTGTAATGCTTCTTCTTAGCAGCAGTCTTACGCTTAGCCGACTTGTTCTTCGTCGCCTTAGCATCGGCTCCTAGTTTATTGTCAAAGCCTTCAGCAGCATCTGCATCTTTGGCTTTACCCTTTTTAGATGCGGCTTTAGTTTTAGTCTTAGTCGATTTCCGCTTGGTACCTGTGGCTTTTTTCTTTGTTGCTTTGGTGTCAGCCACCTCAACAATCTCTGGTGCAGAAGTCGCTAATTCTTGAGCCTTCGTCATGCTGCGTTCCTCGTTCTCCTTTGGGGTGGGTAGAAGACTAATGTCACGATCGCAATGGATGGGACGATCGGCTTAGTCACTGGAGTCTTATCGCTGGGGACGAACCCCTCACTGTCCAATCCTGGAATAATCCTTTAGATGGACGGCAGTGCTACGCCGCGAAAATACTCTTAGTTATCAAGGGATAACCGAACCAGGCTTATGTAAAATCACGTTTGACTTTGCCGTGGTTTTACGATTGTAGCTTTTCTCTTAGAACTTGCACCTTTCGCGGAAGATTTCGCGTGAGTGCGAGGCCTAAGTGAATTTTGCTATGGCGAAATCTCTCGGGAGAGCAATCGTTTCAGAATCTTTGGATGGGTACCAGGAGAGTCGAGAGGGCCAAGCCCTGCAATGACAAAGGGTTTGTACCTCCGCCCCTCTAGGTTAATTCAACTTTCCCGATGATGGGGGAAGATCCGAACAAGTGCGTGAAATTCCCGAAGGATATTTGAGGTGGGATCTACGGAAAGTGGTTGTTTCTCGGGGCAATCCATAAAAGATTTGGGTAGATTTCGTGAAAAAGGCGTGAAGATTTCAATGCCCAAAGATGGACAAAGCCGGTGAAGCGTCGGGGGAGATACAGCGCTGGCCTACAAAAGCATTCCCGGAAAAGTCTGCTGGTTGTTCACTAAACTACAAAAACAAAGCAGACTTTTTAGAAATTTGAAGAGTTAAATTATTTTCAGTTTCCAAAAGAATTGAAAGGCCTAAGACATAAAGCCTAGGACGAATCGCTGAGACTTCGCCTAAATGCCTATTTGAGCTCGTCACAGTTTATCTGACCTTTGAATAATCCTGGTCAACTCGGAGCTAAAAGGGAAGAAATCCAGCTTTGCCAGGTTGGCGATGTGAGCAATAAATTTGCTAAGGCCTGGTAGCCGGATGCTTGGGGATGGGCTCCATCATTGGCGATCGCTTCTTCCATCCAATCAGGAGTATTTACTAGCGTTTCTAGGGTTGGGATGCAGGGGATATTACGGTCTTGGCAAAGCAATTCAATGCTGGACCAAAGTGCTTCCAGGCGTTTATTCGCGCTTGGATCATCTGCGATGGGTGGAGATCCAACTATTAGGACTGGACCCATTGCCTGAGCCTTAGTCAATATGGCTTTAGCGTTATCTAGGCTCTCGGATTGTTCAACGCGTTGATGACCTTCAAGGATGTTGACGTCATTGGCTCCAAAGGAAAAAACAAATCCCACCTGGCTATTAGGAGCTAAGCGTGATTGAACCTCTTGTTGCCATCGCTGGACAATCAGGGTTGTGGTGTCTGCTCGCACACCAAGGTTATAAAAAGTAAGCTGCGGACCCGCTGCCTGAACGTTTGCACAAACCCTCCCGACCCAGCCTAGGCCCTCTGGATCGCCAGTGCCGTTGACAAACGAGTCACCGATGAAAAAGAGGCGAGTATCCATAGCTGGGCAGTTCTCTTTTATGCGCTGTGGGGTTAGGCCTGAACGGCAGCGGGCTTTTCGCGGGGATAGCGCTCCATTAGCATTCTTACTTGCTCTGCATGGTAGGAGCTGCGGGTTAGGGGTGAGGAGACGACTTGGAGGAAGCCAATGGACTCGCCGTATTCACGCCAACCATCAAATTGCTCTGGGGTGACGAAGTCTTTGACGCCCAAATGTTTTTGGGTGGGTTGGAGGTACTGACCAATGGTTAGGATGTCGCAGTTGACTTCCCGCAGGTCGCGCATAACCTGACGCATTTCTTCGTCGGTCTCGCCCAGGCCCGCCATTATGCCGGTCTTGGTGTAAATCCAAGGGGCAATTTCTTCTGAGCGGCGAATGAGTTCTAGGGTGCGGCTGTATTCCCCTTGGGGCCGAGTTTTCTTGTAAAGGCGAGGTACTGTTTCTGTATTGTGGTTCATCACATCGGGGTTGGAAGCCAGGATGGTTTCCAGGGCCGCCCAGTTGCCGCAGAGATCTGGGATGAGCACTTCAATGGTGGTACCAGGGGAAAGCTCGCGGGTGCCTTCGATGCATTTAACAAATTGGCTGGCACCACCATCAGGTAAGTCATCTCGGTTGACGGAGGTGATGACAACATGATTAAGCTTCATGCGGCGCACGGCTTCGGCTAGGCGCTGGGGCTCTGTTGGGTCTAGGGCGACGGGCTTTTTCTCAAAGTCGATGTCGCAGTAAGGGCAGGCGCGGGTGCAGGCCGGTCCCATGATCAAAAATGTTGCGGTGCCGTTGTTGAAGCATTCGCCAATGTTGGGGCAGGAGGCTTCTTCGCAGACGGTGTTGAGATTGAGATCTCGCAGGATGTCTTTGACTTTGCCAACGCGCTCCCATTGAGGCGCTTTTACCCGTAACCAATCTGGCTTAACCGTCACTCTGGACTCCGATCGCGATTCGCTATTGCTATGACCTTGATTTTGCCACGTTAACAACCGCCCTGCAGAAGCTTACCTATGGGCTTCACCAGGGATTTAGGCGAGAGTCTGTGAGATAGCGGAATGATTTTTGACGGTTGTGAATTCAACTAAGTTGACTTGTCTTTCTAAGATATGAGCTTTTTCGTTTCACTTAAGGTTTGCGTGATCGCATGGTTTATATACTTCGCCAGCCAATGAGTTGAGTTGAGTATTGATGAGCCAGAGATACAAGTTCTTAGAAAACAAAAACCGCCTGAATCGCTTCAGGCGGTTGATGAATTGTTATGCGCCTAGCCCAGGGTCCAATGAACCATGAGGAGTAATTAACAGAAAGTTGGTTTGGGTCTATGTCGGTTCGTTTGGAGGAGAGTCCGTTTGATTTCCTTATAGAGCAACTATGAACGAATCAACTAAGCGTTGACTTTCTCTTTCTCAGCTTCAGCCATGACAGGAGACTTGCGCTGACCCATGCCGATCGCGTTGTCGATCCAGCCAGTAACCAGTGCATCGGTGGAGAAGAGGCCGCCACCGGACAGGGCGAAGAATTGGAAGACTGCGAAGTAGAGGGCAGAGAGTTCCAAGTAAGGAATGCTCAAGCCAGCGACTTTGATGTGGTGGTACATGGCGATCGCCATGGTGGAGGTCAGACCCAGCGCTGCGGGGCGTGTCATGAAGCCAATGGCTAGCAGAGGTGCGCCGAGAAGTTCGGTGAAGGCTGCAACGTAGGTGAAGAAGATGGGGAAGGGCAGGCCAATCACTGAAACATAGGCTTCAGCGAAGCTCTCAACGTTGCCGAGCTTGTTGAGGCCGTTGTGAACCATGACCACGCCAGCAATGAGGCGTAGCAAAGCAATGGAGGTTTGCAGAGGGCGGCTGGTGGTGGCCACAGATGGGCGGAACACCGCGCTCAGGAAGTTTAGGACTTTAGTGCTGTTGCTCATGATTCTTGGGCCGGGCGGCATCGTAGTTCGAATATCAAAGTTTCTTTGACTTATGTAAATTAGTGTAACGATTTCTGGCCTGCCACGCTACAGCATTCTCAGTTTGTTCGGCATTGCTGGAATGTTGAAACTGCATGATTTGAGACCGTTTGAGCCTATTTGCCTTGTTGGTCCTAACGTTCAGGGTCTTATTCTCGCTTCTAATAAAAGAAGTGAATGCTCACATTTATGAGTTGAATTATTAATCTGGCCAGCTCTGGCTTTGCTCTGGCTCTATCTTGCGTTTTTCCTCGTTCTTTCCATAGCTGGATTGTTCTGAGCGGTGCGGTATCCGCCATGATGAACTAGACCGCCCTTGATTGAGTACAGAGCGAAAGATGAGCAGGCGCATTGGGACTTGGATTAAATGGCTCCTAGTGGGGCTTGCCCTGGCGTTGTTCTTCTGGGCGGTGAATCGATACGGTGTGACTCGGTTGCGGGAGCAAGTTGAGTTGTTGGGGCCTTGGGCGCCGCTGGGGCTATTTGCGGCGCGGTTTCTGAGTATCTTGTTTCCTGCGGTGCCGGGAACCGCTTACTCCATTTTGGGTGGTACGCTGTTTGGCTTTGGGAAAGGCCTGGCCGTGGTCTGTTTGGCGGATTTGGCGTCTTGCTCGCTGAATTTTTGGCTAGCGCGACGCTATGGGCGAGGGCTGGTGCAGCGGTTTGTGGGCAATCGCTTTATCGAAAAAGTGGATCGCTTCAGCCAGGGCTATTTGGAGAATAATTTTTTCCTGATGGTGGGCTTTTTGATGACGGGCTTTTTCGACTTTGTCGCCTATGGGGTGGGACTGACGAAGACCTCGCCGCTGAAGTTTTTGCCTGCGTTGGTGCTGAGTATTGCGATTTCGAACCCGCCGATTGTGGCGATCGGGGCGGGTGTGTTCGAGGGAGGCAAGATGCTGTTGGGTGTGGCGCTGTTAGGGACGTTTGGTTTAGCGTTGCTGACGGGCTACTTGAAGAAGCGTAAGCCTGATGCCGTGGGCTAGCCAGATTCTGTTGAGGCTGTTTCGGATGGAGTCTTTGGCAGGAGCTGGGGCTAATTGGATTGAGGAATTTGCAAGGCTGACTGCTTGACCAGCATTTTAGTGATGGAAGAGGTGGGCGATCGCATGGACTGCATGGCTTGCCAGGTTGGGACCTGCTTCGCAAGCGGCTGCTTCTGCAACGCAGTGATGAGTCGCGGTGACGCCATGCTCGATGGCTGCACTTGTGCCTTCAGCGGCAACATTGAGTAGCTCTGAGGCTCCATCGTCTTGCCGTTGCAGCGACGCTGGGATGTTGGCCGGAGCTGCCTCGCGGGTTTTCCAGGCAAGGCGTACAGCATCAAAAATACCGTAGGCGCAGGCGAGCAGCATGAGGATAACAGCGGGTGACATTTCCATGGAATCTTGGCGAGCGATGGTGTTGCTTCTCTAATTTAGAATTGCTGCTCTAAGTTGCCGAGAGGGTGAGCCGAAGTTCTGTTTCGTGAATTCCCGCCTGCGCGATGCGGGGTCTATTGCGCTACTGAGTTTTGAGATGGTTGAGCTTGGGCAGTGGCGACGGTGGCTCGTATGGCTTTGAGGTGGCAGTTGCGGTAGAAGTCGCTGGCGAAGGGAGAGTCGTCGCTGGGGATGCCTGTGGGATTGATGCAAGTTTCGAAGGCTAGGCCGAGGATTTCGGGTAAATCTGTGCGAGTGAGCCAGTCTGGAGGGAGTGGGTGATGTTTAATCGCTTGGAATACGCCCTCTTCTAGCATTTGAAAATAGTCGATATTTTGCTGGAGCAAAGCTGGGCTGTGGGTGCCGCCATGGGAGGGCAGGACGTATTGGGCATTCAGCTGTTGGAGCTTGCTGAAAGACTGACGCATCTGAGCGAGGCTGTCGTTGGCTCCCACCTCGGGGATAGGCTTTTCGATCGCATCAGCCGCAATCAGCACCCGAATTTCTGGAATCCAGACGCAAAGGTGATCTGCTGTATGGCCTGGGGTGTGGATGAGTTCGAGGGTGAGGTCGCCGCCGTGGATTTTTAGCCCCCCGCTCAAAGTCACGTTTGGCGAAATGGTTTGAACGTTTTTGAAACGAACATCAGATTGCTGCTGGGTTTGTAATGCAACTGCCTCATCGCGGATGCGGGTCAGCATGTTTTCATGGCCAATGATGGGAGCGGGGTAGGCGCCAGAGGCTGTGAAGATGCTATTGCCCCAGAAGTGGTCCCAGTCCGCATGGCTGTTGATGACGAGGAGTTGGCGACCTGCCAAATCTGCCTGGACTGTTTCCATCATTTCCAGCGCCAGCTCTGGCGTGGCGAAGGTATCGAAGATGACGAGATGCTCTTGGGTGGTGATGGCATAGGCATCCACTTCCTGGCCAAAGCGGAAGATGCGAACCCGAGGGTCCATGCCGGTATGCTGAATTTCTTGAAGGGCTGGCATGGCGGGAAAGAACTGTGAAAAGCTGGAGATTGGTCAGTCTGGCCGATGGCTGTGACTTGGCCTGAGATTTCCAATGTACTTTCACAACTGTGCCCTTGGAGTAACGGATTAATGGCGAATTATGCTCAGGTCTTGGTGGCGGGAGCCAGTCGTGGTGTGGGTCTTGAGGTAGTGAAACAGCTTCGAGCTCAAGGTGTTGAGGTTGTGGGACTGTTTCGCTCTGCTGATGCCAAAGCGGCGTTGGAAGCGTTGGGTGCAAAGGTGGTGATGGGGGATGCCTTGGATGCCGCTGCTATGGAGCAGGCCGTTGCTCAGAGCAATGTAGATGCGGTAATTAGTACCGTGGGTGGGCTTTCTGAAGCGGGCGATCGCTCGGATTTCGTGGGCAATCGCAATTTGATGGATGCTGCGGTAAAGGCTGGGGTGAAACGATTTGTTTTGGTGTCTTCGATTGGTGCTGGGGATAGTGTCGGGGCATTGTCGGCCCAGGTCTTAGCTGCCTTAAAACCTGCGCTCCTTGAGAAGGAGAAGGCGGAAGCCCATTTGGCTGCGAGTGGCTTGAGCTATACGGTTGTGCGACCAGGGGGACTTAAGTCTGAGCCTGCGACGGGGAATGCGGTGGTGACTCAGGATGTGCGAGTGTCTGGGATGATTCACCGGGCCGATGTGGCAGCGTTGGTTTGTAGCTGTTTGGAGAGTGAGCGGGCGATCGGTCAGGTGCTGTCGGCGCTGGATCCAAATCAGCGATTTGTGGAAATTGAGTTTGAGCCGTTTGAGATGTAAGGACAGTGCTCCTGGTGTTGGCAGGTTCAATTCTCGGTTGAGGGCTGGAGGCTGAAGTAGGCGATTTGGGGCAAGTGGTCGCTAAAGTCTGGGCTTAGGACGAGGGAGCTGTGGAACTGCACCTGGGCATTGCCTTGGATGTGGTCGATGCCGAGTAGGGGGAGTTTGCTGGGAAAGGTGAGGAGTGGACCTTCGCCTGCTTGCTGGTGGCTGCTATGTAGCCCTGTTATGCGAGTTCCGACTGAGCCATAGGGGGCGTTGAAGTCTCCAGCAGCAAGGACAGGAACGGTTTGAGCGGCGGCCCATGTTTCAAGTTGGTGGCGTTCGTTGATATGTCGAGCCGCCTTGGCAGGTGTTTCGGTGATGAATCCCTTGATGCCTGCGTGGAAGGCGAGGGCTTTGGTGGTGTGGACGTTGGCGATGGTGAGTCGTTGGGGTTGCTGAGCCAACTTTCTGTTAGATCGTTTCAGTTGTGGGATCAACTGTGCTGTTACAGCAAAGGTCCTATACCCTGTGATGGCATAGTCAAACGCGACGTCATTTGTCTCGAAACTGCTTTTGAGCAGGCCGATTATTGATGTGAAGGCGGCACCCTTTGGATAGGGCTGTTTGAGGTTGCGATCGCCCCAGTAGAACTCATAGTCTGTCATGCCTTCTCGGGCTGCGGCCAGGCTGCCGCTTTTGCTGACTTCTTGAAGGCAGAGGATGTCCGGTTTGAGTCCTTGCTGATCCATAAAGTCCTTTAGCTCTTTAGGGTGCTCATGGACGTTCATGCTCAGCAGAGTGAGGCTGGTGGCGGTGGCAGATGACGGGTTTGTGACGGGACCACCGCCCCAGCCCAGGCTGTAGATGCAGAGGGCGATCGCGAACGTTGTAATGCCTAGCTTGAGGTAGCGTTTGTGAAACCAAAAGCAGAAGCTGAAGACTAATCCTAGGGCGATGTAGAGGGGACGAGGGATGTAGGTGAGAAAGACTGCGGTTGGCCAGTTATCCAGGTGTAGGGGAAGGGCGATCGCGCTCAACACTGTCCAGACAAACAAGCCATTGAGGAGGGTGTTAAGCCCAGTCTGCAATGGATTGGTGAGATTGAAGCGGATAGCGAGGAGACTCAAGGGCCTTGGAGGTTAGTTGAGTGGTACTTCTCGTTATTCGATGAGAAAACTAGCGTGGCAGCACAAAACTAGATACAGGCTGTGCGTTCGGTGTTTTGGGAGCATTGTTGAGGGTGACGCCCCAAAGGCCCAGAAAAATGGCGATGAGCACTAGGGGGACGATCAGCGTATTGAGATTGATGCGGGCATGATTTGCTTGGCCTGATGCTGTGCGGCGAGCTTGTCCTTTGAGGTTGTTTAGCTCTTGCTCGATATCTGCGTGCCACTGATTTGTGTCGGTTTGGGAGGAGGCAGGCGTTTTGAGAGATTGGCCCGTGACTCGCAGGTAACCCCAGTAGCCCAGGGCGATCGCGATCGCAATAATCCAAAGCCAGACCCTGAAGGGCACATAGGAAAAGAAGACTATGCGAGTCTTCGAGGCCATCCAGGAGAGGAAGAGGTAGGCCGCCGCAATCATAGCCAGGCCCTGGAACATGCGGAAGGCGGGGATGCGATCCAGGGGCAGACGCTGTTTGGAGACCCAGAGTGAGGTGCCGACGTAGTAGAGCGGCGCGAACAGTAGCAGGATATCTGCTTGTTCAATAACTTGCTCCCAGCCGCCGGTGCTGCTGGCGTAGGCGAGATACCCGGCCCAGAGAACTAGGGTGAGGGCGGAGAGGAGGAGGTTGGCGCTGAGCAGTAGCGGCTCTTCCCGTTGCCCCGGTATGACGATGCAGATCAGCCAGGTGAGCCAGGGGGCCGCAAAGATGAGCCCCGCGATGACTGCGCGATATTCGAAGAGGAGGAGGAAGAAGTCTTGGAATGTCATGGCATGGGTGCGGTTGCTGTGAAAGCTTCCGAGGGAGTTGCAAAGCAAGCTTTCGGAGGAGTCGCTACCGAATGTTTATTGACTGGGCGGAGCAAGCTTAGTTTATTTTTCCCAAGATTAAGGCTTGGAAGCCCAGGAGGGAGGGGCTGTTGCATCCGGAATTTGCTTGAGAAAATCAAAATAAATTCTGAATTGTATGGAGATGGGGCATCGGAATTGAGGGTGCGATCGCTGTTCCACCTCTCAAGGCCAAGGCTTTTGTGTGATCTGGACGGTGGCTTGTACGAGATTACTGAAGACTAAAGTGTCCAGTAATAAGGGCTTAGCTCATTAATGGGTTTGCTTGTAGTTGTTTGATATATGAAAAGGGGGAGGCTCAAGAACTTGAGCCTCCCCCTTTTCATTCGGGATTTTGCTTTTGAGTTTTGGACTTACTTCTTGTAGCCCACCTCAGCCAGCACGCGCTCCATGGCGGCCAGCAGCGTCACCACATTTTCAGGGCGGCTGTTAAAGCCCATCAGGCCAATGCGCCAGACCTTTCCACCCAGCTCACCCAGACCGTTACCGATCTCGATGTTGTAGTCGTTGAGCATCTTGCTGGTCACAGCCTTGGCATCCACGCCAGCGGGCACGCGCACGGTGGTCAGCGTGGGCAGACGGAATTCCTTGGGCACATGCATTTCCAGACCCATGGCTTCCAGGCCCTCCCACATCAGCTCAGCGGTGCTCTGGTGACGAGCCCAACGCGCTTCTAGGCCTTCCTGAGCGATCAGGCGCAGGGCCTCCCGGATGGCGTAGTTCATGTTGATGGGGGCAGTGTGGTGGTAGGTGCGTTCGGCTCCCCAATACTTGCCCACCAGGGACATATCGAGGTACCAGTTAGGCACTTTACCTTCGCGCTTGCTCAGCTTCTCCAGGGCGCGATCGCTCATGGTGAAAGGCGAGGCACCGGGAGGGCAGCTCAGACCCTTCTGGCTACAGCTATAGGCCAGATCAATGCCCCACTCATCGATGAACAGAGGCACGCCACCCAGGCTGGTGACGGTATCGGCAATGAGCAGACAGTCGTACTGCTTACAGAGGTCACCGACGCCTTCAAAGGGCTGGCGAGCGCCAGTGGAAGTTTCTGCATGGACCAGGGCAAGAACCTTAGGACGATGCTCTTCCATGGCTGCTTTTAGCTCATCGAGGCTAAAGACTTCACCCCAGGGCTTCTTAATCGTGCGCACATCAGCCTGGTAACGGCTGGCCATATCTTCCAGGCGATTGCCGAAGTAGCCCATGTTGCCGATTAGCATCACTTCGCCGGGCTCGATGATGTTTGCGATGGTGGCTTCCATGGCCGCACTGCCGGTGGCGCTGACGGGAATGGTGATGCGGTTCTCGGTCTGCCAGGCGTAGCGCAGCAGCTCCTGGACTTCGCTCATCATATTGAGGAAGCTGGGGTCTAGGTGGCCGACTTGGCGTAAACCGAGGGCTTGGAGTACCGCAGGGTGGGCGTTGGAGGGGCCAGGGCCGAGGAGGAGGCGCGGGGGCATTTCCAGGGGGCCAACTGATTTGCGGTGGGCTTCGTTGATCTGAGGCATAGCAGTTGTTGGGGGGATTTCTCTTCGGTTGGCGTAGCAGGGGCTACCGGATGCGGATCAAGTTTCCCAAATTTCGCGCGATCGCGGGAGGGTTGCTGCGGAATTGAGCTTTTTCCGGCTGGGACTGGGGGCGGGTTTTGTTTGGGATTTGGGGGTGGGGATCAATTTTTGACTGCTAAACCCGTCCGTACGGGAGCTAGTAGGGCAGGGCTTCCGTTGTGGAGAGCGATCGCAGTTGCTCTAGGAAGTCCATCATCTCTGCGTCGGTCAGATCTTTGCGGGTTGCCTTGTTGTAGGTGGCTTTGAGGAAGTCGCTGCCCTGGCGATTTTTCCAGCCAAGCTGTTTGCAGAGACGGGCGGTCTCATCCATCATCTCGCTTCGGGTCAGGCCTTCTGCGGGCGCTTGGCTTTCTGCAGTCGGTTGGCTTGCGACAATCGCTGGATCTTCGGCCAGTGGATCTTCGTCTGGCCCATCATCGGCAATCTCGATTTCCGGCTCTGGCTCCCGCACGATGATGTCGTCTGCGGGGCTGTCGGAGGCTTCGGCAGCGGCATCAGGCATGTCTGCCTCTGTCACAGTCGGGGCTATGGCGGGCGGGGGAGCGGGGATTTCTGCGCCTGATTTAAGCCCTGCGCTGGCCATAAGCTCGGACACGGACTTCGGAGCAAGGTCTGCTTCGTCCACGCTGAGACCGGCATCGGCAATGGGGCTATCGTCTTCTGCTTCTGATTTCTCCTCGAAGTTAGAGGGCAAGGCTTGGAGATAGCCGAGGTATTCCATCAGCTCTCCGTGGTCGATGATGTCGTCGCGGGAGGATTTGTTAAAGGTGCGTTGGAGATATTCCTGTTCCTGTTTGCTGTCCCAGTTGAGGCGTTTGAGTTCGACTGATATTTGAGCTAAGTCTTCGGACCAGTCCGCAACAAATTCCTGGGCAGGTGCTTCCTCAATGGGAGCCTCGGTAGCAGTAGATGTCTCTGGTGCTGTGGCTTCTGAGACTGGAGCTGTCTCTGAAGGAGTAGAGGGAGTCTCGGCTGAGGCTTGCCCCTTTGATTTTTTGCCTTTGGGCTTTGGTTTCGGCTTGGCTTTTGTTTTAGGGCTGGCTTTGGGGCTGTCAGTTTCCCCTACCTCTGCCATCGGCCCCAGATTAATCATCGTTTCCCCTAAGCCATCGTCGCCGCTGTAGTCGTAATTGCCCGTTGCAGGAGCTGTTATCACTGGGGCGATGTTTGGCGCTATGGACGACTGAGCTGCCATGGTGGCGGGGGGGGGAGTCGCAATACTGGTTGAGACTGTACTTGCACCCACCACGGCTTCGGCTAGGGCAAGATTGCGCAGGCGTGCCAAATCTTCAGCTTCTTCGATGCTGGGAGCGGCGGCTAGGCTGCTCACTAGGGGCTGACCGTTCAAGCTGATGGTTGCCCGCACCACATATTCTGTTGCCCCGGCGGCATTGACGGCAGGACCACTCTCCAACACTGCGGTGAGGCTGCTATGGGCATAGTGCTGACGGAAGCGAGCAAACCGTTCGTGGATTTGTTGGGTTAGAGGGGAGGTCATGGCGGTTACCGTCGAGTCATGGGGCGCAGTGGCTGCAGAGACATCTGGGGACGGTGATAGAGACATAGGAACAGTGACGATTGGACGGACCTGGGGGGCGAAATGCTGAGGGGCGTTCTCGAAAAAGGGACTCTCTTAGACCTTTGGAAAGTCACCCTCGTTTCTATTCTAAGAAGGGAACGCACTAGCTTGATATGTAACAGAACGTTAAGCTGGTGAGCAGGCTTGTATCAGACTGCAATCTATTGATTGGCCAATGTGACGATTGGCGGCGATCGCTTCTTCCTTGACCGTTCAGCCTGATTGACTGGGTTGAATGACCGGTGTTAGCTGCTCAACTGCATTCGCATCCCTTGGAGCCCATGCTGGACCAGATTCTTGCTCCGTTTGAATTTTTTAGCAGCGATACGCTGATTCTTCTGCCGTTGTTGATTGGCTTGGAGGCGGTGCTGTCTGCGGATAATGCCATTGCCCTGGCCGCGATCGCCCAGAATCTGCCGGATGGCAAGCTGCAGCGTCGGGCCTTGGATATTGGTCTGATCGTGGCCTTTACCCTGCGGGTGCTGTTGATTCTCACGGCCACTTGGGTGACGAAATACTGGCAGTTTGAGCTAGCTGGGGCGCTTTATTTAATGTGGCTGGTGGTCCAGCATTTCTTCTTGACTGACGACAGTGAAGAGGCGATGGCGAGTCGGCAGCTCAATAGCCTTTGGGCGGCGATTCCTTTAATTGCCCTAACGGATTTAGCCTTCTCCTTGGATAGCGTGACCACGGCGATCGCCCTGTCTAAGGAAACCTGGCTGGTGATTACTGGGGGCGCGATCGGGGTCATCACCCTGCGCTTCATGGCAGAGCTGTTTATTCGCTGGCTTGAGGAATATACCCATCTTGAGGATGCAGGCTACGTTGCCGTGGCCCTCGTTTCAACGCGTTTAATGCTGCGGGTTGCCAATGACGATTGGGTTCCGCCTGAATGGGTGATGGTTGCCCTCATTGCCTTGGTATTTGTTTGGGGCTTTTCCAAGCGGATGGATGAATCAGAACCGTTGGAGACTGCAACGATAGGCGAGGGCCAAGCTACTGCTCCTGTGAGTGACCATGAACTTGCTAGTGGTGATAGCCGAGAAATGAGTAATGTGGCAGCATCGTCCGCTGTCCCCAGTGATGTGAGAGTCACTGAGGAGACAGTGGGGTAGTAGTGCTTGCAGGCAAGGCTAGCTAGCTTTAGCCGAGGTCTTTGCTTGGCAGGTCATCTGGGCATGGTGCCAGGCTACTTCAAGGGTTTTGCTAGGGTCTCTAACTGCGCTACCTAGGGCTAAGGGGAAGGCTGAGATTGCAAGTTCGGCCTTAATGCGATTGACGAGGCGAATCAGTCGTTCTGGCTCGGTTTCCACAGCAATAACGCCAAGTTGGTCCTGTTCTACGCGGGCAACGATATCCTCTTCGCGCAGGATGGAACGAAGGAGCTGGGCGATCGCCTTAATCCAAGTTTCTGGTGGGCTTGCGCCATAGGCAGAATCCGCAGCTTTTAAGTCAAGCTGTAAATTGATCAAGCAGGCATCTCGCCCATAGCGATGGCAGCGACTATCTTCCACAGATAAGAAGTGCTCCCAGGCTTGATGGTTATAAAGGCCTGTTAACTCATCCCGCCAGCAATCCGCTTGACTCCGCTCAACTTGGCGCTTTTGCTGTAAGAATTTGAGATCACTGTCCAGGAGCGATACCAGCAGCTGAACCATGACCTTGAGCAGTGGCTGTTGGGCCTCCATGCTGGCTGGCTTGGCTTCTGAGTGAAAGCCGCAGAGGGTTCCAAATAGGGTTCCATCACCATGGAACAACGGCATGCTGACATAGGCTGCAATGTTGAACTGCTCAGTGAGAGGAGCTTTGGCATAGGCTTCCACTGTAGAAATATCCGGTGTGATGTTGCTGCCTTTGCCCATGACCATGGAATAGCAGAGCGTATCCTTCCAAGGAAAAACAGCACCAGCCTTCATTCCGTAACGCTGATCTTCCACATTGACCACAATCCATTGCTCGTCTTTGACCCGCGTGACCATGCAGAGGTCAAACCCGAGATGACCTTGGAGAAACTTTAAAACAGCACCTGTGGCGGCGTGAAAATTATGAAACGGCTGGAGCAGTAGGGAAGTGGGAGCAAAGGTGGTCATCTCAGGGTTGCTTGAAGTCAAGGACGTGGAAGATGCGCGACTGTGGAAGGGCTTGCAAATTGCTCGCTCAACTCGGAGGGCTGAAGTTGCCAATGATTTTCAGGGAGCAAAATTGCCAGAACAATTATTCTTCTCTGAGGTGAATAGAAATTGCCTGCTTGGATCTGTTTGGTAATAGACCCACTTAAGATTCCCAAATGTTTGGTCTGGGCTGCTGAAGCCATATCAATTCGGCATAAAATCCCGATTCACTGCTCTTCGTTGTGGGCCTAAAAGCGCTCTCTAGGGGATGGCGACGACCTGCCATTGCTAGTTATTTTTTGAGAGGTTTTGATGAAAGCCTTATCAAGATTGCGTTGTCGCTCTGGATTCGTAGGATGCAAATGTTAATCTCTTGTATAAATTGATTTGAAGTATTTTTTATACTTCAAAAATTCTATTTTTCTACGTTTTAATACTTGATTTCTGTCCACTTGTATTTTTATTAGATTGACTCTATGACTCCTTTCCTTGGGCTTGCTTTTATCGTGTTTATTCTGTTCGCGACCTTTATCTTCCGTCCTAAAGACTCTTTGAAAGCAAAGGCTCAACAGCGGTACCGGAGCGATCGCAGGGCAACGCGCAAAAACGATCGCATGGCCCAACGTTAGATTGCGTCTTTGAAATTTATTTTGCGAGCTCGCCATTGTTCCCATTCATTAGGACTGTGGCGATTCTTATTTGTATCTTGCGCATCTTGCTCAAAGCAGGACATGAGATTGCTTCAAACAGGCAATAATGATGTGATTAAGGCTACGTATCTTTGAGATTGAATAGGTGTCTGCGTTGCTTAGCCGTTGTTTAAGCGCTGAATTGCTGGGCGTAGTAGCCTGCGTAGCGACCGCCTTTGTCTAGTAATTCTCTGTGGTTACCGGATTCGACAATTTGGCCTTTTTCGAGAACCAGTATGCGATCGGCACGGCGCACGGTGGCGAGGCGGTGGGCAATGATGAAGACGGTGCGGTTTGTCATCAGACGTTCCAGTGCCTCTTGGACGAGGGCTTCGGATTCGGAATCTAGGGCGGAGGTGGCTTCGTCGAGGATCAAAATTCTGGGGTTGAGCAGGACGGCGCGGGCGATCGCAATTCTCTGGCGCTGCCCCCCCGATAGATTCACCCCCCGTTCACCCACATAGGTGCTGTAGCCATCGGGCAGTTGGCTGATGAACTGGTGGGCATTGGCGACTTTTGCAGCCTCTTCCACCGCAGCCAGGTCAATGTTGCGCTGACCAAAGGCGATGTTTTGGGCGATGGTGCCGGAGAAGAGGATGGTTTCCTGGGGGACGATGCCGATTTGTCTTCGCAGGCTGCGCAGGGTGACGCTGCGAATGTCGATGCCGTCGATCAGGATTTCGCCGCCCTGGGGGTCGTAGAAGCGGGGAAGTAGGTTGACGAGGGTGGTTTTGCCTGCGCCAGAGGCTCCCACGAGGGCGATCGCTTCTCCAGGCAAAGCAATCAGGCCAATCTCCCGCAGTACCGGATGGTCTGCATCGTAGGAAAAGCTGACATTACGCAGCTCTACCTTGCCATCTACCGTTGGCATGGCTTTGGCCTCGGCATGTTCCAGCACGGCGGGTTCAATCGCCATGATTTCAAACACCCGATCCACTGAGGCTTCAGCCTGTTTGAACAGGTTGTAGTTCTCGGTCATATGGGCTATGGGGTCCACCAGCATGACTACCGCAGCGATGTAGCTGACAAAGCTGGTGCCGGTGAGATTGCCTTCGGAAATTTGCCAGGTGCCCAGGAGCAGCACGATGAGGATGCTCATGGCATAAAGGAAGCCAATGACGGGGTGCTGGACGGCTTGGAGCCAGGCGGCGGAGTAGTTGGCTTTGCGATTTTCCTCGGCGATGTTGCGGAAGCGCTCTTCTTCGTAGTCCTCGGCGGCAAAGGCGCGGATGAGGCGAATGCCGGAGAAAACCTCGGTCAGCAAGGAAGATAGGTCGGAAATGCGGTTTTGGCTGCGGCGGGAGAATTTCAGGAGCTGTTCGCCGAACCAGCTCACCAGTGCGGCCATTAGTGGCGCGATGAGGAAGGCTGAAAGGGTTAGCTGCCAGTTGAGGTACAGCATGTAGGCCAGGACCAGGACCAGTTGCAAAATGCAGGGCGCAAAGTCGTGGAAAAGCTTTTTGACGACCTCGCCAACGCGGTCCACGTCTTCGGTGAGGCGATAGGTGAGGTCGCCGGTCTTGGCAGATTCGAAGTAGCCCAGGTCTAGCTTTTGCAGGTGGCTGTAGAGGGCTCGGCGCAAGTCTAGGGCGATCGCCAATGCCGCCTTGGCCATCAGCGAGTCTTGTCCATACTGAGCCAGCTTGTGAATCAGAAAAGCCCCTGCTAACACCCCCGCCAGCTTCGCCATCTCCCGCACTTGGCCATTGCCCAAGTACTCCGCTACGGAGCCAAATAGCTGGGCCAGGATAGGCCAAAAAATGCTGAATATAATCGTGCAGCCCAGCGCTCTAATAATGCGCCCGGTTTGGGGCTTGAGGAAGGGGAGAAGATTCCAGTAATTAGAGCGGCGATCGCGAATCACTCCCTCAAGGTGCTGGGTTGGATTTTGGCGGAGGGTGGTCAAAGGGAAATCCTCAAGGGAGCGCGGCTTTCCCCAGCTTGGGGAAGCCATCTCAAAGGGAGCACACCACTGCGTGCCCTGGCCATCAGCATTTCAGGGCTTCCAGAGGCTGCGGAGTGATGGCTTCGCAGGCCTAGAAGGGAACTGCCCTATCAAAATTCGTTTCTGAGCTGAGCTTGCCATCCCAAACCCTATCAAAATAAGGGGGCTGGGCAGAAGTGTAGCTCTTACTCACTCCCGACCTCGCGATGTCCCAGATCGAACCCAATTTTTAGAGACTGTCTTTGATGAGTGACGAGAAAAAGCCGATCAAGTTGGACCAATTTCTTAAGTTTCAGAACCTTGTAGGCAGTGGTGGTGAGGCCAAAACCCTGATTCAGGAGGGATTGGTGATGGTCAATGACGAGGTGGAAATCCGGCGAGGACGGAAACTGGTGGCGGGCGATCTCATCACCATTGATGGGCAAACCTGGACGGTTGAGTAGTTCTCAAAACTGCTGAAAGCTAGTGGGTCGTAGGTAATAGGCCCGATAAACCCTGTTACCAATGACCCATTGCTGACGAACCTCCTCCGATCCCCACCACCGCTGTCATATAGACTAGCTAATGCCCTTTTGAAGTAGATACCCCCTAAGCTGTGCGCAAAATCGTAATCGCTGGCAACTGGAAGATGTTTAAAACCCGTCATGAAACGACTGAGTTTCTCAATGGGTTCCTACCGAAGCTAGAGAATACGCCTGAGGGTCGTGAGGTGATTCTCTGTGTACCGTTTACCGATTTAGCGGTGCTGTCCAAGAACCTCCATGGCAGTCGCGTTAGAGTTGGCGCACAGAATGTCCATTGGGCTGAGAATGGTGCTTATACCGGTGAGATTTCTGCTGAGATGCTCACGGAGCTGAGTGTGAGCTATGTAATCGTTGGCCACAGCGAGCGGCGACAGTATTTTGGTGAAACGGACGAGACTGTCAATCAACGCTTGCGGGCAGCACAAGCAGCAGGACTCACGCCCATTCTCTGCGTGGGTGAGAGCAAGCAGCAGCGCGATGCGGGCGAAACGGAAAATGTGATTTTTGACCAGCTCAGGAATGGTTTGGCTGGTGTTGACCAAAGCAACTTGATCATTGCCTATGAGCCGATTTGGGCGATTGGGACAGGCTTGACTTGCGCCAGTGATGAGGCCAATCGGGTGATTGGTTTGATTCGTGGCAAGCTACACAATGCCGATGTACCTATCCAGTACGGCGGTTCTGTGAAGCCAGGCAATGTGGATGAAATCATGGCTCAGCCTGAGATTGATGGAGCCTTGGTGGGTGGTGCCAGCTTGGAGCCTGAGAGCTTTGCGCGTTTGGTTAACTTCCAGTAACTGAATGTTTGATTGAACAGATTGCTGCTTAGAAATCCGACTTCTCTGAGAAGTCGGATTTCTGGTTTTTAAGTCTGTAGGCCTCAAAAGGATCATCAAATTCGCGCAGCTCACGCGACAACTGTTTTCTTCTCCATTTAACCGGCAAAAATTCCCTATGGCTGCCACGGAACTCACTACGGATGATTCCAGTTTTCGCTGGGGCGATCGCACCTATCTCATGGGCGTCATTAACGTCACGCCGGATAGCTTTAGCGATGGGGGCCAGTTCAATAGCGTCGATGCAGCCGTGGCCCAGGCAAGGCGCATGGTTAAGGCTGGGGTCGATATTCTAGACATTGGTGGTCAATCGACTCGGCCTGGGGCGGCCCAGATCTCTCTGGAAGAAGAGCTGGAGCGCACGGTGCCGGTGATTGAGGCCATCTGTCGCAATGTCAGGGGCCGCACCACGATTTCCATCGATACGACGCGGGTGGCCGTTGCGCGGGCGGCGATCGCCGCCGGAGCAGATTGGATCAACGATATCTCTGGTGGCACTTACGAACCGGAAATGCTCAGCCTCCCCGCTGAGCTAAATGCTCCCATCGTGCTCATGCACCTGCGGGGCACGCCGGAGACGATGCAGTCCCTGACGGACTATGACGACCTCATGGGAGAGATGGTGGCGGGCTTGAAGGGTCAGGCTGAGAAGGCGATCGCCGCCGGAGCCATCCCGGAGCAAATCATCCTCGACCCCGGCATAGGCTTTGCCAAGACCTACGAGCAAAACATTGAGATTTTGCAGCAGCTGCCGAAGCTGAGGGCGCTGGGCTATCCGCTGCTGGTGGGTCCATCGCGCAAGAGCTTTATTGGCAGAATCCTCGACCAGCCCGATCCGAAGCAGCGCGTTTGGGGCACGGCGGCGGCTTGCTGTGGGGCGATCGCAGGTGGTGCTGACATCCTACGCATCCATGACGTGGCGGAAATGCATGACGTTTGCCGCGTAGCGGATGCAATTTGGCGCTAAGGTGTGTTGCATCACTTGGCATCACCAACGACACAATCCCCATGGCCTGGCGGAAAAATCTTCAGCAATTAAAACGCAATCCCTTGGCTCGCATTGGCGCTGCTATTTTGATTACGTTCTACACGGCGGTGATTTTTGCTGGATTCGTTGGCCCCTACAGTCCCTATGACTCCCAGCCTAATGGTTCTCTGCTGCCGCCGACACCGATTTATATGCGTGATGCATCTGGGGATTGGATTGGTCCCCATGTGTATCCCACGACCCAGGGGCCAGTGGATCTAGAGACGGGCGATCGGCCCATTCTTGTAGACCGCAGCCAACCTTCCCCCATCCGTCTCTTTGCCAAAGGCCCCGAGTACAAGTTCTGGGGCCTTATCCCCACAGAACGCCACCTGTTCGGCACCGAGGGACCGGGGTATTTGAACCTCCTAGGCACCGATGACCAAGCCCGCGACCAGCTAAGCCGTCTGCTTTACGGTGGTCGCGTCAGCCTTTTTATTGGCTTAGTAGGCGTGGCGGTCTCTTTTCCCCTGGGCCTACTGGTGGGAGGGATCTCGGGCTACTTCGGCGGTTGGATTGATGCTGTGCTGATGCGCTTTGCAGAGGTGCTGATGACGATTCCTAGTCTTTATCTGCTGGTGGCGTTGGCTGCCGTTCTGCCAGCGGGCCTCAGTAGTGCCCAGCGCTTCTTGTTGATTGTGATGATTGTGTCGCTGATTAGCTGGGCGGGTTTGGCCAGGGTGATTCGAGGGCAGGTGCTATCGATCAAGCAGCGCACCTTTGTTCAGGCTGCTAAGGCCATGGGAGCAGGAAACTTGAGCATCATCTTCCGCCATGTGCTGCCCCAGACTGCCACTTACATCATCACGGCGGCGACGCTGACGATTCCCAGCTTTATTGTTACTGAGTCCATTCTCAGCATCGTGGGCCTTGGCATTCAGCAGCCCGACCCCTCCTGGGGCAATATGCTCTCGGTGGCCAGCAATCCATCGATTATTGTGTTGCAGCCCTGGTTGATTTGGCCCCCTGCGGTGTTGATTGTGTTGACAGTTCTGGCGTTCAATTTGCTAGGGGATGGCCTGCGGGATGTGCTTGATCCCCGTAACTCTCAAACGCCTTCCTAGGTTCTACTGCTGTTCTCTAAAGCTCAAATCAATAACAGCCAGATGCACATTTCTATTTTTGGTTTGCCGGAACCGACGTCTATCTTTTTGCTGCTGAACTGCCATCTCGCGATTGGAACCTATGCAGCATTTACGGCTTATCAGAAAGGTCGTCAGTTATCCCGCTGGTTGCTGATTGGATGGCTCGGTGGGACTCCAGCGCTTATTGCTGCCCTGCTATTGAAGCCGGAGTAAGTGCAAGAAGCAGCAGGTTCTTGAGTCCAGGTCAGGTCAAATATTTGCTGCATTTAGGCCGTGAGACAGACAGTTCTGGGGCTTGCGAGGAGTAGGATCAGATTGTTGGTTTGATCTCTGCATTCACAGCCCTTCAAATTCTGGTTTAGGAATTGCCCATGTCCCTAGATTCACCCCTTATGGAACCCCAGGTGGTGGATGCGATCGACCGGGAGCCGCTGATTGTGCATCCAGCAGCGTCTTTGCTCCAAGTGATTGAGTTGATGAGTCGACGTCGGGGGCAGTCTTGCTCGTTAGAAGAAGTGCAAGATGTGACGCAGCGTACTCAAGGGTGCTCAAGTTGTGTCTTGGTGATGGAGGATGATGCTGTGAAGGGCATTGTCACAGAGCGAGACATGGTGCGCTTGGCTGCACGGCAGCTGGATGCTTCCAAGACGACTGTCTCTGAGGTTATGGCAAGCCCTGTTATTTCCTTACCCCAGGGGGACCTGCGGGATGTTTTCTCGGCGCTATTTTTATTTCGTCGCTATCGCATTCGCCACTTGGTCATTGTGAATGGCGATGGAGGTCTTGTGGGGGTGGTTTCCCAAAGTAGTCTGCGGGAGATCGTGCGGCCAGCCAATTTGCTCAAGATGCGTCGCGTTGCAGATGTGATGACGACGCCAGTTATCTATGCCTATGAATCGACACCGATTTTAGAGTTGGCTCAGCTCATGGCAGAGAATCGGGTGAGCTGCATTGTCATTATTGAAGAAGATCCAGAGCTGGATCTGCGCCATATTGGCTTGATTCCCGTAGGTATTGTGACTGAGCGAGATCTGGTCCAGTTCCA
The DNA here is from genome assembly GCA_937949725.1 of uncultured Pseudanabaenaceae cyanobacterium. Lineage (GTDB taxonomy): Bacteria > Cyanobacteriota > Cyanobacteriia > PCC-9006 > JAAUQQ01 > JAAUQQ01. Next base: position 28,153 of record CALECT010000013.1, read on the forward strand.
AGCCCTACGGCTTAACCTGTCTAGGTGTAAGGCCAAGGATGTTATGAGCGCTCCCCTTTTCTTGCTCAACCCGAAGGATTCACTACTTGCTGCCTATGAGGAAATGCAGCAGCGGCGAGTGCGGCGTTTGGTGGTGTCTTGGGATTGGGGGAAAGGTTTGGGCATTGTTACTCAAACCAGCTTGCTACGAATTTTCGACCCTATGGAAATGTACGGCGTCATTGAATCGCTTCAAGACACCGTCAAATCCTTAGAGGCCGAAGTTAGGGAGCTGCGCAAAGCGAAGGGCTAGGTTCTGATGTGTTCAGCCCATCAATACTTGAGCAGCTGCGGAGACCCCTGCCCCCGGTGCAAAGCTGTCCTGCCCCATGCTGCGGACGATGGACTCAATGGCAGCAGTGGCGGTCAGCACATCGCGATCGTCCATAAAGCCCAGGTGCCCAATGCGGAAGATCTTGCCCTTGAGGTGGTCTTGCCCGCCCGCTAGGGACATGTCAAAGCGGCTCTGGCACTGTTTGATGATTTGAGCCGCATCTGCCTTGTCAGTCCCCATGACGGCGGTGGCGGCGGTGCTAGCCACGTCATCTGCGGCCAGGAGAGGCATGTCCATGGCGCGCATTGCTGCACGGGTGGCGTCTCGCAGGCGGGTGTGGCGAGCAAAGATGCTCTCTAGGCCTTCCTTGCGCATCATTTGCAGAGAAGCCTGGAGCGCAAAATAGAGATTGACCGGTGGGGTGAAGGGGGTCAAGTCTTTGGCAGCGTTTTTGCTATAAGCCTTTAGGTCAAAGTAGAACTTGGGCAGGGTGGCGCTTTCGTAGGCGGTCCAAGCCTTGTCGCTGACGGAAATGATGCCTAAGCCAGGAGGCATCATGTAGCCCTTCTGGGAGCCAGAGCAGACCACGTCTAGGCCCCAGTCATCGACGGGAACGCTGGCGGCACCCATGCTTGTCACTGCATCCACGATCATCAAGGCACCATGGGCTTTGACATAACCTGCGATGGTCTGCAGGTCGTTGGTCACGCCTGCGGAGGTTTCGCTGTGGGTGACGATGACAGCTTTGATTTCTTTAGCGCTGTCAGCATCCAGCTTGGCTTTGAATTCTGCGGGGTCTAACGGTTTACCCCAGTCGGCGGTGATTTCGTCGACTTCGAGGCCGAAGGCGCGGGCAACTTTGACCCAGCGATCGCCAAACTTGCCGTTACTGCCTGCGAGGACGCGATCGCCTGCGCTGAGGAAATTAATAATCCCCGCTTCCATTGCTCCCGTGCCGCTGGCAGCCACGACCAAAACATCGCTTTGGGTTTGGTGGAGCCACTTGAGATTCTCAGTCACATCCTTGGCGATGGCGCTGAATGCTGCAGTTCGGTGCCCAATTGTGTGTTTAGCCATTGCCAAGAGCACCTGCTCTGGCACCGGGGTGGGACCCGGAATCATCAACATCAGCTTGTCGTCCATGCCTCGCCGTACCCTAAAATTCATGCGTGAAACCGCTTGGGAGCAGTCCATGGCGGGACAGCCTGGACCAGCGGTTGAGTCTTCTAGATTACGATTTTTCCGCCCGTCAACAAGGGAAGGTAATAAAAAATTTGCGAGAAACGAACTCTCAGGGCGGGGATCAAGCTCAAATGGCGGAATCGCGTGGTCTGGCCAAAGCTAGATCTGGATATACCCTGCCGGTGTTTGCCTGTGCTGGGGCGATCGCGGCCCTGCGCCACCTCTTGAATCAGCAAGGGCTGCTCCCGCATCCTGAATCTGGAGCAAAAGCATCGAATCCGCACCTTGCCCAAACTGCTGAAGCTTTGGACTGCATTACCCTCAATCTGGTCGAACCGGCTGAATCGGCGACCATTCCCATTGAACAATTCGCCTCGCTTTCGGCAACGTCTGCCCTGGCGATTACCCGTAGCGATCCTGGCGACAATCTCGACCTGACTCGCCACACCCCGATTTGGTCCCAGGTTGAGCTGAACCCAGTAGCCCAGACCGAGCCCCTGGTGATTGACGGAGGAGAGGGCATTGGTAAGCAGTTGGAGCGAGGTGGCCAGGCTGCAATCTACAGTTATGCCCAGCGTTTACTCCGGTCGAATCTACTGCCGCTACTCCCCTGTGGGATGAAGCTCAAGGTCACCATCACCCTGCCCGAAGGCCAGGCGCTGGCGCTGCGGACATCTAACGCAGCCTTTGGGGTGGTGGATGGTCTATCCCTTTTGGGCACCAGCGGCATTGCCCAACCTCTCAGCGCACCAGGGCAACTGGAGGAATATCGTGAACAACTGCGAGCCAAGGCGGCGGATTACGACAGCCTCGTCTTTTGCATTGGTGAAAACGGGCTAGCTTTAGCTCCAGAACTGGGCTTGGCTCCAGAGCGTCTAGTTAAGACTGCAAATTGGCTGGGGCCACTACTGGCTGAGGCGGGGCTGCTGGGGATTAAGCAAATTCTTCTCCTGGGCTACCATGGCAAGTTGATTAAGCTGGCGGCGGGAATTTTCCATACCCATCACCATGTGGCCGATGGGCGAATGGAAACCTTGTGCGCGATCGCGGCCTCTCAAAAATTACCCCATGATCTACTTCAGCAGCTCCTAGACAGCCCCACCGTTGAAGCTGGGCTAGGTCTTTTACGGGAAGCAGAATCGGTCGTACCGGTTTATGAAGCCATTGCCCAGCGCATTGATCGCCGCGCTGCGGATTACATTCGTAAGCAGTCTGAAGCTTCGGTTTCTGTCGGGGCTGTTTTGTTTGATCGCCAGCGCCAGGTGATCGTGAAGAGCGCGATCACTCAGCAAGTCTGGCCGAGCCTTTGCCGACCCGTGTCATGAACCTAGACGGTGGCCCATAGCCCAATGTTCAACGGATATTCCTGTGTTGAAGCGCTGGACTTTTCCGCCGAATCAGTTCGCTTGCTAAAGGCCTTGTGATAGATTGTTTTGAATATTCCCTTTTAATAAAAGCTTAAGCAATGAGCTAAGTCCAGGCTTTGTATGACGAGTCTGGTTTCCTTTTTCCTGAGCTCAATTGCCTGCCCCTCGTTCATCTTTTGGACAGCTGATGGGGCAACTTGTAACACCAACTTCACTTGCGTTAAACGCACTTCACAACCTCATTTCAAATTTTTGCCCAGTCACCTGTGCATTGCTAAGGCATGCCTCTGATCTTGGCCAAATTTGTCATTTCAGTGCCAAACATTACGAAGAATGCGGAGGTATTAAGCCCGTCGAAGGAAACACCCGTTTCTCTACGGCTTACCTCTACATTGGCCCTAGGCACTCTGCTTCGCTTCTGCTTTGCGCCATTCCAATACCGTCGCCATCCAGGGTTATAGCTGTGGTCTCATCTCCCGAATCCGTATCCACCAAGGCCCAGGGCCTAGAAGTCAATCGCCAGATGATTGCCATCCTTGACTTTGGCTCTCAATATTCCGAACTCATTGCCCGTCGCATTCGCGAAACTGAAGTTTACTCCGAGGTGATTTCTTACCGCACCACCGCAGAGCAGCTTAAGCAGCTCAACCCCAAAGGCATCATTCTTTCCGGTGGACCTAGCTCGGTTTATGCCGAGAATGCGCCTAAATGTGACCCAGAACTGTGGAACTTGGGCATTCCGATTTTGGGTGTCTGTTACGGCATGCAGTTGATGGTGCAGCAGCAGGGCGGTAGCGTTGAGGCTGCGGACCGGGCTGAATACGGTAAGGCTTCGATTCACATTGATGATCCAACGGATCTCCTCACCAATGTGGATGAAGGCACCACCATGTGGATGAGTCATGGAGACTCCGTGATGAAGTTGCCTGAGGGCTTCGAAATCATGGCCCACACGGACAACACGCCCAATGCGGCGATCGCCAACCACGAACGCAAAATGTACGGCGTTCAGTTCCACCCCGAAGTGGTTCATTCCATCGGTGGCATGGCCTTAATTCGCAACTTCGTTTACCACATCTGCGAATGTGAACCCACCTGGACCACTGAAGCCTTTGTGGAAGAGGCCATTCGCGAAGTGCGTGCCCGCGTGGGCGATAAGCGAGTCCTGTTGGCTCTCTCAGGTGGCGTGGATTCTTCTACCTTGGCCTTCTTGCTCCACAAGGCCATTGGTGATCAGCTGACTTGCATGTTCATTGACCAAGGCTTTATGCGCAAAGGCGAGCCAGAGCGGTTGGTGGAGGTTTTTGATAAGCAATTCGACATCAATGTTGAATATGTCATGGCCCGCGATCGCTTCCTTGAAAAGGTCAAAGGCGTCACCGACCCCGAAGTGAAGCGTAAGCGCATTGGCCACGAGTTCATTCGTGTCTTCGAAGAGCAATCTAAAGCCCTTGGACCCTTCGACTACCTGGCCCAGGGCACGCTCTATCCCGACGTTATTGAGTCCGCTGACACCAACGTTGACCCCAAAACTGGCGAGCGCGTGGCCGTGAAAATCAAGAGCCACCACAACGTCGGCGGCCTACCTGAAGATCTCCAGTTCAAACTGGTTGAGCCCTTGCGTAAGCTCTTTAAAGATGAAGTTCGCAAAGTGGGCCTAGCCGTTGGTCTACCTGAGGAAATCGTCAAACGTCAGCCCTTCCCCGGTCCTGGTCTGGCTATTCGCATTCTCGGCGAAGTCACCGCTGAGAAGCTGAACATTCTGCGCGATGCCGATTACATCGTGCGTGAAGAGATTCGTAATCGTGGCATGTACAACGACTTCTGGCAGGCCTTTGCAGTCTTGTTACCGGTACGTAGCGTCGGCGTCATGGGTGATCAGCGTACCTATGCCTTCCCCATTGTTTTGCGCTTTGTCAGTAGCGAAGATGGTATGACGGCGGATTGGTCTCGTGCCCCCTACGATCTGCTTGAAATCATCTCAAATCGTATTGTGAATGAAGTGGAAGGCGTGAACCGAGTGGTCTATGACGTGACCTCTAAGCCGCCTGGGACGATTGAGTGGGAATAGAATCAGAGCGCTAAGGCGCACTGAATAAATTGGAAAAAGGGAGTTGGCTATTACTGGTCAGCTCCCTTTGTAATGATGTGCATCGTTACTGCTAATGGACAGCAGTTGGGCAGAGGCTAGGCATTCTCATCTAGCTCTGTAACTTGCTAGCTAGCTCTCCTTTTAGTCGATTTAAAATTGACTCATTATCCAACGAGTTCAAAATTCTCATTGCCGTCGCTTTGGGTCCTTCTTCACCCCAGGTCGCTCCATTGGCTAAATAGGTCTTTGTCACTTGGCCAATGCCATAGGAAGAGGCGCCTGCTACTGCGGCCTGAGTGGCTGCTATGGAAACATAGGGAACCATGGTTGCACCACCTGTAACCGCTGCACCGGCTCCAAGAAAAAGCTTGAGAGAGCTGAGTCCCAAGGTTGCCAATAGTTCGCTGAGGCTGAGGCCACCCATGGCGATCGCAATCTTCTTTAGCAGTGCGAGGGCTCCCGCCTCGGTCATGTCGATGCCGTAGAGCTTGGATAGGGAAATAATCATGTAGACGTCCACTGCTGCGCCACCTAGAACGTCCAGAACGGTGACTGGATTGATGGCAATGGCTGTCGCTTTCATAACCGCTGCGTTCCAGATAAGCTGATCTGCTTCGCGATCGCGAATGGCCATTTTCCTCGCCACAATTTGTCCATTTGCCTCATCCGCAAACAGCAATGTATTGATTGCCATTAAGGACTTGCCTTCCCGTTGGAGTACATCCAGAATTTTGAGCTTCAGCGGCTCGACTTGGGGAGCACCAGCAGTACGACTGACCTTAAGCTGTCCATCTAGACCCCGCTTGGCTTGAACTTCGAGGGGCGCTGCTGAGACCATGACGATTTCTTCGGGGGAAATTAACTCCCTGAGGCGAGTGTCGCGGATGGTTTCGTAGATGGCTTGGCGATCGGCTTCGGGGTATTGATCAATCTTGTTAAATACCAGGAGAATGGGCTTGCTGGCCTGGCGCAGCCGCTTGAGGGCGCTGTATTCCACTTGAGTAATGTCGCCTGTCACCACAAAGAGAATTACATCTGCCCGTTCTGCTACCGCCGTTGCGAGGGCTTCACGCTGCTCACCATTGACCTCGTCAATACCGGGCGTGTCAATTAGCTCAACATTGGCTTGGTCTGGAGACCCCTCCTCTGTTGCGACCGGGTCAGGCTGATTTAAGCGGGCCGTTTGAATAGATTGGCTGGACTCTGCTGGACTCAATGGCTCACGCGTCAGCCTCCAGGCTGAAGACTCCATGGTGCGAGTCACGCCATGGATGGCGCCAGTTTCAAAAACGGTTTCGCCGATGAGAGCGTTGAGTAGAGAAGATTTGCCTCTGCCCACCATGCCAAAGGCTGCAATCTGAACTTTGCCGCTTTCGATGCGCTGAAGTGTTTGAGTTAGCTCATCCAGGATCGGATTCAGGCTACTTTTCTCACGCTCAGAAAGATCTAAGCGGCTGACTAAATCTTGGATCAGGTCTTTGGCTTGGAAGTAGTGCAGCTCCGATTGAAGCTGGTCAAAGTCCGCACTAACATCGTCCATTGAGGTTTCTGAAGGCTCTGTCTGCGTTGCGATGCGTTTTGGGGAGTTTTCGCCTAATGCCTTGCTGGGTAGGTCTTGCTGAGAAGGGAGGTGATCAGATGATGCAGATGGTTCCACTGGGGGGCAATGCAAAGCTAGACAACGGCTTAGTTCACCTAAGCTAGCATGACCGATTGAGATTATGGAGACTCTCTGAGAGATGGACCAATGCGCTGCACCGCAAAGGTTTACTGATTTTTCGCTGCCAGAGCTAGACTACCAAAGACAGATTGGCATTGCCGAAATTGGTGCTGAAGGCAATGTTTAGGTTTTCTAACACTTGAACTAGCCAAAGAACCGATTCTTGAGTGGCACTCTCATAGTGGTCAAATAGGATGGCGAGACGCTTCTCTAGATAGGGTTTAACCTTGGTGCAAAGTAAGACAACTTTCAGCAAAAGACCCGTTGTGGCCGTCGCCCCCATGTTGCCCACTAGGTCGACAAAGGTGAAGTGGTTCAATTTACGAGAATTCTCTACCACTAAAAAATTGAGGAGCTGACCGCAGGTTCGCACCATGAGAAAGTCACTCATAGGCTGATGATCTAGATCTGCAAAAGTGTTCTGTAGATTGTTACAGAGCTGCTGATTGAAGCGCTTTCTTCCAAAGCTTGGATCTATAGACTCAGATAAATATTGATGTAAGTCCCGTTTGAATTGGCCATAGCGGGGACCATAGCTTGTCTGGGCATGGAAGCCTTTCGCCATGTCACGGTAAGTATTGCCACCGCTGACTTTCCCTGTAAAGTGACGCACTGATGCGGCCAACTCATAGTTGGTCAGTAGGGTTGGATTCGTTGCAGGTTGAATGCGCTGTTGTAGAGCTTCCAACTGTGCTTTTCCTTGGCGAGCTGCTTTTGCACAGCGAACTTGATAGAGAACATATTGAGATAAGTCCACTTCAAACTGCTGTTGATGCTGAGATTGAAGGCGTTGAATTGTATGTTGCTGTTCTTTGGTGCTCTCATCACCCAGTAAACAATGTTCGTATAGATATGGGTATCGTCGAATCAAGGTACCCAAAGGTGCTTGGAACAGGTCTTCCCTAGAAACATTTTGTTGTGCTAGGACGGTTGCTAGACGCTGTAAAGTTCCATATTGCTCTGTCTTGACAAACCTTTGGACGAGTTGCCGCAAGCGCTGGATGACACGAGAACGAGTTGAACTTGCACCATAGGGAGAGGGTGGAACATCAAACAGTTCAATCAGCGTAACGATGGCTTCATTTGAACGAATATTGAGCTGCCAACGGTTGATGAGAATGTGGCAGCAACGATTCACAATGTGGGGAAAATCCGCCTCAGCTGTACGAGCAGTGACGACTCTGTAAAAAGCTTGGTTGACCTGTATGTTGTCGCTACCACTCCCTTCAATGAAGAGGCGGCGAAAGCGATCAATCAACGAATCAGTGGCTTCTCGCTCCACTAAATGCAGGAAGTAGTCGTAAATACGACTCTCGTCCTGGCTAATTTGTCGATTGTTGTAGCTGTTTCCAGCTTCTATGACACCCATAGTTGAGAAATTGCGGTTTAGTCGCGATTGGTCGGAAAGATGCGTTTCCATTGATCGTGAGATCGGCTCATGGCTTGGGCAATTTGCCTTCACAAGCGATGCTCTGTTGTCTGGGAACTAATGTGATTGACGTCACTCATGGAGAAAAGATTCCCAGTTGGTGGAGTGCTTGAATCACGGTTTCAGACTACGAACAGGCTTCATCAGGATTAGTCTTGGCCAAGGAGGCGTTATAGAAATGTGCTGATTGCTTGGGCAAATCGCTGAAGCAATCTAATTCTGAACGCAGGTGCATACAGGTCAACACATAAAGCATATACAGTCTTGTTAGACCTCAGGACGTGGAAAAACCAATCTTCAGCGAAGCTTCACACGCACCGTGATACCTTTGGAAGCCTAGTAAAAAGCTGCGGAACTAAGCTTCTTTTTGCGGATTTTTTCTTCGTGCGGTTGATTTTATTGTTCTTTTCTGATTTCTATGGCTGCTTTGCCCACTCCTGAACAGATTTGCGACATTTGCCAGGCGAATGCATTGGTTAGGGCATCAGACTCTTGGGCCCAGCCTGTTCAGTCCATTTCGACTGATAGTCGTAATCTGGCCGCGGGGCATGTCTTTGTTGCGCTGCGGGGCGATCGCTTCGACGGCCATAGTTTTGTCGAGACTGCTGCCGCTGCTGGAGCTACAGTCGCCATTGTTGATCAAGCTTTTGAGTTACCTGAAACCCTAGGCGATGCAGTGCGTTGCAGCATTTTGCAGGTGGAAGATACGCTGGCAGCTTATCAAGCGCTGGGACGTTATTGGCGACAACAATTTGTTGGACCTGTGGTGGCAGTTACAGGCTCCGTAGGTAAAACTACGATGAAGGAACTGACTGCCACAGCCCTAGGAACCCAGGGAACTGTGCTGAAGACCCAAGCTAATTTCAATAATGAGATTGGTGTGCCCAAGACGCTCTTAGGTCTGGCGGATGACCATCGCTACGCTGTCGTTGAGATGGGCATGCGAGGTCTGGGAGAGATCGAGCTGTTGGCTCAGATTGCTGAACCCGATGTGGCGATGATTACGAATGTTGGTACAGCTCACATTGAGCGCTTGGGCTCTGAAGCAGCGATCGCCCAGGCAAAGTGTGAACTGCTCAAGGGATTGAAGCCCAATGGTATCGCGGTCCTCAATGCCGACAATCCGAGATTGATGGAGACTGCCTCTAAGGTTTGGTCTGGTAAGACGATTACCTTCGGTTTGGAGCAGGGTGATGTTCAGGGCCAGATTTTAGATAGCGGCGTTTTGGAAGTGGATGGACAGCAGTTTAAGCTGCCTCTCCCAGGTCGTCACAATGCGTTGAACTTTTGTGGAACCTTGGCGGTCGCTCGTGCCTTAGGGATTGATTGGGCTGAATTAACTGCATTAGAGCTGACGCTTCCCGACGGTCGCTCCCAGCGCCATGACTTATCCAATGGTGTTGCCCTGTTGGATGAGACCTATAACGCTGGGGCGGAATCCATGGCGGCGGCTATTCAGCTTCTAGCTCAAACTCCAGGTCAGCGAAAGATTGCTGTGCTGGGGACGATGAAAGAGTTGGGTGACCATTCTGTTCGATTACATCGCCAGGTCGGGGGCGTTGTTGCGAACCAGGGCATTGACCTATTGCTAACCCTTGCTGACCCAGCGGAGGCAGATGCTCTGATTGGGGGGGCTGAAGCTGTCAAGAGTAAGGCCTTTGAACGGGCTGAGGATTTGGTTGATTATTTGAAAGCTGAGGCTAAGAAGGGCGATCGCATCCTATTCAAAGCTTCCCGTGCTGTGGCGTTAGATAAGATCGTGGAGCAGCTAAAAGCCCATTGGAGCTAAAGCTAAATCTTGTCCCAGTGAATACTGGGTTTCTCTAGACTTCTTAAGGGCAGCGTTGCAGATCTAGCTCTTTAGGGATCTCATTTTCTAGGAAAGGAAACTGCTGAGGCTGGATATTCTGTGCTGTGCAAATCAAGGTCTGATAATTTGATAAGTCCATTGATTGCCCAGTCCAATTCCTTAGATTTTCTGGGCCGAGGAGAGGATGACCCTGGTTAAATAGCCACTGGATACCGGAGAGAATGGCAGTCTGATCTTGAAGTTGGAGATATTGAGGCAGCTCGGCGGTGAGCTGATCTAAGGATGCTTCATCAGATAGCCCGTCGAACTGTGCCCAAACCTTGGGCTCCAATGGCTTAATCGCCAGCTTGATGCTCTTCTCCGGCGACTGACTCGCAGTTAAAACCAGGTGACTCAATTCACGAGCAACGGTGAAATAGAACATATCTAGGACTGCCTGGTGTTGCTCTGTTAAGGAGCCACTAAGGTCGTCGGCGTAATCATCCAGTTGTTGCAGTAGGTCGTAGCAAACGACTAGCGGTTGTTTACTGCTTTGGAAAACGGGCTGGAGCGTGGTGTCTGGTGATAGGTCTTTACAGGCTGCCAGTGACAAATTAATCGGGGGAGTGGCCGTTCGAAATTCGCGATTAAAGGCGAGCAGTAGCTCTCGCAGGGGCCAATATTGCTTGATGCGATCGCCAACTTCTTGATCTAAGAGGCGATCGCTATGGCCCACAATTAAAAATTCACGACCTAAGGCTTCAGTGCCAATGGGAGCTTCTAGTCCTAGGGTGATGGGTGGGAGTGAAATTACTTGAGCCGGAGCAGCTGAGTCAACAGTATGGGTGACTGACGCAGGCTCAGGTGTAATGGCCTGACAGCCGCTCAATAGCGACACACCAACACCAGCAACAGCAAGCAACCGGAGCCTGGAAATCAGCGATCGCAAGCAACCGAAGATTTCTAAACTACGGCAGTGACTCAGCATCCAGCTCCGACTACGTTGAAAAGGGATAGCAAATTGACTTTGCCGCTTGCCCATCATTAGGCAGGCTTAACACGCATCAGCGGCTGGTCAAATTCAACAGGTTGGCCATTCTCCACCAAAATCTCAATGACTTCGCCACTCACCTCAGCTTCTAGCTCATTCATCAGCTTCATGGCTTCTAGAATGCAGACTGCTTGGCCATTGGTGATCTTGTCACCGACATTGACAAAGTTGGGTTCACCAGGAGCAGGAGCGCGATAGAAGGTGCCCACCATTGGAGATTTGATCTCGACCCAGTTTTGAGTGCTGCTGGGAGGAGCCACAGGCTCAGGAGCTGGGGCTGCGGGAGCTGCAGGAGCCGCTTGCATTTGCGGTGCTGCCATCATCACGGGCTGCTGCATGGGCTGCATCATGGGAGCCATGGCAGGCGGTTGACCCTGCTGGGCGATCGCGGCTTGAGCAGTTCCGTCTGGGCCACGGCGTACGACTAGCTCAAAGTTTTCGCCCTTGAGATTCAGTTCCGAGATATCGGTCTGATTGAGGGAGGCGAGAAGCTCTCTTAGCTGGTCTAGGTCTAGTTGCACAGTTGTGGCCCCGATTGTTTGCTCAAAGAAAGGTTGCTGGGAAAACGGTTAGGAATGCTCTCGACAATTGTGAGATTCTCCGTCGGAGTTGATTTCACCGCTGCCGGTGGTTAACCGGTGGTTATCGCTTCCTAATTCCTGGCGTAAAGGTGGATTTTATAGGAGGGCTTTCGCTGTGAAGCTTTAGCCCGGTTATTCATTCCCGAGAATCTATCTCAAGATGTTTAAGATTCGCGACCGAGGTAAGAGTCGCTGCGGGTATCAATCTTGATCTTCTCACCGATGGTGATAAACAAGGGCACCATAATTTGAGCTCCGGTTTCCACCGTTGCAGGCTTGGTTCCTCCAGTTGCAGTGTCACCTTTTAAGCCAGGATCGGTTTGGGTTACTTCTAAGACAACAGCGTTGGGAAGCTCGACTTCGATCACCTTTTCATTCCAGGTGATTACATTCACCTCCATGCCATCCTTCAAATACTTGACGCGTTCGCCGATTTGCTTGGCACCCAGACGAGTCTCGTCATAGGTTTCCATATCCATAAAGACGAAGTCGTCGCCATCTTTATAGGTGTGCTGCATTACGTTCTTTTCGATGACAGCCTGGGTGACACTTTCACCGGCCCGGAAGGTTTTTTCCACAACGCTACCGGTCTGAGCATTCTTCAGCTTTGTCCGCACGAATGCAGAGCCCTTGCCAGGCTTGACATGCAAAAACTCGACCACTTTCCAAACGGCGCCGTCAATCTCAATGGTGGTGCCGGTCCGAAAATCGTTACTAGAAATCATGGTCTTAGAAGTTTTTGCAGAATCATCAGCACCCCATTTTACCGCCCGCTGGCGGGATTTTATGGCCTGGCCTGGAAGCTGCCCGCTTTGCTAAGGGCTCTTGTCCATTCGTCGGAGATCCTGTGGCAAGATTAAGACTCAGGATGCTAGCTGCTGCGTTCTTTCTTCGAATTCGTTGAATTTGAGTTCATTCGGATTTCGCCATCATCACAGGTCCTTAACATCGTCATGCTATTTGCCCTTCGCCGCTTTATTCATGCTGCTGCCCGTCGATGCTGGGCATCCAGGCCCCAGGGGGCTAAAGGTTTGACTCCTTGGGCCTGTGTTCTAATTTTGGCGATGGGTTTATTCTTAGCCCCCCAGGAAAGCTGGGCTAACCTGCCGCCTGGGGACGCGGTGACTGATAGCCGCGCCTTGTTGCGCTATGCGCTGCCGATTGACTCCCCGGAAATGCGCAAGGTCCAAAAGGAGCTGGAGGATATTTCTGGTGATTTGCGTGGCAGTAAGCGTTGGAGCTCCATTCGGCGCCATGTGAAACAAGCAGAGAAGAATCTCAACTTGCGTGGAGATAAGGTTTTAGCCGCGATTCCTGAGGCCAATCGACCCCAGGCAGAAGCCCTTTTAGCCGAAATCAAGGTTGGTTTGGACCAGATCAACGAAGCTGCGGATGAAAAATTCAAGACGGTTATTTGGGATACTCGCCGTCGTGTATTGGCTCAAGTCGGCCAGGTTGAAGAATTGATGGTGGGGGAGTTTCCCTTTGAGGTGCCGGAAGAATATAGCAACTTGCCCCAGCTCAAGGGGCGGGCAACGGTTCTGCTCTCTACTTCTCAGGGAGATGTCACCCTTGTTGTCGATGGCTATAACGCTCCTTTGACGGCGGGCAACTTCGTTGATTTGGTGCAGCGAGGCTTTTACAACGGCTTGGCTTTTACCCGTGCGGATGAATCCTATGTTCTCCAGGCTGGTGACCCTGATGGACCTGCCGAAGGCTTTGTCGATCCCAAAACAAAGCAACAGCGCAATATTCCCTTTGAAGTGCGTGTTGAAGGTGAAACCTTGCCTGAGTATGGCAATACCCTAGAAGATTTGGGGCTGTTTAATTCTCTGCCTGTATTGCCTTTCTCTGCTTATGGCACGGTTGGTATGGCCCGTCCTAGTGAGGATGTGAATGCTGGCTCTTCCCAGTTTTTCTTCTTCCTGTTTGAACCTGAGATGACTCCTGCAGGCCTCAATTTGATTGATGGTCGTTACGCTGCGTTTGGTTATGTCATTGAGGGTGAGAATGTTCTGAAGGAAATGATTGCGGGTGACAAAATCGTTTCGGCCAAGGTAATTGAAGGTGCGGAAAACTTGGTTAAAGGTTCCTAAGACCTACTAGTTCTCGGCAAGTGAGATTAGATAGCAAGGTAATCGGTCACTGCTCTATGGGGATTAAACGTTTCCTTCGGACTGGCTGATTACCTTTTTTCGTGGAATTTATCGGAGCAATGTGCCCGTGGAGTGATGGCTCTTGACGTTTGCTGAACCATTTGATGACCCAGCCTTAACCATTGCCGAGCTGGGAGAACAGGGATTGTTGCGGTTACTGAAATCCTATTGCCCTGCTGATGTTGTGGGGGATGATGCAGCGTTACTGACTCCAGCACCGGGGCAGCAGCTGGTGGTAACGACGGATGTTTTGGTGGATGGCGTGCATTTTAGCGATCGCACCACTCCACCCCATTCTGTTGGCTGGCGAGCTGTTGCGGCTAATCTGTCGGACTTGGCTGCAATGGGAGCAACGGGCCTGGGGATTACGGTGGGCTTGTCTTTGCCGCCGGATTGCTCGGTTAATTGGGTGAAGCAGCTATATCAAGGAATGGCTGATTGCTTAGCACTCTACGGTATTCCCATTGTGGGAGGGGATGTCTGTAGAGCGGAGCAGCGGGCGATTGCGATTACAGCTTTGGGTCAAGTGGAGCCCCAACTTGCTTGGCGACGGGATACGGCTCAGGTGGGCGATGCCATTGTGGTGACAGGAAGCCACGGAGGAGCCAGGGCAGGATTAGCGTTGCTATTGGGTGAATCGCTTGACATTTCCCAAGGAGCAGATCGCTTGGAGCGATCGCTTCAAGAGGAACTCATACGTCAGCATCAGTACCCTCGACCTCGGTTGGATTGGGTCAAAGATTTTAGAGTTTTGGTGAGGAACGAATGTCGCGACCTGTCTGTGACAGCTATGGACAGCAGCGATGGCTTGGCTGACGCAATCTGTCAGCTTTGTTGTGCCAGCGGGGTTGGCGCGAGGGTTCTTGCAGATGTAATTCCGATGCCTCAAATGCTAAAAGCCTTGCCAAACCAAGCTTTAGAATGCGTTCTCTATGGCGGTGAAGATTTTGAAATCGTACTCTGCCTAGAGCCGCAATTGGCTGCTCAGATTTGTAGCGAAGCATCTTTAGGAGCTGTAGTGATTGGAGAGATCACAGAAGATTCTGAGGTGCTTCTATTTCAAGGAAACGGTATTCGACAAAAGCTTAACCTCGAGTCAGGCTTTCAGCACTTTTCATCGGTTGTAGAATAGCCAAAATAAGAATAGGGAGTCACGATTAATCGTGACTCCCTATTCTTCAATCAACTGAATTGACTAGAGCTATTACCAGTTGGTGGAAACTAGCTCAGCCAAGTCAAGAACGCGTTGGCTATAGCCCCACTCGTTGTCGTACCAGGCAACAACTTTAACCATGTTGCCATCCATAACCAAGGTCAGGCTTGAGTCGAGCATGCAGGAATCATTCATGCCACGGTAGTCGATGGAAACCAAGGGCTCTTCGGTGTAGCCCAAGATGCCTTTCATGTTGGTCTCAGAAGCTTTCTTGAAAGCATCATTCACCTGTTCGGTGATGGTGGGCTTTGCAACTTCAACAACCAAGTCGACGATGGACACGTTAGGTGTGGGTACGCGCAATGCAATACCGTTCAGCTTGCCCTTCATTTCAGGAATCACCAAGGCAACGGCCTTAGCAGCACCGGTCGTGGTAGGAACAATGTTTACTGCTGCAGCACGAGCGCGCCGAGGGTCACGGTGGCTAGCATCAAGCAAACGCTGGTCGCCGGTATAGCTGTGGGTCGTGGTCATGGTGCCTTTGACAATGCCAAAGTTCTCATGAAGCACCTTAACCACAGGGGCGAGGCAATTGGTTGTGCAGCTTGCGTTACTGAGGATTTTGGCGTTCTTGTCGAACTCACCGTCGTTAACGCCCATGACATAAGTGGCAACGTTGCCACCTTTGCCAGGTGCAGTGATTAGAACTTTCTTCGCACCGGCTTGAATGTGCTTACCTGCACCTTCCTCGGTAACAAATACGCCAGTAGATTCGATTACCAAATCTACTTCCCACTCTTTCCAAGGCATGTTGAGAGGGTTACGGTCAGAAACACATTTGATGGAGCGACCATCAATGGTCATCGCTGTCTTGTCAGCATGGATATCGGCATCCAAGCGGCCTAGCAGCGAATCATACTTAAGCAGGTGCGCAGCGGTGGAAGGCTCGGACGTGTTGTTAATACCAACAATGTCGATGTTGCTGTTCTCGCGCTGCAGCCAGCAGCGTAGAAAGTTCCTGCCAATACGTCCAAAACCATTAATCGCGACTCGAATCACTGCGACATCCCCCTTCTATAACGACAGGTGTAAATACTCATTGATTTACATAACTATATCTCATAAACGATCCCCCCACGCTCAAGAAGATCTCAAAACCTTTCAGGGGATCCAGTTAGCCCTTGGTCTCCACTGTATATATACAAAACTGGAGAGGCCATGGAAATGGAATCCCTTCTGTGTCGGATAAAATTTCCTGGGAAACAGTCTTTTCCTCAAGATGGACTCTGCTTGCTTTTATGAGCTTTGGTGCAGAGCTTCAAGCTTTTTCGTCGGTTTAACGGGCCGAGTCTGATTCGACTAAGTCCTAGATGGCCTGCATTAAGTCTCGCTTGCTTGCGGTCTTAGACCTTTGCTCTACTTTCGACTTCTGAGGTGAAAATCGCATGTATATGACTGTGTATATGACTGTGGGCTAAAACTCAGATCTGACACTTTTGAACTGTGCCAATTCGAGGGTAATCCCCATCGTTGGATATTGGTTTACGCAGCGGTTCAGCTCTTGCCCTAGAAAATACCTTTTTAGAAATAGAAGAGATGCTCAACCACGAATCGCCTCTAGACGCAAGCGCTATTTCTTCTGATCGTGGAAGTTGTGCCTGGTTCGGCCTAGCTAACGGGCCGCTGACAAGCGCTTTTGGGAGCTCGTTTTTGATGTTACGAATCATTTATTAGAGATTATCAATTGCTGATACTATGATGACGCCTGAAATATGGCATCCCCTAGTCAATCGTTGTGCCTTTCTCAAGGTTAGGCATTGCCCGATTGGACGGGGTAGTTCCCCCGGCTCTAGCTAATGTGGTGTGCGAGGAGTACAAATGACGCAAGCTGTCGACTTTTCCGGCAAACCATTTCATTTCATTGGAATTGGTGGTATCGGAATGTCCGCTTTGGCCCAGATTGTGGCGGAGAAGAAACTGCCTATTTCTGGTTCGGATGTTAGGCAGTCCCCTATTACTAAGCGTTTGGAGTCGTTGGGGGCCCATGTCTTTTTAGGGCAGCGAGCGGAGAATCTTTATTATTTCCAGCCCTCTGTCAAAGCTCCTAAGTATGAGCAAGAAGAGATTCAGGGAAGTACAGCAACGCTGACGCAAACTGCGGTTGAACTCAAGCTTCAAGAGCTTGATCAGGACTACTTGCCCCAAGTTGTTTGTTCAACTGCAATTCACGCTGACAATGCGGAATACAGCGCCGCAAAGGCCATGGGATGTCCCATTTTCCACCGTTCGGATATTCTCGCGGCGCTAATTGAAACTTGTGCTAAATCCATCGCTGTCGCTGGCACTCACGGTAAGACGACGACCAGCGGCATGATCAGTTATGTGATGACTGAGGCGGGGGCTGACCCTACGGTGGTGATTGGTGGGGAAGTGAAAGCTTTGGGCGGTAATGCCCGCTTGGGGAAAAGTGATTTTCTAGTGGCTGAGGCTGATGAGTCTGATGGCTCGTTGGTTAAGTTCTCTCCCCATGTGGGCGTGATTACCAACATGGAGTTGGATCACCCCGATCACTATGCAGATTTAGAGGCCGTTGTTGCGACTTTTCGACAATTTGCTGGACGTTGCGACTTGTTAGTCGGTTGTATTGATTGCGAAAATGTTCGCGATCGCATGAATTCCAACATTACTTACAGCTTGGATCGGAGCAGCGGTGCTGATTACGCTGTGGATGAAATTAATTACGCCGGGAGTGGCACCACCGCTCGTGTTTGGGAGAAAGGTGAGCTGCTGGGCGAGATATCTGTGGCTCTGCTGGGAGCGCACAACTTGAGTAATGCTTTGGCTGCTGTGGCAGTGGGCCGCTATGCAGGATTGTCATTTGAGGCGATTTCCAAGGCGATCTCTACTTACGAAGGGGCGTGCCGTCGGTTTGAATATCATGGTCATGCTAATGACGTTGTCTTTGTTGAAGACTACGCTCACCATCCCAGTGAGTTGCTCGCGACCTTAGGAGCTGCTCGCCTGCAAATTGAGACCGAAAGTACACGATTGCCGGTGTTGCCTAAGCGTATCGTGGCTGTATTTCAGCCCCACCGCTACAGCCGTACCCAAGCCTTGATGGAAGACTTTGCAGAATGTTTTAAGGATGCAGACGAAGTCATTATTTGCGATGTTTACAGCGCTGGTGAGAAGGACCCCGGTGGTCTAGCAGGTGGTCAACAGCTTGCTGATGCCATTTCTCGGCAGCATAAGAATGTATCCTATGGCGGTTCGTTGGAGGCAGTGGGCGATCGCCTACGAAAAATCTTGCGGCCCCATGACCTTGCTTTATTTTTAGGCGCGGGTAACCTAAATCAAGTTATTCCTGACTTGGTCGCATATTTTGATACGGCGAGTTAATTAACAATTAACTAAGCTAAATCGACCGGAGCTGACCCTTGATGTTCCGTAGATCGCGATAGATAGGGATTCCCAACCTCTTTTAGTGACTGGACTCAAATGCTTTCACTGCCCACTCAGGAACGTCCGCCCGCTGTTGCCATGTGTGCTCCCCCCATTGTGCGCAGTGCTGTTAACCTTGCGCCTTACACTTCTTTTCGTGTGGGAGGCCAGGCCGAATGGTATGCCGAACCTCGAACAACTCACGATTTAGAAGCCTGCGTGTCTTGGGCTCAGTCTGAATCGTTGCCAATTACAGTGTTAGGCTCCGGTTCTAATCTTTTGATTAGTGATGATGGCTTGCCCGGTCTTGTTATTTCCATGCGCTTTCTCAAGCGTTTTGTTGTAGATGAAGAAGAAGGCCAGGTTGAAGTGGCTGCGGGAACTCCACTGCCTGCATTGTCTCGCCGCTTGGCTCGTCGAGGCTGGCGAGGATTTGAATGGGCCGTTGGTATTCCTGGAACCATTGGTGGTGCGGTGGTGATGAATGCTGGTGCCCACGGTGGCTGTATGGCTGACTGCTTCTTGAATGCAAAGGTTTTAGGTCCAGATGGTATTGAGCTGTGGACGCCAGAGCAATTGCAATACAGCTATCGTCATTCTGCAATCCAGGGCAGTGACTACATCGTATTGAACGCGACTTTGCAAATGGCTCCTGGCTTTGACCCTGAGTTAGTGAAGCAGGAAACGAATCAGGCTCTGCGGGCTCGCAAGGCGACCCAGCCCTACGATCGCCCTAGTTGTGGCAGTGTCTTCCGCAATCCTGTGCCGGAGAGCGCGGGTCGCTTAATTGAGGAGCTGGGTCTTAAGGGCTACAGCATTGGGGGAGCGAAGGTGGCTGAGCGTCACGCTAATTTTATCCTCAATGCTGGGGATGCTAAAGCCCAGGATATTTTCCGCTTGATTCAGTTTGTTCAAAACACAGTTCAGGACCGCTTTGCTTTGGATCTCCATCCTGAGGTGAAGATGCTGGGTAATTTTCAGCTCGCCTAGGTAGGGCTTTCCCACCTTCGCGGTCGCGAAAATTCTTCTCGAAGAGTGATAGAGTGTGGTTGGCAAATTGGCACTCCATAAGGCTTTCTGCGGAATTGACCCCGTATGATTTGCTGGGGCTCGCCTGAATTCAAGATCAATTGAGACCCATAACAATATGAGCGGTAAAGGATTTGGTGGCGGCTTCGGCCTCGGTAAGATGAAGGAACTAACTGAGGCTTTCAAGAAGGCTCAGCAGGTTCAAGAGGGCGCGAAGGAACTCCAGGAAGAACTGGAGAAGATGGAGATTGAAGGTCAGGCAGGTGGCGGCATGGTGAAGGTTGTCCTTACAGGTAACCAGGAACCCATTCGCACTGAGATTACTGCTGAAGCCCTAAAAGAGGGTGAGGAAGTTCTCTCTGATCTCGTGACTGCTGCGATGAAAGAGGCTTACCAGAAGTCTACGGATACTATGCGTGG
>CALECT010000014.1 GCA_937949725.1 uncultured Pseudanabaenaceae cyanobacterium
TGGGAGCCATGGAAACGCCCAAGGCGATCGGCCTATTGCAAACCCTCGCCCAGCAATCTCCCGATGGCCGAATCAAACAAAGAGCAGAAGAAACGATTCCCAAAGTCCAACAAAAAGTTGGTTCTACCCAAGCCGTCAAGCTTTTACGCCAAGAGCTCGATCAACTTAAGCAATCTAACCAAGACCTCAAGAGCCGCCTTGAGAATCTAGAAGCTAAGCAATAGAGCTTTCTCAATGCACTCCTGCCAACCGTCACAATGCTTGACCCTGCTGAAATCTAGGGTCATTCAGAAATTTCCTGAGAAATGAATAGTTCGACGTTAAAAGGAGTAGGTTGGAATATTAAACTGTCCAAAGGTTGTTATGAATTAATGCTGGAAAACCGCTGCACTTTTGTAAGTTTTGCAGGCTCTATTCGTATCATCACTCAGGCTGTAGGGAATCGTTAGGAGAGACGTGGAATGACTCAGTATCCGGCCATAACAAGGCGCAAGATGATGTGGCTCATGGGTGGCCTAGCCGGTGGGGTGGCCCTACATGGTTGCCAATCTCCTTCCACAACTTCTAGCAATGGAGATGGCAATGGCTCCGGTAAAGGGAGCGACACCGTCACAGTTGGTGTTGTGCCCTGGATCGGCTATTCCCCTCTATATGTAGGCGAAGCAAAAGGCTTTTTTGAAGGCATCACAGTTGAGTCAAAAACCTTTAGCTCCAACGGTGATAACCTAGCTAGCTTTGCTTCAGGTAACTTGACTGCCCAAGCTGCGACTAATCCTGAAGTCGTTGCCCAAGCTGCGCGCGGGATTGATTATCGCATCGTCATGATGGCCGATTCCTCCCTCGGTGGAGATGGCATCTTGGCTCGCAACGATGTTGCAGACATCGCCGACTTCAAGGGCCGCAAAGTGGGGGTCGAGATTGGCAGCACTAGCTATTACTTCCTGCTTCAAGTCCTCAAGGAAAATGGCTTGACCATCGACGACATTGAAGCTGTAAATATCACTGCGGATGCAGCAGCAGCAGCCTACCAAGCTGGAACGGTTGATATCGCAGTGACCTATCAGCCCTTCCTCTCTACAGGAAATGATGAGCAGCCCGATGGTCGCGTCATCATCGACACCTCTGAGATGCCCACGGCCATTCTGGATGTTTATCTCTTCCAGGCTGATTTTGTCAGCGAGAATCCTGAGAAAGTCCAAGCCTTTGTCAATGGCATTCTCAAGGCCCGTGCTTTCATTGAAAGCGACAGCGAAGAGGCTTATAAGATCATTGGTGAGAAGCTGGAAGTCGATGCTAGTGAAGTCGAAGCCCAGCTTGGTGATGTGGATCTGACCTCCTTGGAAGACAACCAAAAGGTTCTGACTGGAGAAGGTGAATCCCAAGGGTTAACGGAAAACTTGGTGACCTTGAGTGACTTCCTGGTGGCCCAGGATGAAATTGACGCACCGCTCACCACCGAAGCCGTCGACAAACTCATCGACCCCAGCTTCGTTCAGGCCGCAGCTGTGCCTGCTGCTGAAGAAGCAGAGGCAGAATAAGGCTCATTGTCATCTTTGAGTAGAGCTTTCATAATCGCTGGTGTCTTCATAGACGCCAGCGATTTTTTCATCCATAGCAACGTTTTTCGGGATGTGAACGTGACTGTCTCTAGCGGTTGTGACGACTGGAGCTAAAGTTTTTGATTAAACCGAACAAGGTAGGAAACCCCTACCCCCATGGGTTCTTTTCCGGATTGAGTCGTCTGGGGCGATCGCGGTACTTTCACTACATCGGCATCGGAAAACACCCGAAACCCAGCATTAATGAATCCCGCCTAACGCATCCCCATTGAGGAACCCCAGCCATGAAACGCTCCTTTGAACTCAAATCCAAACCTCAATTCCCTAAAGTTCGCTGGGGCCGCCTATTCACCAAAACGGCCATGTGGGTTTCCGCCGAACTGGTCCTCGGCGTCGTTGGTGCAGACACCCTGGCGGACTACACCGAATTCTTGAATCAACATCAAACCATAACCCAGGCTGCTGAAGCTTTCTCTAACTTGATTACGAACGTTTAGTCTCGGAAAGCATTAAACATCAAAATTCCAAAGACTAAGCCAGAGAGAGTAAGGGGTGTTTGGCTCTGGCATTAGGGTCGCACCGGTATGCAGCGGTGGCTTTGGGTCGTTGCCACGGGACGCGCGATCGCCACCTCCCTGGGTTTGATGAATTTTGTCAGCCAACTCAGCCGTTAACCATTGGAACCACCACCCCGAAACGCCTCGCGTACGGGCGGATTTAGATATAAATATCGCTGAAGCAACCTCAATTCAAAATCAAAACCCGCCCCTGCTTTAGCTTTTGCCAGGGCGGGTTTTGACTCTATTTTTATGATTGGTCCAACATCCTTTGGCTAAACCCGCCCCTGCGGTCAAACGCGCCCCTGCGTCTCTCCGAGCCACGCACAGCACCTACCGCCGCCGCACTTTGCTGACCATCTTCCGAGATAGCCGCAGCTTAAGCCCTTCCTCCTCGGACCAATCCTGGAGTAAGCGGTAGAAGGCGTTGCGATCGCCCGTCCTCAAAACCGCTACTTGATCTGCCGTCTCAATCGCGTAGGGATAGCCGCCGCCAATCACTACCTCTCCCCGTACCCAATTCAGCACCTGCTCCAATCGGCCCGCCTCTCGAATCCAAGCCGGTAGCTCTAAGCGAGCCGGAAACCCATCATTGGTTTTGAGATAGGTATAGTCGATGCGGTCTTTGTGGGGGCCATAGAGTTTGCCCAAAATATCTCGCTTACAGCGGAAGAGGGGAGTTCGATCGCCCCATTCCATCATGGGATTCACCACTTGGGCATCATGGCTAGAGACAATGGGAGGCAACTGAAAGCTCTGTTGCAGCAGCGTCACGAGGTCCAACGCATAGGACGTATCGATATACGCCACGAGAGGCACTCGACAACGCTCGCTCGCATTCAGCAACTGCATCAGACAGTTCACATAAAATTCCTGGGCCTCTGGGTCAAAAGCTTCTGAGAAGGTCGCCACCAGAGAACCATCCAACAGCACAAGACAATTCTCATCACCCTCATGCTCCTCGATGTATTCCACCAAGCGCTGGGTTTCCATCTCAAAGCGACGCATATTCACCTGGCGATCCACCGCTTCCCCCTTAAACGGTCTCAGCTCTAGGGGCGTCATCAGGTCTAGGCGAATGTCCTTCTCATAGCTGCCATCGCTGTGGTGGGGATTTTCAAACCAGCCGATCTGTACCAGGGCGACGGGAATGGAAATATCCTTACTGGGGTATATCTGGGAGCCATCTACTGCAAAGGTTCTGACTCCCGTCAGAATTTCCCGCACCCAGGCAAAACTTTCCTCGCGGTTATTCCAGCGCAGGGGAAATTGAAAAATACCTTCCTGGGTTTCTAGCAGTGGCTCAATCAGGCTATTGACCTGGGCTGCGTCTAACTGAGGCAGTTGTTTAAACGCAGTTCGATATTGCTGAAGCAGACCGAGGGTATCGATATCAAAATTCTTGAAGTCTTCCCGCTTGCTTTTCAGCAGGGAGCGAATCTCAGCAGGGCGGGTCGGCATGGCCCAATAGGTTCATATGTTCTACAAAATCTATTGAACCACGCAGATTAGCGGTTGAGGCGCAATTATTCAAGATTTTGCAACGTTCTTAAGGATGGCGATCGCATCACTCTGTGACATCCCATAGGACTCCTCAGTCACTATGGCAGAATGGGGATTGGTGCAGTTCAAGCCCTCTATCAAAAATAGAGCTCGCCGCTTGGTTCAACAGCACCGCCATAGCAAATCTTTTTAAGCCGTCATTCCCCTTTATCTTCTGTGACAACTGCCTCTCCTGCTCGCCGCGCTGTTTTCCCCTTTACCGCTGTTATCGGTCAAGAGGAAATGAAACTGGCCCTGATGCTCAATGTCATTGACCCCAAGATTGGTGGAGTCATGATCATGGGCGATCGCGGCACAGGCAAATCCACCACCATCCGCGCCCTTGCCGATCTCTTACCCGAAATCGACGTCGTGGCTGACGACCCCTTCAACAGTCACCCCAGCGATATCGAAATCATGAGCGACGAGGTGCGCCAGCGTAAGGCAGATGGCGAAACCATCCCCACCGCAAAGGCCAAGGTCACCATGGTGGACCTACCCCTCGGTGCCACAGAAGATCGGGTTTGCGGCACCATCGACATCGAAAAAGCCCTAGCAGAAGGTGTCAAAGCCTTTGAGCCCGGTCTCCTGGCTAAGGCAAATCGCGGCATTCTGTACGTGGATGAGGTCAACCTCCTCGACGATCACCTCGTCGATGTCCTGCTAGATTCCGCAGCTTCTGGCTGGAACACCGTTGAGCGCGAGGGCATCTCCATCCGCCACCCCGCTCGCTTCGTGCTCGTTGGCTCTGGCAACCCCGAGGAAGGCGAACTGCGTCCCCAGCTCCTCGACCGCTTTGGCATGAGCGTAGAAGTTCGCACCGTCCGCGACCCCGAGCAGCGTGTCCAGGTCGTTGAGCAACGCTCCGAATTTGACGCTGACCCCCAAGGCTTCCTCACCCAACACCAAGCGGAGCAAGATGCCCTCCAGGC
>CALECT010000015.1 GCA_937949725.1 uncultured Pseudanabaenaceae cyanobacterium
GTGGTTTGGCAAATTGGCAGTGTCGTTGCCACCCAAGGCTGGGGACCTGCCGCCTATCCCTGGGTGGGGCTACTGGCGCTGGTCTTTGCAATTTACGGACTCGCCCTTTCTTCCACCTCAACGCCCTTCACAGCCCTGCTGGTGGATGTCTCCGACGACGAAACTCAATCTCAGCTGGTGGGCATTGGCTGGGGCATGTTGATGCTGGGTATCATAACCGGCGTGGTGATTACGGCGATCGTGCTCGGCTCCTTGGGCGATGAGCCTTCCTTGGATCAGCTACGAGCCTCTATCAATCGTCTCTTTACAATTGCGCCGTCTATCGTCTGTGGCCTCGCCATCCTCAGCACCTTCGGCATTGAGAAAAAGTATTCGCGCTTGCAGCTGCGCTCTGCAGCCCGAACAACCGAGGGCAATCCATCCTCAGCCAAGGGAGAAGAAGACCAACTCACCCTGGGCAAAGCGCTCAAAGTTCTCACCGCTAGCCGACAAACGGGTCTGTTCTTCTGCTTCTTGCTGGTCCTGAGTTTGAGCCTATTTATGCAGGATGCAGTGCTAGAACCCTACGGTGGCCAAGTCTTTGGCATGGCTATTTCGGAAACCACTCAGCTCAATGCCTTCTTTGGCATTGGCACACTGTTTGGCATCATCGCCACCAGCTTTCTCACAGCCCCCAAGCCCACAACGGAGACCATCAAAACCGCTGTGGCAAAGGTCAAAGCCAAGCTGCCAGGGGCGATTGGCAAGGCGATCGCAATCCCCGTCCGCATTGCCATGAGTGTTCAAGCGCTATTCCCCCGCGTCACCAAAAAGCAAGCCGTCAAATGGGGCTGCCTCGGTGCCGTTTTCTCGTTTGTCTTGCTGATCCTGGCAGGCATTCCCGCCCAGCCCCCCTTCCTTATGGGGGCGGTGCTTTGCCTAGGCCTCGCAGCCGGTGGCCTAACCACAGGCTCCATCCTGCTGATGCTGGACCTCACCATCGCTGAAACGGCCGGAACTTTCATTGGCGCTTGGGGACTGTCCCAAGCGATCGCCCGAGGTGGCGCAACGGTGCTCGGTGGCGCAGTGCTATCCCTAGGCAAATTTATCCTCACCACGATGAACGGCGGCACCATCCCCGCAGATGACCAAATCTTTCCCGCTTATGGCCTGGTCTTTGCGACCCAAGCGGTCGGCATGTTGGTGGCGATCGCTCTCCTAGGCCGTGTCAACATCCGCGAATTCCAAAACACGGCCCAAGCAGCTATCACAGCTGCTCTCGAAGGCGACATGGATTAACTTCTCCATGGTCTGAACAGCCAGGCGGAGAAAACCTGCCCCTACGCACTTGCAATCCCTGGATGCGTCTCGACTCACCTTCCTCTACTTTTCCATGGCCCCAACCCCAAACTTTTGGCAGCAAATCCTAGCCACCGCCAAAGCCGCCGCCGCCCCCGTTGCCCAACGCCAACGCCAGGACTTTCGCCAAGTTCAAGCCCGCACAAAAGGCGACGGCAGCTTGGTCACTCAAACTGATGAATGGAGCGATCGCCAACTTCGCGATGCTCTCCAAGCTGCCTTTCCAGACCATGGCCTACTCAGCGAAGAAACCAGCCACCAACTGCCCGAGAACGACTGGTGCTGGGTCATTGATCCCCTGGATGGCACCACCAATTTTGCCCGAGGCATTCCCCTCTGGGGCATTTCCCTGGGCCTGCTCTACAAAGGCATTCCCGTCTTCGGCTACGTCGAAATTCCGCCCCTGCGCCAAGCCTTCTACGGCTACTGGCCTGGCGAAGCCACCGATCTTGTGGGCTGCCCCTCCACTGCATATTGGACAGACTTAGCCGACACAAGTGCTCAAGCGGAGACAATTCACAGCAACGACGAAGCGTTGAGCCCTAGCCATTGCTTTAGCTTTTGCACCCGCAGTATTCATGTTCTCAGCAAGGCTGAACGCCCTGAACAGCCCTTTCCTTGCAAAATCCGCATGCTAGGCGTTGCGACCTATAACCTTCTAACGGTGGGATTAGGCAGCACGATGGGCGGCGCAGAAGCCACGCCCAAGATTTGGGATATTGCCGCCACTTGGCCCATTGTTCAAGCGGCTGGTGCTCAGTGGCATTTCCTGGATGGCAGTCCAACTTTCCCGCTGAATGTGGGTGAGGACTATAAGGCAACGAATTTTCCTTGCCTCGTTGTCGCTCGCCCAGAACTGACAGAAGCATTTCTGCCCTTTGTGCGATCGCTGTGAGCCTGGTCATCCCCCCAAAAATCCCAAATCAAAAACAAAAGCCCAGCCACCGGATGTGACTGGGCTTTTATATCATCGCCAAGGCTTCTTATAGGGCAAGACTTACACGACTAATGCACCATCAAACTCACTTTTAGTTGCACAGCCAATTGCAGAACAGCGGTCTTGAGAAGAAGTTCGCTCACTGCGGCACCATTCATTCGAGAATGACTTCAAACTGGCTGATACAACTCTACTCAACGGACGCAAACATTCTTCAAACAGCGATCGCGTCAGTCTTAATAAGACATGCTACGGGCAGGAACCCGAGCAGCAACGCGGCGTTTACCAGAACGGCGGCGAGGACCAATCGAAGACAAAGCAGGAGGGCGACCATTGGAGGCGCGAATCTCACGCTTGAACTGATTAATCCGGGAACGCCAGTTGCTCTTGGCTAGGGCCTCAATGTCAAAGGTGCGTTCCTTCGAACGATATTCACTCATACAAAATCATGCTCTTCTTAGGGTTGCATGGGGGTGCCACCGTCAAAAAGACCTAATAAAAAGCCACTGGGCTTATTTCGGCATACTAGTTCCGGCGTGATTGTAGGCCGGAGAAAACGGTTCAGCCACTATCAGCTTAAATCTAGAAAAACTATGCTGGCTCTCGCTAACAAAGAGTCATGCAGGCCCCATAATGGCCTTATCACTCAACCAGAATAATTCGAAAAAAGCTGACCTAGGCAAAACCAGCCGAAGGGCGGCAAGCGCTCTAGTCAGTCAAGAAGGATGTTGCTATCGGCAGAATTCGCTGCCCTTAGCACCCCCGTATTCGGGATCAAAGCATTAGTCAAATGAAACGACAGCCAGATGACCTTTCATCTTCGGCAAGGCGTATTACAAGTGCTCTGATGGCCCCATTATTACCTCATTTCCGACGTTTTGCATAGTCTTCAGGACAGTTTGTTCCGCATTTCATGGTTCATCCGCAGAAAAGCCCCCTCCATTCCACCCTCAGCAAGGGTTTGAAGCTATTGCTGTTGATTGCCATTATTGTTGGCATTTTCTTCCGCTTTTGGCAGATAGATCGCAAGGTCTATTGGATCGATGAGGTCCACACCTCACTCAGATCGGTGGGCTATAGCCGCAGCGAATTTGTCGAGCAGGTGCCCCGCGATCGCCCCCTATCCATTGACGAGTTCCACCAGTTTCAACGCCTCAGCCCATCGCGAGGCTGGGACGATAGCCTAAATGCCCTCGCTCAAAACGCAGAGCACACGCCGCTCTACTACCTATGTGTGCGACTGGCCATGACTGTCTTGGGCAGCAGCGTTACCGTAACCAGGGCCGTTGCAGCGTTTTTTAGCCTGCTCTGTCTTCCGGCGATCTATGCCCTCTGCCACCAGCTCTGGGCCTATAGCAATCTTTCCCAGGGCACAGCGAATAATCTCTCAGAAGCAGATTTACCCTCTCCCTCCAATGGAACAGTCCATATCCCGATCAAAGCCAGAGTCATCGGTAGCCTGGCCGTAATCTTGTTAGCCGTTTCTCCTCTACAAATTCTTTACGCCCAGGAAGCGCGTCAGTACAGCCTCTATGGCCTAATGACCCTCGCATCCAGCGCTGCCCTATTGCGGTCCCTACAGCGTCATAAAACAGAGCCCAAAAGCCCGTTTGCCATCTGGTGGCCCTATGCCGTGAGTGCCAGCCTGCTGCTTTACAGTCACTTGATTGGTGCACTGGTGCTTTTTACCCAGGGGATTTACACCTTGGTGACCCAGCGGCGGGCCTGGCGGAGACAGGCACTATCGGTAGGTGCAGCCCTAGTGAGCCTGTTGCCCTGGGTAGCACTCTATTTTGCCAATGCTAGTCATATCGGAGCCTGGACAGGGCGAGATATTGGCGTGGGGACGCTGGCCCAGCGCTGGCTATTGAATCTCAGTAGCCTCTGGTTTGATTTTCAGGCACGTTTCCCAGAGATGCAGCTGTTTGATGTGGAGCGGGGGCAAGATTTTGCAGTCCTGGGGCAACCGATTGTTTGGCTGAGTTTTGGATTTTTAGGATTAGCGATCGCGAGCCTCTACCTCTGCTGTCGCAATCTACCCCGCTCTGCTTCCAGCTTCCTCCTCCTCCTAGTTGTCCTACCCAGCGGCCTATTACTCATTCCAGACTTGCTGAGCGGCGGTCAGCGCACGGGCATTGCCCGATATCTGTTGCCGTCCTATCTCAGCATCACGATCGCTGTTGCCTACGGACTGAGCTGGCTCTTGAGCCAACGACAAAAATGGCTAGGCATTGGCTTGAACAATTGGGGGCGATCGCTCCTAGCCCTTCTCCTAGTGCTCAGCATTTTCAGCAATAGCGTCAGCGCCCAATCCGCAACTTGGTGGAACAAGTACAGCTGCTTTTACGATGCAGCGGTGGCAGAGCAAATTAATGGGGTGGAGGATGCGATCGTCATTAGCAGTCCTCGCCGGGCCAGTCGCCTCTTGGCCTTGAGCTACCAGCTCGACCCAGAAACGCCGCTGTGGTTTGTGGGGGAAACAGGGCTAGAACCTGAAAACAGCCAGCTCAAGTTACCTGAACAGTTCCAAACATTGTTTTTGTTTCGCCCCTCGAATGCACTAGTGGGCGCATTGACTGGGAATTCTGCCTACGAAATTGAACCTGTCTTCGAAGAAGGCCATCTCTGGAGAATCAATGTGGTCGAACCCATTGCTGCTCTCAGCGACTCTGACAATCCCATGCGGCGATGCATTGAATTATTAGGTTGACCCCTACCGTCCATACGCTTAATTTTGACGCGATAGAAACTATGGCTGAGACACGATCTTCAATCCGTCAGAGACAAGGGAATGGATACTGGCTAGGGCTAACAGCTAGTCTGGCGATCGCCCTCTTCTACAGTCTCTGGGCTTTGAAATTAAGCCTGGCCCAGGATTTTATCGTCCAAGATGATGCCCGCCAGCATGTCTTTTGGATGCAGCGCTTCCTCGACCCCGCGCTATTTCCCAATGACCCCATCGCCGACTATTTTCAATCCGTTGCGCCCTGGGGCTATGCACAGCTCTATCGTCTCGCCGCCATTCTGGGTATCCATCCCATTTTGATGAGCAAGCTGGTGCCGAGCTTCCTAGGTCTATTGATGACCTATTTTTGCTACGGATTGGCATTGGAGCTGATGCCATTGGCAAGCGGCGGTGCCTTAACTGGGGTGGTTGCCAGTTGGCTATTGAATCAAAACCTCTGGCTTCAGGACGGCATTGTCTCTGGTACGCCCAAGGCATTTTTGTATCCCACCCTGCTCGCGTTTTTCTACTTCTTTTTGCGGCGCAGCCTTTGGCCTTGTCTAGTCATGCTGCTACTCCAGGCACTGTTTTACCCCTTAGGCGTCTTTCTAGCGTCGGGCGTGATGGCCCTGGCCTGTTTACGGTGGGAAGGCTGGAAACCAGGCTGGGCATCTAGGACAGATCTGCGATTTTGCGGCGTGGGAATTGGAGTGGCGATCGCCGTTCTTCTGCCCTACGTCTTCAGCAGCAGTGCCTTTGGCCCCGTCATTGATGCCGCCCAAGCCAGAGCACTCCCAGAATTCAAAATGGGAGGCCGCTCTGCTTTCTTCAACGATGCCAATCCCTGGGACTTTTGGCTGAACGGAGGCCGCTCCAGTCTACGCATCTCCGCAGCCCTGCGCCCCGATGGCACCTACGCCGTATTTCTCTTACCCATGCTGCTGCTGCGCTTCAAGAAACTACCGGGCGTCCAAGCGCTGCGTAACCTCAGCTTCTTCCCACAGCTCTTCTTTGCCTCCCTCGGCTGGTTTTTCCTAGCTCACCTCACGCTGTTCACACTGCATTTACCCAGTCGCTATAGCCAGCACAGCTTAAGAATTTTGGTTGTGATGGCGGCGGCGATCGCCCTCACACTCCTGCTCCAAGCCCTCCAAAACTGGCTGAGCAACGTCCTCAGAACGAGCCGAGGCAGACAAGCCCTCAAGCTCATTAGCACTGGCCTGCTATTGCTCTGGCTTTTCCTCGTGCCCCTGGGCGATCGCAAATTCCCCCGCACTTACAACGCCCAGGGCAACTACCCCGAACTCTACGCCTTCCTCCAAAACCAGCCCATCGACACCCGCATCGCCTCCCTCAGCACCGAAGCCAACAACCTACCCAGCCTGGCTCAGCGCAGCATCATCGCGGGCTCGGAATACGCCATCCCCTACCACTGGGGCTACTACGGGCCATTTCGAGAGCGGGTGATCTCCATGCTAGAAGCCCAATACAGCCCTGACCTGGAGACGGTTCAAAGCTTTATTCGTCAGGAGAGCATCGATTATTGGCTCCTGGATGATCAATCTTTCAACCCAGAGAGACTGGAAAGCGATCGCTGGCTCAAAGCCTTCCAGCCCCAGCAGCGCGCAGCAATCTCCCAATTACAAATAGGCTCCCCAGCAATCCAACAAGAACAAGAGCGCTGCCTTGCTTTTGAGACCCAAAACCTCCATTTAATCGACACCAGCTGTTTGTCCAGACTTTCCGTAAAACCAGAAAAGTAGACGGTTAGCAGAGATCACAAAGTACCCAAAAGAGCCTTGATTTCCGCCATATGACAGAAGTCAACCCGGTCTAATTACTCATGACAAATAGCAGTTATCCCTTGTACTCTTAAGAAAGATTAAAGAATATTTCTGTTGTTTACAGTCAAAACTGTGAAACTAACTTCCTTGCTGGCTTCCCTAGCTCCTCAGCGCACCACAGGTGCCCTTCCCATCGCTTCACCGGGAATGACCCTGTTCTGCGACTTCGACGGTCCCATCGTCGATGTTTCGGGCCGCTACTACAGCACCTACCGCCTTGCCTTAGCGCGCACTCGACGCAATCACCGTCAGCGAGGCAACATCATCCAGCTCACCCCCATGAGTAAGGGCCAGTTCTGGCATATGAAGCAGGTGCGCATCCCTGACCAAGAGATAGCCCTGCGCTCCGGTCTCCGTGGCGAACAAATCGATGACTTCCTGTCACAAGTCAAAGAAATCGTCAACTGCTGTCCCGGCCTTCTGCGGCGCGATGCCCTCCAGCCCCAAGTGCCTGCCGCCCTCAAGCTACTCAAAGACCACGACATTAAACCCATCCTGGTGACGCTGCGCTGTGAAGCCCAGGTTCAAGCCTTCCTCAAGCGTCACAGGCTGCAGAATGCCTTTGCAGGCATCTACGGCACTCAAGATGCCCATGCCGCCTACGCTAACTACACTGACCTCAAGACCAGCCTGCTCAGCCAAGCCCTGGCAGACCATGGCAATCCTGAGACCGACTGGATGGTGGGTGATACCGAAGCCGATGTGATTGCAGCTCAAAGACTTGGATTACCTGCGATCGCCCTCAGCTGTGGCATTCGTAGCCAAAAATATCTTTGCAACCTCCAGCCCACCAGCCTCCAGCCCAATCTTCTGGCAGTGGTTCAAGGAATCCACAACAGCCTCGACACCGCAGCGTAACGCTCCTCACCCCATAGCAAGAAAAGCCCTCATTCTTCATTAGAACGAGGGCTTTTCTCTTAGCAACACAACGCTTAACGGGGCAGTTCCTGGGAGCGATCCAGCCACTCCCAC
>CALECT010000016.1 GCA_937949725.1 uncultured Pseudanabaenaceae cyanobacterium
TTGTGGTGGCCTTGCAACTCACCACCAACATGGCGCAGAGGATCATGACACTCAAAAAACGACCTGTCCAGCCCTGAGAGCTTGTCGAAAACCGTCGCCAATGCATAGATTCAATCCTTAGTTGCGCCCCTGAACGGGCATGGTTGATTGGGTTGCAGGCCTGGGCTCATCTACGGCCAGAACGTCTGCAATAGCTGTGGAAGAATTTTATCAGGTTGCTGTCAGTGGTCTGCTGTAGGTGCTCACAGCCTTGGGCCCACAGAAGATTTGGAAGACAGCAATTAGGATTGGGTATGAAGAGCTTGGGCATGGACCCAAGCGAGTTCCAGATGATCTGGCATGGCATGCACCTTCAAATCGCGTGGCCAAATAACCTCACAAACCACGAAGGAGGCATTACAAACCAAGGCGTTAAGCCTCGCAAGCCTTCTAGGTCATGGCTTACGAAGGATTGTTCGATTCAATCTGGCAATCTCGCACATCTATACAGTTGTTGCCTTGGCGTTGGGCTTGAGCCAGAGCTTTTTCGGCTGTGGAGAGTAGATAGGCAGCGGCGACTTGATTCTCGGCTTTTTTACTGGCGATGCCCACGCTCACGGTGACCACCGGGGACCAGCCCATATAACCAATTGACTGGGGTAATGCTAAAGCTTCCACCTGCTCCCGTAGGCGATCGCCCATGGCTAAAACTCGCTCCAAAGAACAATCCTGGAGGAGAACAATAAACTGTTCACTGCCATAACGGGAAAAGTTTTCCACAGGCCCCTCCACACAGGTTCGCAGGCAGTCTGCGATTTCCTTCAGAACGTTGTCCGCCTGGATATAGCCGTAAGCTTTAACGTAGACATCATAGTGATCGAAGGAGCACAGCAGTAGAGCTAAAGGATTGTTGTTCTGATTGGCTTCATCACAGGTATTTTTTACCTTGGTTTCGAAAAAGTCTCGATTGGTAAACTGACTCAATCGATCTAAGTAACTGATTTTGGAAAGAGACTCCACCTGGCGAGTCAGACTTTCAATGCGAGCTTCTAGCCGCTGAAGATCCGAGACTTCCAGAGGAGGCATGGGGAGCGTGCTGATGGAGCGTAGGTGGTGAGAAAAATATTGGCGATATAGCTCGCAACTAGGTAAGGCTTGTGCTCTTTGTAGCGAGACTAAGCCCGCAGACTCCAACGCTCTACCTTGAGGGGAGGGTAAGCTAACAGGTCCTCGAGCTGAAACGACGGTGCGTAAAGCTACTGCCAGCTCCGGTTGTTCCTGCAACCATCCTAGGTGGTGCCGTAGATGGCTGTTAAAGATACTTTCAGAACCTATGGCATTGGTGACGATCTCTTCTAGGCTATGGCGGCGATTGCTCAGGTGATATAAGGCGATCGCCAGCAAGTAAGGATGGCCACCAACCCACTCGACTAGCTGTGTGAGCTTGGCCGTTGTACTTTCAGTGATGCCTTCTTTGGGAATGGTGATCCAATCATAGGCCTGGGCTAATTGGCTCGCTTGGTCGAAACTGAGGGAGGCCAGCCGCAACTCTAAGCCTCCCTGCAAGCCCACTTTGCCGATTGGGTCGAGATCATGAGTGTAGGTGGTGACGAGTCGCAGCTTGCTCCAGGTCTTATCTTGGCGTGCTTCTTCTTGCCAGCCCGTGACTAATGAACAAAGTGTGGCTAGGAGGTCGGGCGCGACCAAAAGAGAATCTAGATCCCGGAAGGTTAGAACTAAAGGTTGCTCAAGTTGAGTCAGTATCCTTTTTAGGCTTATTGAGAGTTGAAGCCTGGTTTGGATGGGCTCGGGCCTTTGCTGTACAGACTCATGGGGGAGGTTGAGCTGGTTGGCGATCGCCATTACCAACCAGTCCGCGAAGGAACTGAAGGTTTGGGTAATTGCGGGTTCGACCTGACGCAAACTTAGGCTAGCCGTGAGGTAGCCCTGCTCGCTTACCCTGTCTAAGAGGCGAAACAGGAAAGACGTCTTTCCCATGCAGCTTGCCCCTTGGATGCGAATCAAGCAGCCGGGATGGGCCAAAGCCGCAAAGGCCTGCTGTATCTGATCCTTTCGTCCTATATATAAAGGTGAGTTAAGTGGGAGTGGGCCTGAAGGGAAGTCCAACTGATTAGGAAGCGGGCGAGCAGTGGCTTCCATGACCAGTGACAAAGTCTTCTTTGTTACCTTGGTCCCTAAGGCTTCAGAAAGGGCTTGCCACAAACGGGCTCCAACTTCTCTTACATAAACATTGGCGTAACCCGATGTTTCTGCAATGACGTTGTAGGGTTGCCCCTGCCATGAAGCCTGCAAAATAAGTTTTTCAATGGGTTCCAGCGATCGCTTTAAGCAATGTTCCGCGGACACCACTACATCATCGATAGGCATTCCGCTTTAGCTCGGCAGGTCCGTAACTGAATACATCAAACAGGTTGCAAGAGAGCTATGGATTGGCTGCGAAGAGCAGCGCTACAAAATAGCCCAGTATATATAGCGTCATATCACGCTAAGAATACCCCACTGAATCACTCTTTTGCAGTGACCCTGGGCCCGTGAGAAGTTGCTGAATTGCCAATGACTTCTACGGGAAGCCATTGCAGTTCAATTTCCACCGCTCATTGCTGGCTAGGCACATGATACTGAGAACCGCCACAAAGGTTGTCGATTCAGACTTGAGAATTAGTAAATAACCAACAATCTCTGAACTTGAACCAACATTGGGAGTCGCTTATTTAGGGGGGCTGATATAGCTGTAGTCGTCGCGACTCATGCTGTTGGTCGAGCCAATACCTTGTCTAAATGGGGCTTTTGAAACGTGGGCACTTTATCTTCTTGGAGATTGAGATTGATGCTTTGGGGACATAAAGGGAGTTGCTCGTTATCAATAAGATCAGAGATACATTTACCTAGAAGATCAGAGATACATTTACTTAGACATGAGGTCATTTGACAAATCTCTGCCTGACTTAAATGACTGATTTTTGTGATTTGGGTCTATGGTTGCTCGTCTGCTTTTCTCTGGGGAGGCCATAGCCTGGAATTTCTTTATTTTCGCAACATCCAGATATTTTGCTTGGGAGGATTAGAACATCTCCTAGAAGCCTTATGAGCCTCTTGTGAATGTTATTAGCAGTTGATGTTTTGGACATGCATTATGTCCTTCAGTCATGGATGAGTCTGTCAGAGTAATGACTTAGTAACAGGAATTGAATAAGACTTGATACTACTTAGAGATATGGCATGCCCGTTGTTTAGGTCTATGTCTAATGGTGGGATTGAATCCTCGTTCTTAGCGCTGGGAATGGTTGGGAACGTAGGTCATCCAAAAGTCGCTTTGCTTACTCCAGAGACCTCGCTTTGCTGGTTTTGGATGGTCTGCTCTGGCTAGCTGGAAGCCACAGCTTTGGAAGAATTTGATGGGTGCTGAATCTTTGTTGTCGGAGAGTTTGACACGACAGGTTTGGTTTTCAGCTTGTAGAACCGCTCGAACAAACGCGGAGCCAATCCCCTGACCCCTTTGATTTGCTTGGAGGTTGACCCAGATTAATCGTAGGCGCAGGGCTTCAGGTAATAGCCGAAGTTGGCCGACGGTTTGGCTGCCCCGTTTTAAGAGCCATCGCCGTTCTAAATCAGGATTCGTGCGGTGGCGAGGCTGACGAATGGCTTGGCCCAGCGATACGCCCAACATGGCGGCTAAGACAATGGGAGAGACCAGCATGATGATGAGCGTTAGGAGGATCACCAGATCCAATAGCGCTTTTGCTGAGGGGAGGGCAAGGCGCAGGGCTTCACCAATGGCCAGGATTGTGAGCGTTAACCCAAAGAACAACACCACGAATAGGCCGAGGGATGCAGCGCTGCGGCGATCGCCCAAGACTTGCAAGCGAGCTATTTTTTCCATGGGGCTGGGAGCTTGTTGCAGGACGAGGTGGTAGTCCTCGGGCAATCCTGGAACAGATTGGCGAGCGACAGTGACCGTTGCTGCTGGGTCTGGGGAGGATCGCTCTTGGATGCTTTGGGGATGCTCTGGGGAGCCAGGCGCAATCATGCCCGTGGGCTCAAGCTTAGTTTGGGAATCAGCGTTGGAAGCTTCCATGGGGCACCGAAATAGAACATCAATGGAGTGAGGGGATGGAACATTCCCAGGGCAATGGGACTGGATTCGCGGGGAAGGGGCCGGTGTTCACGAGGGGCTGAGTTGCCTCAGGGCTGTTAGGTCCCGTCCCAGGCAGCGTTTGAGATGACCTTCCATTTTAAGGTAGCTGGAAATCGTGAGATGACTGGGATTCTGGAAGCCTTTTTATCGAAGTTTGTCTGAATTTTAGATAGCTGTTAGGTGGCGTATTTCAGGCGGCTGTCAAGTGGCTGCTTGGGGGGCGATCGCCAAGCTATCTTCTGGCTCACTCACGTATGGATATGGATGGGGGTTGAGTCACGTTGTAGGGAAATCCTGCGATTTTGCAAGCCTGCTATGTTGCATTTACGCTTGTTTTTGTCTGCTAATAATTTCTAAATATTTCAAAAAATTACGGACAGTTTCAGATCGGTCATAAACCTAGGAGCCTTGTCAGTTGGTGTCCTGGGGGACTGATAGGATTTGACCTTGTAGCCATGAATTGGGAGAACGGTCTTGGCCTTAAGAGTTGCTGTTGTAGGTGGTGGTCCTGCAGGTTCCTGCGCCGCTGAAATCCTCGTTAAGGCGGGTATCGAAACCTACCTGATTGAGCGCAAATTAGATAATGCCAAGCCTTGTGGTGGTGCAATTCCGCTCTGCATGGTGGATGAATTTGATCTGCCTCCTGAAATCATTGATCGCCGCGTGCGCAAGATGACGATGATTTCTCCTTCCAATGTGGAAGTGCAGATTGGCTCCACGCTGAAGGATGACGAGTACATCGGTATGTGCCGTCGCGAGGTGCTGGATGGCTTTTTGCGCGATCGCGCTGCTGACCTCGGCGCTCACCTAATCAATGGCACTGTCAACAAGCTGGAGATCCCCAGCAATGACACTGACCCCTATGTGCTGCACTACGCGGACAACTCGGGCGAAGGTGCCCAGGGTGAGTTCAAGTCCCTGGAAGTCGACATGGTGATTGGTGCTGATGGCGCCAACTCCCGTGTCGCTAAAGCCATTGATGCGGGCGACTACAACTATGCCATTGCCTTCCAGGAGCGCATTCGCATTCCTGAAGACAAGATGGAGTATTACAGAGATCGGGCTGAGATGTATGTCGGTGACGATGTCTCCACCGATTTCTACGCTTGGGTCTTCCCAAAGTACGATCACGTCGCTGTGGGCACCGGCACCATGAGTGTCAACCAGCGTGACATCAAGAAGCTTCAAGCTGGTATCCGCGCTCGTGCAGCCAACCGCATTGAAGGCGGCGAAATCATTAAGGTTGAAGCTCACCCCATTCCTGAGCATCCCCGTCCTCGCCGCGTTGTTGGTCGGGTTGCCCTGGTGGGTGATGCTGCGGGCTATGTGACCAAGTGCTCTGGCGAAGGTATCTACTTTGCAGCGAAGTCTGGCCGCATGTGTGCCGAGGCGATCGTTGAGCTGTCTAAATCTGGCGCTCGCGTTCCCTTGGAGAAAGAGCTCAAGAAGACCTACCTGAAGAAGTGGGATAAGACCTACGGTGCCACCTACAAAGTGTTGGATATTCTTCAGAAAGTGTTCTACACCTCTGATGCAGCCCGCGAAGCCTTCGTGGAAATGTGTGACGACATTGATGTGCAGAAGCTGACCTTTGACAGCTATCTGTATAAGACAGTGGTTCCCGCCAATCCCTTGGTTCAGCTCAAGATTACGGCGAAGACCATTGGCAGCTTGATTCGCGGTAATGCCTTAGCCCCTGCAGCTCCCAAGCCTGTGGAGATTGCGCCCGAGAAAGAGAAGGTCAAGGGTTAAACCTGGCTTGATTGCCCTAGGCGATTGTGACTGAAAAATGGGTCGAGCTTCTATGGAGGAGTTCGACCCATTTGTAGTTTTTGTATGTTTTTGTTTTCCTACGGGACGAACACTATCCGCTGGACTGACCTGGGCATAAAAGATTCATGCGGGTAAGTCTTTGGGTTCAATCATGTTTGCTAATGCTGACCTTTGCAGGGACAGCAATGGGTGAGTGTCAGCAGGTTGCATTGGGGCAGCCCGTTGGCGATGGCAGTTTGAATACCCAAGTGAATACCAGTGGAAGTTTTTTTAATATCACTGGGGGACAGCAAGCCGGTCCCAACCTTTTCCATAGCTTTCAATCGTTCGATATTCCGGCGGGCAATACAGCGCAGTTTTTACCCGCAGCCACAGTAGAGGCTATCTTTGGTCGGATTACGGGGTCGGCACCCTCTCGAATTAGTGGACAAGTTGGGGTGTCGGGCGATGCAAATTTATTTTTGCTCAATCCTAATGGCTTTGTCTTTGAGGCAGGATCGAGCCTGTCTCTCAATGGTGACTTTACCCTAGCGACTGCGGATAGCGTTCGCTTTGCCAATGGCGATCGCTTCTTGGCGTCCCTCTCCCAGCCTAGTTTGCTGAGTATTTCAGTACCGGTAGGGTTAGGTAATATTGTCGCGAACAGCAGGATTGAGAACCACAGCAATTTGACGAACAATGGTGGCGATATAACGATTGCTGCTGGCTTAATTGCTGGAGCCGGGGAGCTGCGCAGTATTAGCTCGATTCAGCTCACTAGCCAAGACAGCATTAAGCAGGGGCGTCTGATTGCGCCCATGATTTCTGCCGATGCCCAGGGAAATATCTCCTTTCTTGCACTCAGTGCCCCCTCATCCATCTCAATTGCTGCGGGAAAAGACTTGCAGGTTGTGCAGGGCATTAAAACGCTGGGTACTAGCGGAGATGCGGGCTCGGTAGCATTGAAGGCGGAGGGAAATATCTCCATAGAAGACACAATTGATAGTCGCTCCACAGCTCCTATGGGAGATGCGGGCTCGGTGGAGATCAGGGCGGGGGGCGATATTCGGCTCACAGAGATTCAGGCCTATGTGGGCCCAAGCACTCGGGGCGACAGCGGTGATGTGGCTGTGGAGAGTGGCGGCACCTTGATGATGGTGGATGGGGCGATCGCCACATTCAATGGAGTTGATGGGGTTGGCAATGGCGGTGATATTCGCCTTGAGGCTCGCGATATCTTGCTAACCGGAACGCGATTACAAAGCAGCAATCTGGGGGAGGGAAACGGGGGCAATATTGAGCTCCAGGCCCAGGATAGAATTCAGCTCCGCAGTTCCTCCACAAATCTTGCTCAGGTCCTGAGCCAAAGTAACGCGGGTAGCCAGGGCGATTCAGGGAATATTCTGCTCCAGGCAGGACGGATTGAGTTGGTAGATGCCCTGGTAGATGCTCAGATGAAAGGGGTTGGGCGCGGTGGGGATATTATCTTGCGGGCGCGGAATCCTTTGCCGTTGGGCCAGGAGAACCAGATTAAGCTGGCGGGCGATCGCGCTAAAAGTGAATTAATGAGCCGTCTGACCGGGCAAGGTCAGGCCGGAGATATTCGTCTGGAAACCCCAAAACTGCTGTTGGCAGATAATGCGCGGATTAGCAGCGTGACCGAAGGCCAAGGCAATGCAGGGACTATTGCAATTCAAACTCGCAGCCTGGAGTTAGAAGGTAACAGCATTATTGAAACAGGCAATAACCGCAGAACAGCGAGAGGAGACGGAGGATTACTATCCATTGAGACTGAGCAGCTCAGCTTGAAAACTGGGGGCAGGCTTCAGAGTGCAAGTCAGGGCCTGGGAGATGCGGGAGACATCCTGATTAAGGCCAGCGAATTCATCACCCTTGATGGAGATAATCCTTCGGGTCCAGCCTCCTCGCTGAAGGCTAGCGTGACGACTTCGGGCCAGGGTCAAGCAGGTCGCATTGTGATCCAAACAGAGGATTTGAACTTGAACAATGGAGCTCAAGTCCAAAGCAATGGGGAGAATGCTGGCGCGTTCCCAGGCCAAATTGACATTGCTGCTGAGCATGTCTTGCTGGTCAATGGAGTCCGGTTGAGTGCTGATGTGCGAAATTCTGCGACCGGTGACGGCGGGACTGTGAGTATCTCAGCTGAGGGCAGCGTTAGGGCCACTGGCAATAGCGATATTACGACCCAAACGAGGGGGGGCGATTTGGGTTTGATTATGCTGAAGGCTCAGGCGATTGATGGATTGCAGCCCCGCGATCGCCTCACCTCAGACAATGACTTGCTGGGAAAGGTGGAGATAGAGATATTGCCCGATAGCCCTGCCCTACCCATTGAGCCGCCCGAGATACCTACCATTGAGCCAACTTTTCCCGAGGGCCCGAGTCCTGGCTTGCCTATTGAGCCCGGCAAGCCTACTGAGCCTGGTGAGCCTACGCTTCCTGGTGAGACGACGACGACCCCAGAGCGTCCGCTATCAGCCCCCGCTAATCCCTTGTCTGAGTCGAAGCCAAAGCCCAGTTCCAAGCCGAGACCATTCATGGTGATTCTGCCTGGGCCTGGCCCCTCGGTGCCAATGCTGATTCCTAGTGAGGTTTTAGCCCCTGCGATCGACGCTGTTAGTTCC
This sequence comes from uncultured Pseudanabaenaceae cyanobacterium, assembly GCA_937949725.1. Classification (GTDB taxonomy): domain Bacteria; phylum Cyanobacteriota; class Cyanobacteriia; order PCC-9006; family JAAUQQ01; genus JAAUQQ01. Next base: position 8,533 of record CALECT010000016.1, read on the forward strand.
CAAAGCCTTGCTAAGCAGGAGGAGTCGAACCAAAATTTGCAGCTTCAGGTTGAAGCCGTTCTTCGACAAGATTCAGGCTTAGCCGTTCCCCAGTTCTTGAGCTGTCGGGATAGTGATGCCACATTGCGACTCGTGGGTCGGGGCGGGTTGTCAGACTCAGCACATCAGGTGTTGCCAGGGCGATCGCTATGGTTAGACTCCCGTGCTTTGAGCTCGGTAAAAGCGGACCTGAGTTTGAATGCCTCTGATGCAGAAGCCGGAGTTGCTAAGCAGGCGAGGCTTCAAGAGGCCACAACTTGGCAGTGGAATGGAGATCGCCAGGTTCAGTTATTAGCAGAGCAGGGCCTTGCTTCCAGGCAAGGTAACTGTGCAGAGCTGTCGTTGGGATCTGAACAGTAGCTTGGGGGGCGGAGCTGGCTGAGCGACAAATAATAGTGAGTGATAAGTCTCCATTAGGCTGGAACAAAGATAAATCCAACAAAACTTACAAAAATAAGTCGATATCCCACAGCTTTCAGCCAATTGTGAGGGAAGCGTGACGTCTGTCTTGGGAATACAAACAATATTGAGTCTTGTTGGTTGCTAGGTGAATCACCGGCTTTCTACCGTTAAAAATATTGTTTTAGGGGGCTTCTGTCTGAGCTGGTTAGGCTCCGCAGCAGTGGCCCAAGTGACCTCGGATGGCAGTCTTTCAACAGTGGTGACTCCGGTTAATGGCGTCAATTTTCTCGTCACGGGGGGACAGGTTGCGGGTGAGAACCTTTTTCACAGCTTTGACGCATTCTCGGTTTCTACGGGGGGCTTGGTTGAATTTAGTCATGGCCCAGCAATCGAAACCATCTTTAGCCGCGTGACTGGAGCCAATATCTCTAACATTGATGGCTTGATCAAAGCCGATGCCAGCCTGTATTTGCTCAATCCCCAGGGAATTATTTTGGGTCCCAATGCTCAGTTGAATCTGGGGGGAGATTTTGTCGCAACGACGGCGGAGCAGGTTCAGTTTGAGGATGGATTTTCGTTTGCAACCCAAGCTGTGGCGGAGCCGCTGCTGAGCCTAGGTGTGCCCGTTGGCTTGCAGCTTGGAGCGGGAAGCGGCAGTATCCTAGTTCAGGCTCAAACAGGGGACGATGGCTTAGGTAATGCGGTGGGGTTGGAAGTGGATCCGGGCCAGAATTTGAGTTTGGTCGCTGGTGAGATTGAGCTGAATCAAGGTTTGTTGACTGCGCCGGACGGGGTGATTTCCCTGGTGGCGTTAGAAGAAGGGATCGTTACTTTGAAAGACTCTGCTCTTGCTCTATCTATGGTTGGGAGTGACGAGGCTTCAACAGTTGCTAAGGGAGAAATTCGATTGGGCCGAAGGGCGCGTTTGAAGGCGAGTGGGGAGGGGCGTAGTGGCGTTCGGCTTCAGGGCGATCGCATCACTCTCACGGGCCAGAGCCAGATTTTGGCGGATAGTTTGGGCTCGGCTGATGGGCGAGGGATTACAGCAAAGGCGCGGCGGTTGAGCTTGAGCGATCGCTCCCTGCTGGCATCCAGTGCCTTTGGCACGGGCCGGGGTGGGCCCATTCGCCTCAACCTCAGTGAGAGGATCGATATTAGTGGGACGGGTTATACCAACCTGGAGCAGACTTTTGTATTTGGAGCGCTGTCGGGGCAGTTGCGCTTGGAAGCGCGAGCTCGCTTGACGGGTCTGGTGACAGGGACTGTGGGGGCTGGGGATTCGGGTGCTATTGAGATCGAGACTCCAGAGCTGAAGCTGGCTGATGGCGCGGCCATTTGGGCTCCGACCTTTGGTTTGGGAAATGGGGGAGGGATTGATCTGCAGGTGTCAGATTTCTTGGACCACAGTGCTTCGGCGATCGCCACCTCGACTTATTTCTTGGGGGAGGCCGGTAGTTTGACGATTAATACCGATCGCTTCGACATCACCCAAAGTGCTTTCCTCAACACCTCTACTTTTTCGCCTGCCTCGGGGGGCAATGTCAAAATTCAGGTCGGTGATTTGACGCTGGCTAATCCGTTGCCCAATACGGTGATTCCCAATGCAATCTTTTCTTCCAGCATTGGCAGTACCGGTATCCCTGGAGATGTGATGATTTCCACTCGTCGTCTGTCGGCTGCCTCTGGTGGGCAGATCACGAGTACCGGCGGAGTTGATTTGCCCATTGCTTTCATTCCGGTGGGAGGACCGGGCGGGAATGTCAGCATTGAAGCGGAAGAGAGTGTCCTTCTTACGGGCGTGGGGGAATCTCAACCCACCCAACTCTCGGCGACTAGCTACAGTGATTTCCCGGCGGGTAGCTTGAAGATCTCGACGCCAGTGCTGATTGTCCAGGATGGGGCTCGTTTGCTGGCGACATCGAATGTGGGGGAGGGGGGCAATATTGCGGTCCAGGCGGAGGATATTGTGCTGCTGCGGGCGAGCAGTGATATTACAGCGACGGCGACGGGGGTGGGAGATGGCGGCAATATTGAGCTGGATGCGAGCCGGCTGTTGTTGTTGGACAACAGCCGGGTAACGGCGAATGCCGAGCGGGGACTGGGAGGAAGTATTGATATTTCCAGTCGCCTCTTGTTGCAGTCTGCCGATAGCCAAATCACGGCTTCCTCGGCTCTGGGAAAGGACTTTGGCGGACGTGTGCAACTGAACCCAGCTCAAGTTGATTCGACTCAGCTTGCCCCTTCATTACCGAAGGCGTTGTTGGAGTCTGATGAGGGCCAGATTGTCGCAACTTGTAATCCTGAAGAGGATCAGGAGTTTATTGTTTCTGGGCGGGGCGGATTGCCTTTGGGGGTGTGGCATTCGCTGGAGAGTCAGCCGCTGTGGGGAGATGAGCGATCGCGGAGCAAGCTTATAGCTACATCACCTCAGGGGATGTCTCTAAAGTCTGGTGAGCAGGCTCTGGGCTCGACTAGGCTTGATCCTCGGCAAGAAGCGATCGCGTTCCAACAGGATTCCCATGGTCGAGTTGCCCTAGTCCTGCACCATCCGGGTCAAGAAGCTGGAGTGGGCTCGGCAGCTTTGTTGTCGCAAGCCGAGGTTTGCCAGCAAGCGCGCAAGCTCCCAGCGGGATAGCTGAAACATCTGAGTGGAGCTATGACCAAAGCAAAGCCGGGGCTATGACCAAAGCAAAGCCGGGGTTAGCTCCATGGCTAACCCCGGCTCGACTTCTAATGGCTGTGACTGAGAGAACTCGCTTGAAACGATTAAACTCAGCTCAGATCACTAGCTGCGGAAATTCTTACGACGCTGCTTACGGCGTGCAATGGCTTTACGCTTACGCTTTTCGATGGGTGTCTCGAAGTAGCGATTCTTCCGCATGTCAGGGAAGATTCCTGCTTGAGAAACCTTACGCTTGAAACGACGCAGGCCGGACTCTACGCCTTCGCCTTCGCCTAGGATTACTTGGGCCATGAACGCTCCTTTTTTGTTACGCCAGTGCGAAACTAAACACAGTCTTCATTTATAGCATAACAAGCCTAGGTCCTAGAGCGCCTCACCATTTTGGATGAAATATCTGACCCAGGCTTGAAATATCCGTTTCTCGGAGGTTATAGCTTCTCTAAGTCATGCCACGCGGGTGGTTGGCTAGGCCATGCCTACCAACTTTTCGCTCAGTTCCCAGAGGCGGGTGGCCTTATTGGCGTCCATTGCTTCATCAGAAATCTCCTGGTCGAAGGACTCCCGATCCTTTGCCTGGCGAGCGCCCCAGCTCCAGTAGACGCCGGATTTGTCATAGCCGGGGTCAGCAGCGACGGCGGCGAGGCGATCGCCCGCTAACTCCTCTGACACATAGCCCCCGGTAATGTTCTTTTGGAAGAAGGGGAAAATGATTTGGAATAGCTTAGGCGTATCGCGGAATAGCGGTGTCTCGGCGACGCAGCCCGGATACATGGAGTTGAAGGTAATGCCCGTAGACTCGTGGTAGCGGCGGTGAAGCTCCCGCATGGTGAGCATGTTGCAGAGCTTGCTGTCCTTATAGGCTTTGCCCGGCTTGAACTTCTTGCCATCGATCATGGCCATGGGAGCCTTGAAGCCTGCTTCCATGCCTGCTAGGTCGCCCAGGTCTGGGGGGGCGGGGATGGGGATTTTACCGCCGATTTCCTTGGGGTTAGCGGTGATGGTACCGAGGATGAGTAGGCGCTTATCAGGATTGGAGGACTTTTTCAGATCCTCTAGCATCAGATTAGCCAGGAGGAAGTGGCCCAGGTGGTTCGTCGCCACGCTGATTTCATAGCCATCCTTATTGCGGCCAGGCTGCTTGAGCCGGGGCAGATATACCGCCGCGTTGCAAACCAGGGTGTCGAGCTGCTTGCCGCTGGCCCGAAAGGCATCGACAAAACTCCGTACGCTGTCAAAGTCGCCGAGGTCCAGCTTCATGATTGTGTAGCTGCCTTCAGGCATGCCAATCTCTTTGGCGACGCGCTCGGTCTTGGGCAGGTCACGGCAGGCCATCACCACATGGTGCCCCCGATCTGCCAAGGCTTTGGCACCGTTGAGACCCACGCCGGATGAGGCTCCGGTCACGACCACCGTCCGCGATTGAACTTGTGACATTGTGTATACGAGTTTTAAAGGTTGATATTCACATCACTGCCTGCCCTTTATGAATGTGACAGGCCAGGATTGTTCTAAGTGATGTGACTAGATGTAAAGAAGTCGGGCTAATTCTTAAGCCGATTTCCAAAATCCTATACCAGCACTGAGCCTTCGCTGCTGACTGCGCAAGATCTTGTAGCGTGGACAATGGCCTCCCACGGTTGAGCATGAAAGTTGAAACCAGCTTATTTACGGT
>CALECT010000017.1 GCA_937949725.1 uncultured Pseudanabaenaceae cyanobacterium
ACGTTGACGACCTTGTCACTTTTGCTGGCGCTAGCTTCGCTTCCTTCTCCAGAACTTTGAGACGTTGTCTGGCAGCCCGCTAATGCGATGCTTAGGAGGGCAGTTGTTAGGCCCAGCTTTGTGTACAGGCTCATAGTCGAATAAAAACGTTATTGATAATCATTATTGTTTAACATGCTGTCGTCAGCACCTGCAAGGTTAGTAAGGCTACGCAGAGAACCTGAATTACTGGAAGAGAAGGGCGATGCCTGCGATCGCTATCACCACACCCATCACAGCTCGCAGGGAAACCCGCTCCCCCAGGGCTAAGCTAATGGGCAGAATGAACAGCGGGCTAGTGCTGGAAAGCGCCTGGGCAATCCCCGCAGGACTGTATTTCAGCGAAGTTTGCTGGAGCCAAATGGCCAGGTAGGTGCTGAAGAAGGCCGTGATGGCGATGATGCCTAAGAGGCGCAGGCTCAAACTGCCCAGGCCCAGGCCCAGGAAGCCGGAACGCCCTTGAGCTGAATAGGCTGCTGAATGTTTCGAAGACTGCGGTGCTGCCATGGCAGGGATGACCTGGGCGAGCGGGAGCCACAACAGCAATAGCCCCAAACCTGCCCCCAGACGCAATAGCGTGCTCCACAGTGGATCCATCGCCGTGTCAGCTAACCCAGCTCGCGACAGTACGGCTCCGCTGGCTTGCCCCAGGGCTGCCAGGAGAGCGAAGCCGAGTCCTTGGCGAAGGCTAGACGGTCTCTTCTGTTGCGCTTGCTGGGCAATGGAATTCTGGGAGGCATGATTATCTTCTTGAGGAATGGTGGGAGCAGAGCTTTGCCCCATACGTTCACTGACGACCCAAATCACGCCCCCCAGCGTGAGAAATATCCCCGCAATATTGGCTGGTTTGAGGCTTTCCCCCAGCCAGAGGAAGGCAAGCACGGCAGATAGAGGGGGAGCAAGGCTTTCGATAAGGAGCGATCGCCGAGCACCAATCAAACCTAAGGCGCGAAAGTAAAAGGTATCTCCTAAACCAATGCCGATGGCTCCGCTCAGGAGCAAGAACAGAATGGCGCGGAATTCCACCTCGGGAAAAGGGCGCTGAAGCAGGAGCAACGTTACTCCCAAGAGACCCAGGGCTACGATGCCTTTGGTGAGATTCAGGATTAGAGGTGGAACGCGATCGCCGAGGCGGGCAAAGATTGAAGCTGCGATCGCCCACAGCAACGCTGCCGCCAACGCAGCCAGCTCCCCGGCATAGCGACCTAGCCAGAGCAAGGTTGCTGCCCCCAGCTCAGAGACTTGCATCATTCTCTAATCCCCCAGGGCCGAACCTCAATCGAGCTAACCCAATCTGTCAAAATGCACCTAGAAGCTCTAAGCCCCCTCCAGTATGATGGAGATGCGCGGTAACCCTAGACTTGACAGCTTGACATGGCGATTTCGGATGCGATGGAATTTTTTCAGCAGAGTGCAGGGCGGTGGAAATCCCAGCGCACCACCCATCACTTACCCTTTCGCCGGGCTGAAAGCGGATCTTCCTCCATTCAAGTGGAGTCCCTTGAAGCAAAACATCCCAAGGTGATCGAAATTTGCAAAATGCATGAGATCGATCCAGAGCTCACCATTGGTGGAGCCCATGTGACCTGGAATGGTGAGATGGAGTGGGACCGTGAAGGCGAGGAACAGCACAGTGGCGAAACAGTCTTTGCCTTGATACCTGATGAGGGGGAACCCCGAAAAGGCCGACTGTTACGAGAACGTGGCTATGCCGAGATTACGCCTGTTGTAGGTCGCTTTGAGCTAGACGATGAAGATGGCCTCGTCCTAACCACGGAATATGACACCATGAGCGCGACCGAACGCTTCTGGTTTGCAGGGCCCAATTTGCGTTTGCGTAGCAGTACCGTGACCCGCTTTGGGGGACTAAACACGGCATCTTTCTGCGCCGAAACGCGCCTTACTGACGATGAAGCTCAAGCTGATGCCGAAAAGTCCTGGCAGGAAACGGCGCTCTATTCCAGCTTGGGTTGGTAGCTGCAGTTTGGTTCTGCTTGGTTTTGATGGATGCAAGTTGGGGCCATGCTTACCCTGTTTAACCGCTATGTATACTGAGTTCCATTTTTTCTGGCTTGTCCTGATGTCTCTTTTCGAACCCAGTAGTGATAGCTGGTAGATGCACCCTGACTCATTAATCCCCGGCTACGGCTGGGGATTTTTTTTGCTCATTTTCTGGATTTGGCTAAGTCTGGAGAGACAAGTTGCTTGGGTTAGGGTCCGTGAAAAGAATTTTTCTTCAGTGTTCCGGGTGTTTGTTTTTGACTCAGTAGTAATAGTTGGTAGATGCACCCTGACTCATTAATCCCCGGCTACGGCTGGGGATTTTTTTTGCTCATTTTCTAGATTTGGCTAGGTCTGGAGAGGCAAATCGTTTGGGTTTGGGGTCGTGAAAGGAATTTTTCTTCAGTGTCCGGGCGTTTGTTTTTAACTCAGTAGTAATAGTTGGTAGATGCACCCTGACTCATTAATCCCTGGCTACGGCTGGGGATTTTTTTTGCTCATTTTTCTAAGATGCCTGAGATTGAACGGCTGTAGCTTAGACGATGCTGGGCTGAGAATGTCTGAAAAAAATTTCACTCTAGTGTTCCGGGTGTTTGTTTTTGACTCAGTAGTAATAGTTGGTAGATGCACCCTGACTCATTAATCCCCGGCTACGGCTGGGGATTTTTTTTGCTTATTCTCTGGATTGGGTGAGATTGAATGGCTGTAGATTAGATGCTGCTGGGCTGAGGATATCTGAGAAAGAAAATGCCTTCAGTGTTCCGGTTGTTCGATTTAGAACTAGTAGTAATAGTTGGTAGATGCACCCTGACTCATTAATCCCTGGCTACGGCTGGGGATTTTTTTTGCTTATTTTCTGGACTGGGTGAGGACTGGTGAGGTGCTATTGCTTAGATTAAAGTTCGTGAAAGGAATTTCACTTCAGTGTTCCGGGTGTTCGATATAGAACTAGTAGTAATAGTCGGTAGATGCACCCTGACTCATTAATCCCCGGCTACGGCTGGGGATTTTTTTTGCTAAAGCAGTTGCAGTAACGCAGTCAGATTTAGAGGTCGTTTGAGAATTCGGCCAAGCGTCACCAAATTTGACACTTCGATCAGCCATACAACGTGGAAAATCCCGTTCATCTTGGCAGCATCATCGGTCATCTCGCTAAAGCCAGCAGCTTTCTTCAAAGAACCTCTTAGAAAGTGAAACTTCAGCGATCGCGCAGTTACTGTTCCAGTTGCTCCATCGTTTGGGCAGGCTCGGCGCAGGTCATCCCTTGGCAGAGGGGCCAATGCTACCGGACAGCAGGCTTTGAACAATAGCGAAGCAGGGACCTGAGGTCAGGGCCATTGGATAGGGCAGGGATGCGATCACCAGCGAATCGCTTCTAACCTGAACGACGCCTTAAAATGCCCCACCACTGGGCATCACCCGAATCTCCTCAACCACCGCCGCCGCAGGCAACAACACCGTCTGCACAATCGCCCCCGCAACCACCTCCGGCGTCATCATCCCCGCCTTATCAAAATCTGCATCCACCGTATCCGTATCCCAAATCGGCGTATTCACCGCCCCCGGCGACACAATCGTCACCCGAATCCCATGCTCCCGCTCCTCCACCGCAAACCCCTTCGAGAGCGAAACCAATGCTGCCTTACTCACCCCATAAGCTCCCCACTCCGGGAACGCGTTATAGGCCGCCACCGACGCAATATTCACAATCGTCCCCGTCTTCGCCTTCCGCATAATCGGCAACACAGACCGAGTGCACTCAAACACATTCCCCACATTGAGATTCATCACCTGCTGCCAATCCGCTAAAGGCATGTCCGCCAAACGCCCCGTATAGCCAATCCCAGCATTATTTACCAACACATCCAAGCCACCCTCACCAATGAATGCTTGGAACTTACCTTGAATCTCTTCAATCTTGTGGAGGTCCAACGAAAGCGTCTCGGCTTTGCGACCTTTTGCTTCCACCTCCGCAGCAACTTTTGCTAACTTCACCTCATCCCGAGCCACCAGCAAAATATCATACCCCACATCAGCAAGGGCAAGGGCAGTAGCACGACCAATGCCACTACTGGCTCCAGTGATCAAAGCGCGAGGAGAGCTAGACATAGCAATGCAGAAATAGAGAACGAAATGAACAGGTCAGCTTTCCAAAAACACACCGATGCTACGGAACTTCTGGTAACGCTGATCACGCAATTCCTGAGTCGTTAACTGACGGAGCGCTTCCAGATTACTGAGCAGAGCGTTTTTCAACGTCTCGGCCGTGGCAAGGGGGTCAGTGTGGGCACCGCCCGTAGGCTCAGGCAAGATTTGGTCAAGAATGCCCAAACGCTTGAGATCTGGGGCCGTGATTTTCAAGGCCTCGGCGGCCTGGCTGGCTTTACCCGCATCTTTCCAAAGAATAGCGGCACAGGCTTCCGGGCTAGCAACGGTGTAGACCGAATGCTCAAACATCATCAAGCGATCGCCCACGCCAATCCCTAAAGCACCACCCGAGCCCCCTTCACCAATCACCGTGCAAATGATCGGAACTTCTAAGCTGAACATTTCCCGCAGGTTATAGGCGATCGCCTCACCCTGCCCCAGCTCCTCACCCTTGACCCCTGGATAGGCTCCCGGCGTATCGATGAACGTGAAAATTGGCATATTGAAGCGATTGGCATGCTCCATCAACCGCATGGCCTTGCGATAGCCACCGGGCGAGGCCATGCCAAAATTCCGAGCGACATTGTCTTTAGTATCGCGACCTTTCTGATGCCCCAGCATGACGCAGCTCTGGTCACCAATGCGGGCAATGCCGCCAATCAGTGCGAGGTCGTCAGAGCCGCCGCGATCGCCGTGCAGCTCTATCCACTCATCACTAATAGTCTGGATATAGTCCAGCGTGCTGGGTCGCTTTGGATGGCGAGCGACTTGAATGCGCTGGGCCGGAGACAGATTGGTGAAAATTTCCTGGCGCAGCTGACTATAGCGAGTTTCTAGTTGTTCGAGCTGGGGGGTAACATCCACCTCGCTTTCTTCAGCCAGCTCCTCGATTTGGTTGATTCGAGTTTGCAGCTCCACCAGGGGCTTTTCAAACTCCAGCAAAAAGGGCCGACGGGGGGATGAGGTCATGGGGAAGATTACCTTGCGATCGCGCAGCGCCCCTCGCTGGAGCAGCGCAAAAACTATTGTTTGATAGCGTCGAGCTAAAAGGCCAAGACTACCTGAGTTCGACATCCAAACAGCCGACCTCTTTCCCTAGCCCTTACTCCTAAAAGAGCAAGGGAACCTGATGCAAAACCAAGGCTTTCAGCTTTGGATTGGTTCCCCGCTCCTTTAGGAGAGGGGCTAGGGGAGAGGATATATTGCCTCTTGTCGAACTCAAGCCAAGACTAATTGTAGAGGCACAGCTAACCGCCCCCTAGAGAAAAATCCGAACTTGTTCATCGAGTTCTGCATAACGAAAATCAAAGTGGGGGCATGGCGTGCCATGTCCCCACTTTGGAGAGTGTCTCTTCGGCAGTTGAAATCTACGTCAAACTTAGATTGAGCTGAGCTGAAGTGGCTTAAAGCCATGTTTCACCGAAGCACCACCAATTTGGTCCATCTTCTCCAGGGTGATCTGATTACGACCCCAGGAGAAATTGGTGTACAGCTTCTCAAATTCCAAAATCATGGACTCCGCAAAGCAAGCAAACAGCTGACGATTGGGCAGCTCAAAGTCTGCGGTATTCATGATGTTCCACTCGATGTCGAGGGAATGCTCCACGATGCCGCCGCTGAGCACATGGACATCCGGGTGCTTTAGGGTTGCGCCCATATTCTTGGGATAGCCACCATCAACAATAAGGCAAGGCTTCTTCAGCGCTTCCACGTCGATTTTCACACTCTGGGCCATGCTAGCGACCCAGACGATGACGTCAGCTTCAGGTAGAGCATCGGTCAAGTCCATAATCTTGCCGCGACCCAGCTCACCTTGGAGGTCTTCCAAGCGATCGCGGTTGCGAGCCACCAACAGCAAATCTTGGACATCCACACGACCATCCATCCAGCGGCAAACAGCACTGCCGATATCGCCTGTGGCACCCACCACGGCCACGGTTGATTTCTTCAGGTCAATGCCCAGCTTCTCTGCGGACTCTTCTACCTGCTTGCAGATGATGTAGGCCGTATGGGTATTGCCTGTGGTGAACTTCTCAAAATCCAAGGTGACGTTACGCACCTGGGGGCTGTTTTCCAGCTTGAAGTTCTCAAAAATAATTGAGGAGAATCCACCTAGCGCCGTAATGTCGATGCCGTTCTTTTGGGCGTGGGACATGGCGTTGAGAATCTTGCGCGTCGCGGTTTTGATGCGACGCAACGCTAGCATCTCAGGCAGAAAGAAAGATTCCACATATTTGCCATGGATCTTCTGGCCCGTAATGCTGGTGACAGTAATATCGTCCACGATTTGCGGCGGTGCGCTGCACCACAGCTCAAAACCTTCCTCGGCAAGTTCTCCGTAACCAAAGTCCTTGGCGACGGCTTTAGCGTGATCAAGGCTTGTCAAGTGACCAATAAGACCAAACATGGGCAGATTCCAGGACCCTGGAACAGCAGACGGCAGGGGGGATATCACGTTGGTCGCCTCACTTAGGACTTTCATGGCCTGTCAAATCTAGAGATGGCAGGAAGTGAGGTGACTCGCAAGCGTCCTAATCGAATTAGGCCGCTGTTAAACGCGAAAGCGAGGCTAAATAAATTTTAGCCTCGCTTAACACAATGACACTAAAGCAGGCTACCGGAAAGGGAAATGCCTGATTAGGACAACTCTTACTTAACTGCAGACAGACCTTGGGCCGACATACGAGCAATCTCGCGGAAGTTGAAGCCAATGTTGCCCAGGGCTTCGCCGTACTGAATCATGAAGTCCTCAACGAGAGCTTCTTTCTCCATGCCGAGGATGGCAGCATCTTCAGCCACTTGGTTCAACATGCCCCAAACAATAGGCAAGTTGGCGCGGTTTGCTTCTTGCAGCTCTTCCTTAGCGGTTTCGAAATTGGCTTTGAGCCACTCTTCACCAAAGTTGAGGTGCATGTACTCATCCTTAACCACGTTCTCGGTAATCTTCTTAGCGAAGGCATCCGCGACGGGAATGTAGATGTTGTAAGCCGCGATCGCAAAGCACTCAATGATAAGTGATTGGATTAGCAGGCAGGTGATGATCTTGCCTTCTTTCTCAGCGGTTTGGAAGTTGCTGTGCAACTCGCTGAAGAATTCCTTTGCGAAAGGCATGTCAGGGGTGACGCTGAGATTCCTACCACAGGCTTCAAAGCCTTTCATGTGGCGACGCTCCATTTTGGAGAGCTTGATCAGATCATCCTTGGACTCGGGGATCATTCCACCGAGTTGAATGTAGTTGTCGTACGCTTCCTGCTCGCCTTCGATGACGATTGCGTTAATACGGCTGTAAGCGTCCTTGTAGGTCTCACTGCTGTAGTCCAGAGAGGCGGCGGGATTGACCTCAAGTTGCAACATGATGCTGATTTCTCCTTAACGGTTAATTGATCAAGAGCTTTTAATTTCGCAAGACCCAGGCAACAATTTCGTTAACCGCCCTAGGCACCCCAAATCAAGTAGCTCTGCCATAAGGGCAGAAAAGCTGGATGATTGCAAATTGTTGCGAAGCGACTTGAATCGGTAAGTTTAATTACTCACACTACACTCTAGCTGCTTTTTTCTTGTAGTGAATCCATTAGCCATAAGAAGCCTCTATGGATTCTCGTCTATCTGACTATGCTGGGCAATCAATTGGGAGCCCTCAGATGACCTACTGGGAGGTGGGCCTTGCGTTAGGCCTCGTTGTGAATCGAGACGAGCATAGTTGTTAATAGGTTGCCCAGTTGTTGCCTTTGAGACTGCTTTAAGAGCGCAGTTGACCGTGCACAGCATCAAGGCTTGGGTGATTGAGTCTAGAAGCCTGGGAACTGGTGGACTGCGGCGATCGCCTCCTGCCAGCCCTGGGCTACCTGATTGAGCATTTCCTCGCCCTTCTCGGCCGTAGCAGTGGTCGGATCACCCACCACACCACTCTGGCTAATATCGCTTGTGAGCCAGGCTAAGGGCAGTTTTCCCTCTAGGCTGAGCAGGCTGTCAGGTTCAAAGGTATTGGGATATTCCGCGTGAGCGCGGTCCATTTTGACCTCATTGGGCAGGAGTGCCAGCAAAACGCTGGTTTCTGCATCGCCTGCATGGATGCCTTCGCTGCGTTCGCGAGGTTCTAACAGTTCCCCGACTTTGTGAGGCACTTTCCAAATGAAAAAGGGAAATATCTGGAAATCTGGATATTTCTGGCGCAGGTCTCGGGCAACGATCTCCATCACTTGGGGTTGCCCCCCATGGGCATTGGCGAAGACAAGTTTGCGGAAGCCAGCTTGGTAAAGGCTTTCTGCTGTTTCCGTTAGCACTCGCCCCAGGGTTTCGGCGCTGAGCATAAGGGTGCCGGGGAAGTGGCAATGCTCGTTGGACTTACCGACATATTGGGTTGGAAGGGCGTAGGCCGGAATGGCTGGAGCTAGGTTTGCTAAAGCACGACCGATGACGCCCTGGGCGATCGCGCTATCCACGGCCAGTGGTAAATGAGGCCCATGCTGCTCAATCGCCCCCACGGGCTGAATCAGCACCACATTTTCCTTGTCTTGCATATCCCGAATATCTGTCCAACAAAGGTAAGCGTAATAGCGATGGGGAGGAATAAAACCGTGCATAGGTTGTCCGAAGAAATGCTTGGGCAGGGAAGGATTTTAAGAGGCTGATGGAGGTGCGTAATCTGACTTAACGAAAGCGAAGCAGACTGACCAGTCGCGCTGTGATTCAGCGATTACTGGCTTTCAACATCATTTCAAAAGAAAGAGCCAATGGTTGCAAAGCAAAGCAGCGCTTAATATGGATAAATCTCTGGCGAACGGATTAGTGCTATCTAATACCCGTGAATGCTCGCCGAGATGAATTATTGCTCCGGGAGCCCCGGCTTTCGGCAGTCATAACGCCGCTATCCAGCGATTTGCATTGTTCTTATTTTATTAACTGGTTTGGTTATGAGCCCGGACTCTCAAGCTTCAGCCTCCTTCTCCATGGAGGACTTCGAAAAGGCCCTCTCGTCCCAGGAATTTGATTTCCAGGTGGGGCAAACTGTGAAGGGCAAGATCGCTAGTCACTCCAATGAAGGTGCCTTCGTTGATATTGGTGGTAAAGCCGCTGCGTTTCTACCGACCAATGAGGCCTCCCTCAAAAAGGTGATTGACCTGTCGGCCACACTTCAGGTCGGCGATGAGATGGAGTTTGTAGTCATTCGTGACCAAAATGCCGATGGCCAGGTGACCATTTCCCTGCGCCGTCGCTTGCTGGATGAAGCCTGGGAGCGCCTTACAGAGCAGGCCGAGGCGGGTGGAAGCTTTGACGTCAAAATCAACGGCAGCAACCGAGGCGGCGTCACCGCCAATGTGGAAGGCCTAAAGGGATTTATTCCTCGCTCCCATTTGTTGGAAAAGGAAAACCTCGAAGCTCTCATGGGGCAGACGGTGACGGTCAAGTTCCTGGAGATCAGCAAGGAAAACAAAAAGCTGGTGCTGTCCGAGCGCTTGGCGGGGCAATCTGCCCGCATGGCAGAACTGGAGGAAGGCCAGTTGATCTCGGGAACGGTGGCGAGCCTGAAGCCCTTTGGTGTGTTTGTAGCCTTTGGCGGTACGACGGGCTTGCTGCACATCAAGCAAATCAGCGACAAATATTTGAAGTCGATTGATACGGTCTTTACGCCGGGTCAGGCAGTCAAAGCGATGATCGTCAACATTGACGAAGGTCGGGGTCGAATCTCTCTGTCGACCAAGGTGCTGGAAAACTACCCTGGCGAGATCCTTGAGAAGACTGAGGAAGTTATGGCCAGTGCAGAAGAGCGGGCTGAGCGAGCTCGCAAGAAGATTGAAGCTGAAGAGCAGGTCTAACGTTGAAAGAGAGCTAGCACCGTAGGTCAAGCCTACGGTTTGCTCCTCTTGGAAAAGCGAAGCATCGGTGTGTGGCCCTCGGATTTAACCGAGCCAGTCCCGCCCCAATGCTTCGCTTTGTCATTGTTAATGCCTAGGCCTCAGTGATGTTGAGCCTATGCCTTAGGCTGATATAACGCGGATTGAGGCGAGCCCATCCCGCTATTCACGATTACCCCTCTCCTAAAACTATCTCTCCTCTATGTCTGTCACCTGGGAACTCGATTTCTACTCTCGCCCCGTCCTGGATGAGAATGGCAAAAAACGCTGGGAAGTGGTGATTTGCGAAGGGGCCAAGGGGATCCAGTCAGATCCCAAGCAGAGTTTTCGCTACACCCGGTATTTCACCAGCAAGGAAGTCAACTCCATTTCCCTCAAGGAGGCCTTGACTGAGGCAATTGAGCAGTCTGGGCAGAAGCCCACTCAGGTGCGTTTCTTCCGCCGCCAGATGAACAACATGATTGTCAAGGCCTGCACAGACATGGGCATTGCGGCCAAGTCCAGCCGCCGCACCGTGGCCCTAGCGAGCTGGCTGGACCAGCGCTATGCCGAGGTTTATCCCCAGGAAGAGGGCTACCAGGAAGTGAGGGGGGCTTCAGTGAAATATGCCATTGAGCGCCCCACGGGATTGCCCGATGCCCTGCGAGGTGACAGTTGGCGGTTTGTTAGCTTGCAAGTCTCTGCCTTTGATGATTTAGCGGACTGGGATATTGATTTTGGTGAGTCCTTCTCTCTTCATGAAATGGGCTTGGATAAGGACACCCCCATTCCTGGTTTGCTGATCTATTCGGAACGAGCTAAACCCCTGGCCGCTTGGATGTCTGGCTTGGACCTGGCATTTCTCACCCAGGATGTGGGCAAGCGTCCGGCCCTAGTGTTAGAGACGGGTGCAAATGACCGCTGGCTCCTAGCTCCGCTCCTCAAACCTGAGCTCGTGGAGGAAGTGGCGCAGTTTGAAAAAGCAAAGTTAGCTGCCAACAAAATTCATTTTATTGGCGTTCAGAAGAATGCTGACTCCGAGCGCTTTGAGGGTTTCTGGTTGCTGCGTCAGATGGATTTGGGCTAATCATGCAACTCTGCCTTTATCAGCCTGAGATTATCTATGGCGAGCCCGCAGCGAACTTAGAGCGCTTTGCGGATTGCTTAGCAGCTCAGGCTGAGGATTTAGCGGATGCCCTGGTGGTGTTGCCGGAGTTATTTACCACGGGTTATGTCTTTGAGGAGCGGGCTGATTTATTGCCGCTAGCTGAGGCTATTCCTGATGGTCCAACTTGTAGGAGCCTAGCTGCACTGGCCCAGCGCTACGGCTTGAACCTAGTGGCGGGCTTGGCTGAATTGGACGGCGACCAGCTTTTCAATAGTGCTGTTGCTTTTGGTCCCCAGGGTTTCATTGGCCGCTATCGCAAGCTTGCTCAGACCAATATTGATAGGCTCTATTTCGAACGAGGTGGGGAGCGGAGTGGAGCGCAAGGCGGAGGGCCGAAAGCGGAGTCTTCTGAGCCAAAGCTGGGGGAAGTGGGCAATTTGCTGATCTTTGACTGGACTGTGGGCGATCGCACCCTCCGCTGCGGTGTGGCGATTTGCTTTGACATCTGGTTTCCCCAGATTGGCCAGTCCTACGCCCGCGAGGAAGTTGACCTATTGCTGCATCCTTCTAATTTTGGTGGCCCCCAGACTTTGATGGTAGCAAGGGGGCAGGCGATCGAAGCGGGATTGGCGATCGCCACCTGCAACCGCGTCGGCCAAGAATCAGCGCGGGGGCTCAAGGCTAACTATCGCGGTGAGAGCCAGGTGGTCAATGCCCAGGGTGAAATATTGGCCCAGGCCGATGGTGAGGCAGAGTTTTTGAGCGTAGACCTGGATTTCCCCAGTTATGCCGAGCGATCACGTCGGATCTTGGGCGTGGATTGGTGGGATGAGAACCAGGCGATCGTTGAGCGTTTGAGGTCTTGATGCAACTCTGCTGTTTCACAAACTCCAAACGCGACTAGGCTTAAGCCAGAGCCTGTGATCTCCCCCAGATTGCCTCAAATCTTTCCCCGATGAAGTCCGTCTATCGTGCCCGGCGCTGGTTCCAATCCTTATCGAGAGGTCTGTTCAAACCCAATCGCCTGGCCGTGTTCGAGGCCTGCTTGATTGGGCTGATTTCTGGCCTCGCTGCGGTCCTACTCAGGCAGGGCGCTGCGGAAGTGAATCGCTGGCGACTGGCCAATTCTACTCCTTTTCCCCATTGGCTTTGGCTACCCCTCGTTGGTTTGATTTGCTGCTGGGTGGCGGGCCTATTGGTGGAACGCATTGCCCCAGAAGCCTCCGGTAGCGGCATTCCTCGTGTCAAGGCAGCCCTATCCCAAGTTCCCGTTGATATGAATCTGCGGGTGGCCCTGGTGAAAATGGGTGGGACGATCCTGGCCCTGGGCAGCGGTATTCCCCTAGGTCGTCAGGGACCGACGGTACAGGTTGGTGCCGCATTGGCAGGACAGCTGAGTCGCTGGGTGCCCACTTCACCAGAGCATCGTCGTCAGCTCATTGCTGCGGGGGCGGCGGCAGGTCTGGCTTCCGGCTTTAATGCCCCCATTGCCGGAGTGCTGTTTGTCATTGAAGAGCTGCTCCAGGATCTCTCGGGCTTGACCCTGGGCACGGCCATTATTGCTTCGTTTATTGGAGCCGTGGTTTCTCGCCAGTTAGGGGGCCAGGGCTTGAATATGACGGCGAGCCTCCAGGCGGCCCAGGCCAGCATTTCTCTCCAGGAGATTCCGCTGCTGCTGCTGTTAGGAGCCTTGGCGGGATTGCTCGGCGGCCTGTTTAGCCGAGGCATTCTGCTGAGCTGTCGGTTTGCCCAGACTCGGCTGAACCAGCAACCGGCTCTGCGCATGGCTCTGGCTGGACTGGTCTGCGGTGGAGTCCTGGCCTTTTTGCCTGCGGAGTTCCGCGATGCCGATGGCCTTCAAGGCTTGGTGCTGAGTAGTGGCCTGGGTTGGCAGATGAGCGCGATCGCCTTCATCGTCAAGTTCTCCCTCACCCTCCTGGCCTACGGCGCGGGCATTCCCGGCGGACTCTTTGCACCGGCCCTATTGCTGGGCTCCAGCCTCGGCGATCTCCTCGTGCTCACCGTCCAAGGCCTCAATGCCATTCCCGGCTGGCCCGCCGCCCTTTCGGTGGTGATTAATTCTCCTGCAACCTATAGCTTGGCGGGTATGGGCGCTTTCTTTAGTGCGGTGACGAAAGGGCCGATTACCGCCATTGTCATCGTCTTTGAGATGACCAATGACTTCAACCTGGTCCTACCGCTGATGGTGGCCGCGATCACGGCCTACGGCGTTTCCAATACCTTTGTGCGGGGCTCGGTCTATAACCATTTGCTGGCGATGGAAGGCATTGCTCTAGATGAGACCGCAGCGGGGCAAAACCTCTGGGAGACAATTACTGCTGCCCAGGTGATGCAGCCCAAGGTGGAAACCTTAGATGTGAATTTGCCCCTGAGCCAGGTCTCCCAAACCTTCAAGCGTTCTCACCACCGAGGGTTTCCAGTGGTGGACCGTGAGGGTCGCTTAGCCGGAATTATTTCCCGCTCCGATCTCACCCTCCCCGCGAATTTGGAGTTGCCCGGTGAGACGCCTCTGATGGAGCTGATGACAGCCCAGCCCGTGACCGTGCCGCCGGAGGCTCCCCTAGCGACGGTGCTGTATTTGCTCAATCGCCATAAGGTGAGCCGTTTGCCCGTCACCGAGGGGGCTCGCTTGGTGGGCATTATCACGCGGGCAGACATCATTCGGGCGGAGTCGGAGCATGTGGAAGGGACTGCGGCGGAACAGCAGCAGCGTTTGGACCCCTCCTATTGCGTTTACATGACGCGATCGCCCAGCGTTGGCCGAGGTCGCCTACTCCTGCCCCTCGCTAATCCCCAAACAGCTCCCACACTGATGCAAATGGCGGCAGCCATTGCCCGCCACCATCGCTACGAGTTGGAATGTGTGCAGATCATTGCCATCCCCCGTCATCGAAATCCCGTGGAAACAGAAGTGTTTGCGGAAGGGCGACGTCACTTGCTCAAGCAGGCCCAGGCTCTAGGAAAGGAGTGGAATATTCCGGTGCATACCCAGATTCGGGTGGGCCATGATGTGGCATCGGTGATTCTGGAAGTGATACGTGATCGCCGCATCGACCTTACTCTCCTGGGCTGGCGAGGCAAAGCCAGCGGCACCGATCGCATCTTCAATGATGTGTTGGATACCCTAATTCGCCAGGCCCCCTGCGAATTGATGATGATCAAGCTGGGTGAACAGTTCAAACGTGTCGATGCGCCCTATCCTTCACTCCTAGCTCGCTTACACCTCAATCGCTGGCTCGTGCCCGCTTCCGGTGGGGAAAACAGCCGCCATGCTCTCAAGCGCTTGCCTGGTCTGGTCGGCCTCAGCGGCACCCCCCGCATTCAGCTCTGTCAGGTGTCCCATCCTAATAGTGGCTCCCTTTCTCCCCAGTGGCTGGAGGGGAGGGCGAGGACATTGGAGGGGCAAGTAAGCTGTTGCGTTTCGACGACTTTGGTTTGTGCGCCGGGGGTGGTGGAGGCGATCGTTGACTTGGCGGATAAGGACCAGTGCGATGTGATTGTTTTGGGGACGAGTCAGGAGAGTTTGCTACAGCAGGTGATTAAAGGGAATGTTCCGGAGGCGATCGCCCATCAAAGTCGCTGTACGGTCATCTTGGTGAGAGGTCCGCTGGAGTCGTAGACCATCCGGTTGGCTAGACGCCCAATCCCGTTTCGTCCTTATTCCCCAAGGTTAGCCTGAGGAGCGACGGAATTAGAATCAGCAAAAATAGCGCTAGCCCGATGGTGCATGCATAGCTCATCTCAAAATCCCCAAAGGCCGTCTTGTAGATGTGAAACACCATCGTCGAGGCGCTATTGCCCGGCCCGCCACCCGGCAGCATCACATAGACCTCTTCAAACACTTTGGCCGCTGAAATCGACGAAATAACAGACACCAAAACCAAATAGGGCCGCATCAGCGGCAGCGTAATATCCCAATGTTTGGCCAAGCCATCGGAGCCATCGATCGCCGCTGCCTCATACAAATCCGGTGGAATCGCCTGGAGCCCTGCTAAATAGACAATCATGTAGTAACCCAGTCCTTTCCAGACCGTCACGGCCATAACGCTAAAAATGGCGAGATTGGGACTGGTGAGCCAACCAATGGGGAAAAACTTGGCCGCCAAGGCACCATCGCCCAGGAGCAAGCGCCCCAGCTGATTGAATAGGCCATTCTCGGCATAGAGCCAGCGCCAGGTAATCCCCGCCACCACAATGGAAATCACCACCGGGGCATAGTAGGCCACCCGAAACCAGTTAATGCCGCGCAGCTTGCGATTGACCAAGATAGCCAGACCTAAAGGGAAAACCACCAGAATGGGAACCACGCAAATCAAGTAGATGACTGTGTTGCGCAGTACCTGCCAAAACAGCTCGTCTCGCCACAGCTTCTTGAAATTGGCGAAATTATTCCATACAGGCGGGCTAAGCAGATCGTAATCCGTCAGGCTGTAATAGAACGCCTGGGCCGCAGGCCAAAAGATCGTCAGCAGCAGGACCACCATGGCCGGCAGCAGGAATAGATACGGTGTGAGCCTCTGTATAAACCGTTGTTGGGCCTGGGAAGAGCGCCGAGTCATGGAGATAGATAGGAAGGAGACTGGAGAAACTGGGATGTATAAGGGGGGAAGCAGTTGTCTGTGGCGAACTGTCCGTGGTGAACAACAGCTACTCGGGGTACCAAAACATGCCTTTAATTCCCTCTGGATCTACAACGAAACCCAGCGTTTCGTAGAAGGTCACAACCTGGGGATCTGCGAATAGGGTAATGTTGCTAATGTCTTCAGCACGAAGCTTCTTAATCATGTGCTGCATGAGGGATTTGCCTAGGCCTTTCCCCTGATACTTTGGGCTTACAACCACATCCCAAATCGTGGCGTTGAAGGCATGGTCCGAGGTAGCACGGGAAAAGCCAATCAAGCGTCGACGTTTGCCTAGGTCTTCCCAAAGCGTTACCACCAGGAAGCTGTGGGCGATCGCCTTTTTGACCTTTCTCAGGGGGCGACGGGACCAGCCGACGGTATCGCACAATTCCTCTAACTCATACAGATCAATCTGCCGATCTGTGCTGAAGTAGAGGCGGCAACCGTTCTCGCCCTCCTGCGGTAAAACTTCAACGAGGCGACTGTCTAACGTCTCGATGCCATTGTTCGCCCCGGCGTTCGCCTCTGCATTGGAGCCTGTGAATAAATTTTTCCAGAAACCCATGCGGCTAGAAAGAGCGCGATCGCGGTTAAACGGCAGTGCTTGTGATGACCAGCACCAGTTTTAGAT
This sequence comes from uncultured Pseudanabaenaceae cyanobacterium, assembly GCA_937949725.1. Taxonomy (GTDB): domain Bacteria; phylum Cyanobacteriota; class Cyanobacteriia; order PCC-9006; family JAAUQQ01; genus JAAUQQ01. The sequence continues at coordinate 16,405 of CALECT010000017.1, forward strand.
TGTATCTCCCTCCTGCCTCGATCCCCTGCCAAACTAGGACGACCTCTGCCTGATATGTCCCCCAGCCTTAAGCCAGCCACCCAGGAGAAACTGCGACGCTTCAGTCAACTGTTCCCCGAGTTCTATGAACAGTTCGTCTCTAGCGACACCCAGTACGACAACCTTAAGTTGGCCTATCAGCTCTATAAGCAGAAGCAAGCCATCATTACGGCGGAGTCTGCAGGGGAGCAAACTTCCTTGAGCTTGGCCGCGAAGAACCAAACAGGCCTGCTGCGTGATGTCTTCGGGGTTCTGGCGGCATATAACCTGTCGGTTCATAAGCTGGAAGTTCATGGGCAGGTAGAAGCGCCCATGCTGATTTTCATCCGCCTCAATGTTTCGCGGGGGGGCAAAGCCCTGGCTGGGAAAACGGCAGATAACGTCCGCCGTGCCCTACGGGAAGCCCTGGAAGGGCGGTTTGAAGTGGAAGAGATGCTCTCAGTGGAGTTATTCGAAAACAACCGCTTGGGGTCGGTGCAAACGGAGTTCTACATTGACCAGCGGTTTCATCTGCCAGCACTTTTGATTGAGTCCGATGAAGAAGATGGCATGTTCTTCAAGATGACTAATGCCATTTGCCCTGAAAATCTGTTGGTGGTGAATGCCAATTTGCTGCTGTGGCGAGGACGCACTCGCCTCATTCTTTATGTATTGACCGACCGTACAGGCGGTATCCCTGATTATCGTGGCCAGAAGATTGCTGAGCGAGTGAAAGCTCGTCTTTTGGGCAGTAACGCGACTGCGTAGGGAGACGATGAACTTGGGATGCTCGGCATTAGGGCGAGGATCCCCCAATTGCCATGTATGCTGCCTGATGTGATCGCCGTCTATGCAAAAAAGGGGGCGACATGCCCTGCCAATAGGCGTATAGTGGTGGGTTCTCAATCCACCGGCAACGGGCTAGGATAGTCCTATGCCAAGCCTTGAGATCCGGGGTACGTCCCATGTCTACGACTTAACGGCACCAGCGAACTCTGATGTAGTGCTGGTGTTCATTCATGGTTGGCTGCTGAGCCGCAGCTATTGGCGTCCACTGATTGACAAGCTGTCTCCACAGTTTCAATGCTTGTCCTATGATTTGCGGGGATTTGGTGATTCATCTCAGATTTGTCCAGACGATTGCAGCTCCTATAGCCCTGCTGCTTATGCGGAAGACCTGAACCAACTTTTAGACCAGCTCAAGATTAAGAAGGCTTGGTTGGTGGGTCATTCTCTTGGGGGGACGATCGCCTTGTGGGGAGCCCATTCCTTGTCGACTCGCATTGCTGGAGTCACCTGCATTAATGCTGGAGGCGGCGTCTATCTCGAGCAGGAGTTTGAGCGCTTTCGGAACCTGGGCAAAAAGCTGGTGCAGTGGCGTCATCCACTGCTGGGCAAGTTACCCCTACTGGACTGGATGTTTGCGAAGGCAGGGACTGTCCAGCCCATGAATCATCATTGGCGGCGACAGCGGTTGTTGGATTACGTCGGAGCCCACAGCGCGGCGGCTCGAGGGGCATTACTAGAGAGCACGACGCGGGAACAGGTGCATCGTTTGCCCCAGGTGGTTGCTCAGTTAGAGCAGCCGGTTTATTTCTTATCGGGCGATCGCGATCCCATCATGCATCCCCGCTATGTGCGCCACTTGGCCAGCTTCCATCCTTTTTTTCAAGCAACCTGCGGCGAGAACCTGACAGAAATCGCTGACTGCGGCCATATGGCCATGGTGGAGCAAACGGAGCGAGTGGCAAGCCGACTCCAGGAGATTTTGGCTGCCCATCCGGTGCCGGTAGAGGCATAAGCATTTAGGCAGCGTAACGTCGGAGCCGCGTTCTCCTGCCCAGGCTGTAGATATGCACAAGTATGGGCGAGAAGATCTCGCCCATACCAGGGTTATTAAACTTGAGATATGGCGCTGGACTGAGGCCGTTACGCGCTGGTGAGGAAGTGCATGACATCCCCTTCAGCAACGACGTATTCTTTGCCTTCACTGCGGACCAAACCTTTGCTTTTGGCTACGCCCATGGAACCGTTATCCACTAGGTCTTGGTAGGAAACCGTCTCGGCCCGAATAAAGCAATGCTCGAAGTCAGTGTGAATCACGCCAGCAGCTTGGGGGGCGACCATGCCTTTGTGGATGGTCCAGGCGCGGGTCTCTTTGGGGCCGGTGGTGAAGTAGGTCTGGAGGCCTAGCAAAGAGTAGGTGGCGCGGATTAGAGAGCGTAGACCACCTTCCTCAACACCAAGGGATTCGAGGAATTCACCGCGCTCTTCTTCGGGGATCTCAACGAGTTCGGCTTCTACTTGGGCAGAAATGATCACGACTTGGGCGCCTTCCGTTTCGGCGATCGCCTTGACCTGTTCAACCCACTCATTACCGCTAGACAAATCATCCTCAGACACGTTAGCGCCATAGATTACCGGCTTGCGCGTGAGGAAGCCTAAAGCCTTAATGGCAAGCTCTTCGTCTTCGCTTAATTCCACGGATCGAGCGGGTTTACCTTCATTCAGAACGGGAACCAGTTTCTCCAGAGCATCCACTTCGGTCTGGACTTCTTTGTTCTTGCGAACTTCTTTGCGAGCCCGGTCTAGGCGACGCTCCGCTTGATCCAGGTCAGCTAGGGCGAGTTCCAAGTTGATGACTTCCATGTCACGGCCCGGATCGACGGAGCCAGCCACATGGATGATGTCGTCATCGTCGAAGCAGCGCACGACATGCACGATGGAATCCACTTCGCGGATATTGGCCAAAAACTGGTTGCCTAGGCCCTCGCCCTTGCTGGCTCCTTTCACGAGGCCTGCAATATCCACAAATTCCACACGGGCAGGCAGAATCTTCTCGGAGCTGGAAATATCTGACAAAACTTGGAGGCGGTCATCCGGAACTGAGACGATGCCAACGTTTGGCTCGATCGTGCAGAAGGGGAAATTGGCCGCTTGGGCCTTGGCATTGGCCACGAGGGCATTAAATAGCGTTGACTTACCAACGTTGGGTAGTCCAACAATTCCCGCTCTTAACATGGGGATGCCTCAGCATTCTCCGGTGAATTTTAACAATGTGTACTTTAGCAGGTTCTGGGAGGAGCCGGAGTCCTTGGAATGTCCGAATCACCGAACCTGCCGCTGTCCCAGTCCCCATTCCGGTCACCCTCAATGGGGGTGCGTTACGATGCCACTGCGGATTGTGATCGCGCTTACGAGGGTTTACACCGCGCCTTAGCTGACTCAGCACCCGAAACACAGACCAGGAACTATCTAGATATCGGCATGGGAAGTGAACGCAAAGTATCGCCTTGGCTTGTGGGAGCCATTTGTTTGGTGGTGGGCTTAGGGGCCGGTGGCTTGGGTACGTTTGCAGCCCGGCGAGGGGGCGGACTTCCGGCTGAGGAGCTGGAACGGTTGACCGTGGAAGCAGCGCGATCGCCTCTAACCCTCAAAATCCGAGTCAATGGCAGTGTGGTTCCGGTCCGCAGTGTCAACCTCAGCCCCAAGACTGCAGGTCGTCTGGAGCGGTTACTGGTCAACCAGGGTGATGTGGTTGCAGCGGGCGATTTGCTCGCGGTGATGGAAAGCCAAGATTTAGAGTCCCAATTTGTCCAGGCCAAGGCTCGTCAGATTCAAGCAGAAGCTAACCTAAAGCAACTCCAAGCAGGGGGCACCGATGTTGTGGTGGCCCAGGGAGAGGAAGAAGTACGCCAGGCCCGCACTCAGATGGTGGTGGAAGCGGCCCAGGTCCGAGAAGCCGAAGCACAAATTGCTGAAGCTCAGGCTCAGGTGCAGGAATCCCAAGCCCAACTGGATTTAGCAGAGCAGCAGCTCAAGCGTAATTTGGCCCTTGAGAGTGAGGGGGCAATTTCCCGCGATCGCCTCGATGAACTGACCACCGCAGCCAATCGAGCCCGCGCCAACCTAGAACGCAGCCGGGCATCTCAAGTGCGTGCAGAAGCTGGACTTATACGGACTCAGGCCGCCCAAGCCCAGGCACAATCGCGTTTAGAGGCAGCCCAGCTCCGTTTGCAAGACACGTCTAGTAGTCAGCGCCCAGAGCTGATTGAACAGGCTGAAGCCCAAGTTTTTGAGGCTCTGGGCCAGGTTCAGGCTGTGGAAGTGCAAAAAAACGACACCTTATTGCGGGCTCCCTTCGATGGCATTATCACCCAGCGCTTTGCAGATCCCGGTGCCTTTGTAACACCCACGACCTCCGCTTCTAGTACTGCCTCTGCGACCTCTACCTCTGTGGTAGCCCTAGCCCAAGGTCTAGAAGTGCTCGCCAATGTGCCAGAAGTGGACATCAATGCCGTCCGTCCTGGTCAGATCGTGGAGGTCAGCGCTGATGCGTTTCCTGAGCAGACTTTCATCGGTCAGGTTCGCCTGGTTTCGCCAGAGGCGGTAGAGGAGCAGAATGTGACTTCGTTTCAAGTGCGTGTGGCCTTGACGACGGGGCAAGACCAGCTGCGCTCCGGGATGAATGTGGATCTCACCTTTCTAGGGGAGAGCATTGGGAATGCTTTGGTGGTGCCGACGGTGGCGATAGTCACCCGAGAAGGGGAGCGCGGTGTCCTAGTGCCCGATCTCAAGAATGAGCCAGAGTTTCAGCCCGTAGAAACTGGGGTCAGCATTGGCAATGAGACCCAGATTCTGTCAGGAATTGACGCGGGGGAGCGAGTGTTTATTGATCTGCCCAGCGATCGCCGCTTCCAGGAAGAGGAGTAGGACCCCATCCAGTTCGGTACAACCCGGTTTTCATCAGTTGAGCAAACAGCAGGAAGAGGCGGTGGACTAAAGGTCCACCGCCTCTTCCTATAAAATCGAATCTGTCTAAGCAAAGCTACGTCCTGCTCGACGCGGCAACCTTAGAACTTGTTCAGGTCGATGCCTGCTTCCTTCGCCATTTGACCAATACCCTTCTTCTCAAGGGTCTTGATCGCCTTTGTAGAAATGCGCATTCTGACGAAGCGATTACCTTCAGGCCACCAGATGCGCTTGCTTTGCAAGTTGACATGCTGGAGCCGCTTGGTGCGGATGTGAGAGTGAGATACGGCAAAGGCGTTATTAGCCTTCTTACCGGTGAGTTGGCATTTCCGCGACATTTGGAATTCTCCGGAGCCCTAGATAGCTTTTTGCAGTCTTCAATCATACAGGATGTCGGCCAGATCTGCTCCCTAGGCACTAGAACAATGGCACAGGTACCGAACGAAGCTGCCTCCCGGCACCTTTTGCGACGTCATTGCCCGCGATTTCATTTCGCGATGCCTGGGTATCTTGGCAAATGAGAAATGTCCATGCATCTGAGCAGAGACATGGACATTTAGTGGCGTATTTTTAGGACGGATATGGCAATGCCATATCCGTCCTAAAAATACTGTGGGGTAGGGGTGTTGTATTTACATATCCCCACCTGCTTTGTTTTAACCTTCGCTGCCTTCCTGCAAATAAGCCTCCAGCGCTGCCGCTGCCAAATCCCGCAGGGACTTGCCTTCCGCATCAGCTTTTTCCTTCAGGCGATCGTGGAGCGTAGGCGATAGCTCTACACGCCAGCGCTTCCGGGAAGCACCCTTCTTCGCGGTCTTAAAGGCATCGGGATTGGCCTTGTACTCCTCGGAGAAAGACCGCAGGGCATCGAAGCCCACGCGATCACAAAAGTCTCCAAAGCTTTCACTGCGCTTGCGATCGCGCTTGAACTGTACAAACATCGGCTCCAGCTCAGCCTCAATCTCCGTCTCCTGCAACTTCTGCATATAGGGACGGGCCAGGCGAGTCTGGTTGGGGCAACCACCCAGCCACAGTTGGTAAGCATCATTGGCACTGCCAACGAAGCCGACTTCCGCCATATAGGGACGAGCGCAACCGTTGGGGCAACCCGTCATGCGAACAACGAAATGCTCATCCTTGGACAGGCCAACTTTGGTCATCGTTCCGCGAATGCGTTCCAGGATTCCAGGAATTGCCCGCTCCGACTCAATCATGGCCAGGCCACAAGTAGGCAGAGCCGGGCAGGCCATGGCGTAGCGCTCTAGCGGATCAACATCCGTTTCCTTGGCGACGCCGTGGCTGTCAAGAATGCCCTGGATGGTGTCCTTATCCTTGGGGTCAATCTCGTAAATGATGGCGTTGTGGTTGGCGGTTAGGCGCGTGGGCAGGTGGAACTGCTCGATGATCTTGCGCATCGCCGCTTTGAGCTTGAAGTCGCCCTCATCCTTGACGCGACCATTGGCAATGTTGATGCCTAGGAACAGCTTGCCGTCACCCTGTTCGTTCCAGCCCAGGTAGTCCTCGTACTTGAAGGCCACGGTGGACTTGCTGGGTTGAATCTTCTTGCCGAAGTACTCTTCCAGCTTGGCGGTGAATTTCTCCACACCCCAGTCATGGAGCAGGTACTTCATGCGGGCGTGGCGACGGTTGACGCGATCGCCATAGTCCCGCTGGGTGCAAAGAATCGCCTTAACCAGGTCGTAAATATCCTCAGTGGCGACAAAGCCAATGGGATCCGCAGCCCGAGCAAAGGTCTCTTCCTTATTGTGAGTGCGACCCAGGCCGCCCCCGGCATAGACATTGAAACCCAGATGCTTGCCATCCTTATCACAAATCACCACCAGGCCAATGTCCTGGGTGAGGATGTCGATGGAGTTATCGCCAGGCACCGTCACCGCAATCTTGAACTTGCGGGGCATGTAGTAGGTGCCGTAGAGGGGCTCCTCGCTGTCATGCTTGATGGTGCCGTTGCCATTGCGCTGGCGAGCGGCTTTAACCTCGGGATCCTCTTCTGCACTGATGGCTTTCTCACCATCAAGCCAAATTTCGTAGTAAGCGCCGGTTTGGGGCGTCAGCAGGTCGGCAATGTTATCGGCGTATTTCCAGGCTAGCTGGTAGTCCAGTCGATTCTTATAAGGCGCGGGCGGTGCCATGACGTTGCGGTTGAGATCACCGCAGGCTCCCAGGGTGGAGCCCATATTCTTGATGATCGTAGAGATCACCGTTTTGATGTCTTTCTTGGGGATGCCGTGGAGCTGGAAACCCTGGCGAGTGGTGATGCGCAGGTTGCCACAGCCGATATCGTCGGACATGGTATCCATGGCCAAGTACAGCTCTGGCGGAATAAAGCCACCCGGATTACGGGTGCGCAGCATCATGCTGTAGTCCTTCTCCTGGCCTGGCACGCGCTTGAGGTCGCGATCGCTCTGCTGGTAGAAGCCGTGGAATTTGATGATTTGAGTCGCGTCTTTGCTGAAGTGGGTGGTGTCTTGCTTCAGCTCGGTGGCGACGGGCTCGCGCAGAAAATTACTGCGCTCCTTGATGCCCTCAAGTTTGGATTTTTTTTGCTCGGTGGATGCAGTAGCTGCTGGGGACATGATGGCTCTGAGATGGAGGAGGAATGGCCAGTCGAGGCCATAGCTAGACAGGTCGAACCGCTGAAAGACCAGTTCTCAAGGCTTTGGGGCAAGGCTGGGGAGCATTGCGCTTTCAGGAGCCTCAGGTCAATCAGTGCTAATGACGACAGATTTAGATCCTAACATTGGATCCCAGCTAGAGAGCATTTCCCTAACCGAAGTTTGGGAAACGCAATCCAAACTCCAGTTCTAGGGAATTCCCCCCGCATTATTGCCTTGTCACCGTTACTTCTAGGGCTGCTTGTTGGGGTTGTACTCCATTGCTGTCGATTACCCAAGTGGCTGATTCCAAGGTGATCTCATCTATCTGGGGCACAATGCCATAACTCTGTTGGAAGGCGCGGGTTTCGCCGGGGGCGAGCTGATCTTGGTGCAACGCCAGGGGAGCTTGGAATTGTCCAGCGGCCTGGCCGTCACTGTGACTATAGACCAGGGCGATCGCTGAAATCGGCTGCCGAGTGCGGTTGGTCACACAACCTGTCAGCAAATCCTCTCCTCCTTTGGATTCGAGCTGGAGATCGCTGAGCAAAATGTCGGCACTACCAGGGGCTGCAACTTGACATTCTGCAGAGCTCACGGCAGCAATGGCGCTGCGGTTCATCTGAGAACGTCGATGCACCGGATCCTGTTCGGATAGACCGTCAGCCATGGCCAGGCTGGGGGAGGCTCCCTCGGCACTGGCTCGGCGTATTTGGCCCAGGGCTCCGTCCAAGCGCTTTTCATAGTCAATGATTTTGGCCCGAGCTGAACTGTACATCGGACTGCCTTGGGGGATGGCCTTGAGGAAATTCAAGGCACGTTCCCAGCTCATGGCTGCTCGCTCCCAGTCGCCAGGGGTGCGAGCTCGATCTGCGGCATGTTGAGCATTGCCACCCAAAGCCACCGCCGCTTTATATAGCGCGTTAGGGTCGGGGAGGGTCGCAGCCTCCACCGCTGCGGTTTCTCCCAGAATGGCCCCATAGCCTCCCAAGCCTGAACTGTCGGATTCCCCCTCCTGTAGATGGCGAGATAACTTGGTTTCTTCACAGCCACTCAGCAAAAAGAGGAGCGACCCTGATGCGATCGGCACCAAACGACGAAGGTTTAGCGTCATAGATATTTATTCGTAAGCACAGCAATGTTTGAGTTGGCCATGGGCCTGCGATGGCAAGGGGGAACCGCAAGGCTATAGCCTGTATGTGACCGGCGAATCACTAGACTTCAATGTTCCCGGACATTCCGCAAAAAATGCAGACTTGCTGAGGCAACAAAGCCTATCAGGATAGAAAAAAGATGATTTTTGAAAGAAGAGAAATTGTGCTGCGGAATATACTGATTTTGTTTACTAATTATAGTTAACTGAAAAGCTATTTCTGCTTAGGAAATATTATGTGCTTCTCGCAAGCACAAGACTCTCCTAATCATTACGGCATAAGCGGTTTGGCCGAGCCTGAAGTCATGGTTTCATCTTTTACCGAGGTGATTCGGTTTACGTTGAATTGCTGTCGCCATTATCTTCTGACAGGAAGAATAAGATAGTGGGGCACAAAAATAAAGATTCTATGAAATTGTTCGGATTGATGATCTGCTGTCAACTGAAAGACTTAAAAGCAGAGTCTTTAAAGCCACGCTGAAAGGCATTATTTTCTGCTCCATAGAAAATTTCCATGAGGATTTCTAAGGAGTCAACAAGTCTAGGTCCCGGTCGATTGAAATACTGATTTCCATCTGTGAGATAGACCTGATTGGATTGAACAGCCTTGAGCTGATGCCACCCAGGTTTTGAAGTGAGTGCTGTCATCTCTGCTGCTGTTTTATCTAGATCAAAACCGCAAGGCATGGTGACAATGATGTTCGGGTCCGCATCCAAGAGCCCTTGCCATTCCATCCAAGGGGAATGTTTGCCCACCTCACCAAAGAGATTTTCGCCTCCGGCTAGGTCCACTAACTCTGGCACCCAATTGCCCGCAGCCATCAGGGGTTCAATCCATTCAATGCATGCAACTTTGGGGCGTTTGGGGAATTGTTGCTCTGGGGTGCCAAAGGGCTGGGGCTGGAGCTGCTGCTTCACCAGGGTCTCGCAGCGGTCCACTCGGGTTTGGAGCCGGGCCAGGAGCGTTTCACCGGCTTGCTCGGCACCGAGGGCGGCCGCCACTTGGATGATATCGGCCCAGAGATCTGCCAGGCGGTTGGGCTGGAGGGAAATAATTTGAGGTTGGGAGTCCACAAGGTTTGCAACGGCCTGTTGCACATCGTCTAGGCTCACGGCGCAGACCTCACATTGGGCCTGGGTGAGGATGTGGGTGGGTTGAAGCTCCTGGAGCAACGCAGCGTCAACTTGATAGCAGCTGAGGGCAGATTGGAGGAGATCGGTAACGCGATCGTGGACTTCCTGGCTGGTGCCTTCGGGGTTAAATTTTGGCGCGGTGCAGGCGGGAAGTTTACCTACGGAGGCGGGGTAGTCGCATTCGTGGGAGCGCCCCACTAAAAACTCCCCCAGCCCCAGGGAGGCGACCAGTTCGGTCGCGCTGGGAATGAGGGAGATAATGCGCAGTCCTTGGGGTTGGCGTTGCAGAGAGAACTCAGGCATGGTTCTGGCTCGGCGGCGCTTCCGCCGGTTGAGACTGTTTCTTGGGGGTGTGGGATGGGGATTGAATCAAATGGCTGACGTCTGAAACCTTGCTGGACATGGCATTGACATGTCCCTACGGCAAAATCAAAAGACGGCGGCATCAAATCTGATTCGGACCCCATTCATTAGGACTGGCAGCTGCTGGGGGGCAGCACTGGACCGAGGTTGATTTTGCTAAAGGTGGAGAGGTCTAGGAGGGCGCTGCTGTAGAAGGGCTTGTCGTTGACAACGCGGGTGCGGCGGACGCGCAGGAAGTCGCTGCTGCCCAGGCTACGGAAGTCTTCACCCAGATCCAAGGCTTCATCGGTGTAGGGGTAGGCAAAACCGGAGACGGTGCTGTTGTTGCCCTGGCCGAAGACGCAGTGGGAGCTGTCGCTGTCGATGTAGGCGAAGTTGCCCGTGATGCGATCGCCCGTCTTATTGAAGATAAACAGCGCACCGCCGTCCTTCAGCAATTGCTCATCGCTGACGGTTTCACCCTGAGCCTTACCGTTCCAAAGGCGATAGTTGCCATCGGGGAGCTGGGCGATGTTGATGGGATTTTGGCGAGGGCTGGAAGTTGCAACAGTGGTCGCAGGAGCCGTCGTTGCAGGGGCCGTCGTTGCGGGAGTTGCGGCTGCAGGTGTAGCAGCAGTGGGAGCCCCTACCGGATCCGTGACCAGTGTAGGAGTGCCGGTATCCTCGACGCCGCCATTGGCTGGGGCCACTGCTGGGTTGCTAGGCACATCCCGAGGGGCAATGGGTGCACTGGTGGCAGGCACTTGGCGCACAGGGAGAGCAGCTTGCTCTGGAGGGGCTTCCCCGGCAATGTCATTGCTCCAGCAGGAGAGGGAATTGTTGACGGTGCCGAAACCGTTGGCGGAGGGGTAGCCGATGAGGTCGTTGTAGTACTCGGGATTTTCCAGCAAGACGCGCTTGGCGGCGTCTAGACCGGTGTTTTCCAGGGTGATTTCCCGTTTGGGAGACACAACAACAACGGAAGGCCCCCGGTTGGAGCGGGAGGGGATTTCCTGGTAGGTGAAGGTTGTGTCGCCGTTGATCTCGTTGATCGTGATGGCTGCGCGATCGCCCAAGGGATTGCTTTTGCCCGAAGCGGGGTCAAAAGAGCAGCTTTGAGTGGGGACATTGCTAGCCTGGGCCATACCTATGGCCCCCATAGAGAGTAGGGGGGCGATGGCCAAGGCAAACCATGCCGGGGTCAGTCGTTGGCTAAGCATGGAAGTTCTCCTCTAGGGCACAAACACAACACAAATTAAAAACGAGCGATCAACCGTCAGGACTGTATTACTCATCCCACCGGAGGTCGGTCTTCCCATTGTAGTGAGACGAGCGGGGAACAGTTTTGCTCCCGCGAAGCACTAACTACTGCAAATTCACAAGCAATTGTTCCGGAAAAGTACGGTCTTTACCAGATGCTCATAATTTACCGTCCTGCCATAAATACTGTCATCTTTGAATACTGTCCGGGCGCAAGTGAACTTTTTATCAATGTTTCAAGTCTTTAGGGGCTGCTAGTTCGGCTCGACTGGCTGCTGGGATGAACCTTCCTCGTGGCAAGACTTATAGCATTCGTGAGGGGCGAGAGCCTCGGCAGCTTTCTCTGTGAGTCAATAAAATATTGACGTAACGGAGTTACGGCTTTGCCCAGGTGATTGCTATAGATGCGGTCTCTCGGTGATTGCTCCGTCGATTGTTTGTCGGAGCCATACCAGTGAAGTCTTGGCCTAAGTGGCATCACCCGCTACTGTTTAGTCGCTCGCTGGTCACATCTACAATGTTGTTTCTAGAACGATTCTCTTTTGAGCAACCCGCCCTCCTCTAATTCTGAGGTTGATTCCCAGTCCCAGCAAGCTTCGCCTGTTGAGGAGCGATCTGCACCAGTGAAGAAAGCGGTGGATCGTTTCATCGGCCGTTTTTTGCTGCGTTCAATTTTGCTGGTGGTGACAGCGGCAACGTTGCTGGATATATATGAGTGGCGTTATGGCGAGTTGAATATTTTTGAGCCAAAGGGGGAGGCGAGTAAGCCGATTCCATTGGCAATGGATGGGGGAGACCCTTATCTGCGGGCGCTGATGCGGACGATTTCTGCGAGTGAGTCGAATGTGCCTCGGCCCTATTCAGTCATTTATGGCGGGGAGTATTTTCGGGGGTGGAATTCCCATCCTGATGATTGTGTCTATATCCCGGTAGGGCCAAATACGGGGAATTGTTCGACGGCAGCAGGGCGGTATCAGTTCATCACGACGACTTGGGAGGAGCAGGCGCGGAAGTATCATCCCCATCAGCCTAAGGTTTTGTTTTGGCGACCTTATCCATTTGATCCAACATCTCAGGATGTGGTGCTGCATCGCTGGCTGGAAGATAACTATGAGTGGGGCGTGGATTTATCCCAGCTTTTGCGGGAAGGCCAGGTTGAGCAGGTGTTGAAGATCCTGTCGCCGACTTGGACGAGTCTGGGCTACGGGATTGAGACAAACAGTATGTCAGCTTATTTGCCCAATATTTATTGGGAGATGTTGGATGAGGAGTTGGCAGCGTTAGCCCCGGTAGAACCGGTGGAGGTTCAGCCCTCTACAACGGGGAATTTTGGCCCAGGTGAGTCTGGGCTAGGTGAGCCAGTGCAGACCTATGCGGAGGATTGGGAGAGTGAGTCAGAAGCGGGGGATGAGTTGGAGAATTCTGAGTCAGTGGTTTCAGATGGGTCTGAAGCTGAGACTTTACGGGATGGGTTAGCCGAGATTGCTGGAGGCTCACGGAAGTTGGTAGAGGCTTTATTGGGCAGATAACATAGACGTTTTACTGTCCTTAACCAACCGTCAGAGTGACCGAACGCTTGCTATCCCTGAGTTTCCAGAGCAGCTCCCATATATTCTCCCCACAGGTAGGCTGCATTACCGCTGCTGCCACTGGTAGGGCTGTTGTCATCATTGCCTAGCCAAACACCAGTGACCAATTGCTGGTTGGGCAGATAGCCCACAAACCAAAGATCCACCGCGTCATTGGTCGTGCCAGTTTTTCCCGCAACGCCTTGCCCCGGCAAGGATGCGCCTCGGCCCGTGCCACTGGCTACGCCCTGTTGGAGCATTTGGGTCATGGTGTTCGCTACCTCAGGGCGGATGACTTGGCGGTTCTGGCCCGGCGTCTGGCTAAAGTCGTAGACCAAGCGGCAGGTCTGGTAGCTGTTGGGATCGTCACATTGATTGCTATCGAAAATACGGGTAATCGCGTGGGGCTTGCTGTAGCTGCCGCCGTTGGCTAGGACAGAGTAGGCACTCACCATTTCCAGGGGGCGTACTTCGCTTTGACCCAGGACTAAGCCTGGCACTGGGTTTAAGTCTGCAGTGATGCCCATTTTCTGAGCCGTGGCGGCAACGGCTTCTAAGCCAGCTTCCTTGGCGATACGCAGAGCAACGGCATTTTCGGATTGGGCTAGACCGCGAAACATGTCGATATTGCCACCGCTGCGTTCACAGCCGCTGTAGCCCTGCCCTCCCCAGTTGAGAGGAGCACAGGAAAAAGTTTGTCTTGCGGAAATCCCTTTTTCGAGTGCAGCGGCGTAGGCAAAGGCTTTGAAGGTGGAGCCGGGTTGCCGCAGAGCTTGGATCGCTCGGTTGAACTGGCTTTCGGAGTAATCAACGCCACCCACGAGGGCGACGATCGCCCCATTACTCGCATCCATCGTTACCACTGCTCCTTGGGAAAAGCCATAACGCGACCCTTCTGCTTGGACCGTTTTACGCAGACTTGACTCGGCCAAATTTTGCAGAGCGAGGTTCAGCTCCGTTTCAATCACAAAATTGCCTTCTCTGGCTGTCTGGTTTCCCAGCAACGTCTCTAGCTCGTCAAGAATTTGCCCGTAGAAATAGGGCGACAGGGTATTGTTGGTTGCTTGACAGACGCCTGTATCAATAACGATGGGAGATCGCCGTCCCGCGCTGGCTTCTTCTGGACTAATCATGTCCAGTTCCACCATGCGATTAATCACCCGATTGCGCAGATTCCGAGCAGTCTCCATATCGCTGCAAGGGCTGAATCCATTGGGGGAAGGGAGAATGCCCACCAGGGTCGCCGATTCCGAGAGGGTGAGGTCGGCAGCGGACTTGTTGAAATACTTTTGGGCTGCATCTTCAAAGCCATAGCCCACGCCCAAGTACACCCGGTTCATGTAGGTCTTGAGCAAAAAATCCTTGCTGTAGAAGGTTTCCAGCTTCATCGCTACGAGAATCTCCTTGATTTTCCGGCTGGCGGAATCATCTTGGCCCACATAGTCGGGGTAGAGGCTGCGGGCAATCTGCTGGGTGACGGTGCTGGCCCCTTCTCGAATGCTGCCACTCTTGAGATTGATCAACATGGCAGAGGCGACGCGCACCGGGTCAAAGCCCACATGCCAGTAGTAGCGGGAATCCTCTGAAGCAACGATCGCCTTAGGCAAGTAGGACGAAAAGTCCGAAATTTTATCCAATTCCCGGTGGGAGTCACTGCGCAGGGTTTGCAGCGGCGTACCGTCTCCGGCATAGGCGGCAATGGGGCCTTGCACCGTACCGAGCTGTTTGACGGAAAAGTTACGCCATTCCAGGGCAATCAGCCCTGCACCCAGCGCCACAAAACCCACTGCACCGTAGATGCAGCCCTTGAACAGTCGCTGATACCAGGCGGGCGGGTTGATGTAGCGCAGTTGCACACCATTGGCTAGCTCCGGTGGGCCGAGGCTAATGATGTCTTTGTGTTGGAGTTCGAGGCGGTTGTAGCGTTTCTTTTTCCAATAAAAGCCGTTGGTGGAGCCCTCGTCCTTGATCATAAAGCCGGTGCCCTTGCGGCGGCTGCGATTGAGTGAGACGTGGACCTGGCTGACGATTGGGTTGCTGACGGTGATGTCGCAGGCACTGGAGCTGCGGCCAATTAAGTAGCGATCGCCCACCAGTGGAAAGCTACGTTGACTTTCTTTGTCCTCTCCATCCTCAATGCGCACCTCCGGCACCCTGGCATTGCGCCGCAGCTCCACCTTGGAGAAAGCCATTTGGGTCTGCGCCTGCTTCACCAGTTGGGTGATGGAACCCAGGAGTGTTTTCGGTTTTTTGGGGGGAGGCGTTTGGCTCATCAGGGCTGGGGGAGATGCGGGCTCTGGCCGATTTATTTTAGTCCCTGGCGCTTAAAACCGTGTCCGGTGTCGCCAAGTATTAAGTGGATTCACGGGGATGTCGCGGCATTTCGGGAAAACATCGTTGGCATTTCGTGGGGGCTCTAAACAGAAGATGCGCTGTCCATGGACAGCGCATCTTCTGTTTCTGCGTTGAAAATATGGCTGGCTTTACTGGGCCTGGGCTAACTCTTGGGCATTGTTGGTTTTAGGCTCGTTAGCTAGCAGGATCTCTCGCACAAACCGAGCGGCGGCTTTTTGGGCCAAACTACCTGCCACCTTTTGTCCCATGGTTTGTAGCTCAGGCTTGGCCAAGAGCTTGGGGACAATGGGCAATACCTTCATGGGGTCAAAGCCCTGGCTGTCTCGCAGAATGGCCAGGATGCGTTGAATTCGTTCTAGGCTTTCGGCTTCTGCACTTTGGGTGGCATTAGCGGCGATCGCTGAATGCTTGGATGCCGCAGCGGTTTTGGGTTTGCCAAAGCCAAATGGATTGAAGCGATCTTGCCAGTTTTGGGTGAATTGGGTGACGGTGTTGCGACCCAAAGCATCAATGCTGTTGACCAGCTCGTCCACGAGGCGATCGCGAATAAAGGCTCCTCGTTCAGAATCCAAAAACTCCAGGGTTTGGTCCACCACGACTTCCATGTCATAGGCTTCTCCACCACTCCGAGCATTGGTGAGCAAATTCTCCAGACGATTCCAGCGGAACTCCCCATCCTTAAATAGCAAGTCTTGCAGAGAGGCCCGCAATTGAGGGGCGGGGTCTGTCAGCAAACGCTTGGAAATATAGGGATAGGCCTTGCTCAAGACCTTGAACTCTGGGTCCACATTGATAGCAATGCCTTCTAGGGTCACCAGGGAGCGAATGATCAGGGCGTAGTAGGCAGGCACCCGGAAGGGATATTCATACATCAGCGCCGAGAGCTGATCGGTCATGCTCTTGAAGTTCAGCTCTGCCACGCTGCTGCCCAAGGCGTTGTTAAAGACCTCGGCCAGGGCTGGAATGATCGGTGTCAGATCCGTATCGGGGGTGAGGAAATCTAGCTTGATGTAGTCCTGGCCCAAGCCCTCAAAGTCGCGATTGACCAGGTGAACCACAGCTTCGATCAGGCCGTAGCGCTGGTAGGGCTGGATCTCGCTCATCATGCCGAAGTCTAGATAGGCCAAGCGACCATCGGGCATGGCTAGTAAGTTACCGGGGTGGGGGTCAGCATGGAAAAAGCCATGCTCCAGCAACTGGCGCAGGGAGCATTGCACTCCAATTTCGATCAGGTGGGTGGGGTCCATGCCCCGAGACTTAATCGTCTCAATCTCGGTCAACTTGTAGCCCGTGATCCATTCCATGGTCAGCACGCGGCGACCGGTGTAGTCCCAGTAGATGCTGGGCACATAAATTTCCGGCAGGTAGCTGTACAGCTCGTTGAAACGCTCAGCGTTGCGGCCTTCCTGGCTGTAGTCCATCTCGTCGAAAATGCGCTCACCGAACTCGTCGGCGATCGCCACCAGGTCACTCTTAAGCTTGTCCCCTCGGGTATTCATCAACCAAGTGGCAATGCCATGGAGGATGTAGAGATCCAGCGTGATGCCTTCGGCCAAACCGGGGCGCTGAACCTTCACCGCCACATCTTCACCAGTCTTGAGCTTGCCCTTATAAACCTGGCCCAGGGAAGCAGCGGAAACGGGCTCGGGGGTTAGCTCTGCATAGATATCACGAGGGTGAGCCCCCAGCTCTTCTTCAATGAAACGGAAAGCAATTTCGTTTGGGAAAGCGGGCAGTTGGTCCTGGAGCCGGGTCATCTCTTCTAGATAGACCGGGGGCAGCAGGTCAGGGCGGGTTGACAAAGCCTGGCCAATCTTAATAAATGCCGGTCCGAGATTGGTCAAGACCTCCCGCATGCGCACCGCTCGCTTGCGCTCATTGCGTTTAATACTGCCGGTTTGGCGGTCCCACAGCAGCGCTAGGCCCAGAGTTGCGATAGGCCAGACGACGCCAATGCAGCGCCCGATGACCTGTAGGAATTTATTTTTGTAAAAGCTGGCAATAATCGCCGGGTCGTAATGCCCCAGGAGATCCTCAACCCCATTGATGTCTCGAACTTCAGGACGGGGACGTGGTGGGGGAGCTTGAGTCCGTCCTGGCTGAGGTGGAGAACTGGAACGACTCGGTAGCGTAGGGATAGGAGTCTGAGTTGCCTCCCCCCGAGCATTGGCTATCGATGAAATGGGTCTTGTTTCGATGACCATGTTGGGGAGGAATGCAGAAAAGAAAGCGAAGGTGATGCCCTTCTTAAAACAGTGTAACAATTTGCATTGAATTCGCTCAATTTTAGCTCTAGTCTCCTTCTATGGGTAGAAATGACAATACAAGAGTATTATTTTGGTGGCTATAGTAGATCGCTTGAACTGGTCTTCGTGCTTCAGTGAATGACCTGCGATCGCTGCCTAACCCCAAATTCCTTGTGGATGAGATTCCCCCGTCACCCATGCTGCAACATCTTTGTATTGAGAATTTCGCCCTGGTAGACCACCTCGAACTGGACCTAGGGGCTGGACTGCATGTGCTTACGGGGGAAACCGGGGCGGGTAAGTCGATTATTTTGGATGCGATCGATGCTGTCCTTGGAGGGCGGGTTCCGGGACGAGTCATTCGCACAGGGGAATCGCGAGCGCGGTTAGAGGCTTCATTTCGACCGGGAGCTGGGGTGACAGCTTGGCTGAAAAGCTTTGAGATTGACCCGCTGGATGATGGCTTAGTGGTGTGCAGCCGGGAGATTGTCTCCAATGGCAATGGCAGTCGCAGTCGCAGCCGAGTTAATGGGGTCTTGGTTAATCGCCAGCAAATGGAGAGCCTGCGGGAGCATTTGGTGGAAATCACCGCCCAGGGCCAAACGGTACAGCTCTGTCAGGCAGCGCGCCAGCGGGATTGGCTGGATGCCTTTGGGGATGCCGCTCTGGATAAGCAGCGAGGTCTGGTTGCCAAGGCCTTTAACGATTACCAGGAGGCCAAGCAGGCTCTTGAGCGTCGCCACCAGGCTGAGGGGCAGCGGCTCCAATTGCTTGATATGTATGAGTTCCAAGCGAAAGAGCTGGAAGCGGCAGAGCTAAATGACCCCGATGAATTGGAGCAAGCCCAGCTGGACCATCAGCGTCTGGGCCATGCTGTGGAATTGCAGCAGCAGAGCTTCCAGGTCTATGAGTTGCTGTACCAAAACGATAACGGTGGCAATGCTTGCGCAGACCTATTGGGAGATGCGGAGCAAATTCTCCAGGAGATGATGCGCTTTGACCCTAACCTCCAGGGTGTTGTGGATCTGGTGAATGAGGCGATTACCCAGGTTCAGGAAGCGGGAAACCAGGTCAATAGCTATGGCGCGGGCTTGGAAACTGACCCGGAGACTCTGGCTGAGCTGGAAACGCGAATCCATGAGCTGAAGCAAATCTGCCGAAAGTATGGCCCGACTTTGGGTGACGCGATCGCCTACTACGCCAAAATCAGCGCCGAGCTAGCCGCTTTCTCTGACGAAAACCAGTCCCTCGAAGCCCTAGAAGCCACCTTGACCGAAGCCGAGGCCAAGCTGGTGCAGCTCTGCGCCAAGCTCACCCAACTGCGCAGCAAAGTCGCAGCCAAGCTGGAGGCTCGCCTCCTGGCTGAACTCAAGCCCTTGGCGATGGATAAAGTGAAGTTCCAAGTGCAAATCAGTCCGGTGTTGCCCACCAGCTACGGTGCGGATGCCATCTGCTTCCTGTTTAGCCCCAACCCCGGTGAACCGCTCCAGCCATTGAGCGAAACGGCTTCCGGTGGTGAGATGAGCCGCTTCTTGCTGGCGCTCAAGGCTTGCTTCTCCCAGGTGGATCCGGTAGGAACGCTGGTGTTTGACGAAATTGATACGGGGGTTTCGGGGCGGGTATCCCAGGCGATCGCCGATAAGCTCAGTCAGCTCGGCGAAAACCAGCAGGTTCTCTGTGTGACTCACCAGCCTCTGATTGCAGCTCGGGCGGATTGTCACTATCGGGTGCAGAAAGAGGTCTTGGCCGATGAAGGGAGAACGGTTGTAAGGGTTATGCCTTTGGGCGATCGCGACAGCCGCCGTCAGGAACTCGCGGAACTTGCGGGCGGTAAATCTGCCCAGGAAGCCATTGCTTTTGCTGAGTCCCTGCTCTCCCAGGCTGAAGCGCAAAAGCTGGGCCAGCCAGGCTTTGTGGCGGTGTTACCTGAGAAGAAGAGCTCGAAGACGAAGGCGATCGCGAAAACAGCGAAAACAACGGTGCGCCGGACGCGGAAGCAAAAGGTGGCTGCAACCTAAGCCTTGCTAGGCGATGTCATACCGCTTGAATACTGCTGTAGAAGCAACCTGAGTTCGACAGTTCGAAAAAGCCCTTGCGAAGCAGGTTGGGAATAAATTCCCAACCTAAGAGCGAAAGCCCACTAAAGTGGGCTGCAACCCTAGCTGGTGGGCTGTTCAGTCCGTTTTAACGGACTTGAGCTTTGAGCCGTGAGGTTTAGCTCACGGCAGCAGAGCCAAGCCAGTCTTAAATTTGTCGAACTCAGGTTAGAAGCAATAAACGGCAATCAAATCAAAACACAGGCGAGAGCTGACATGGCCTACCATGTCAGCTCTCCTGTTTGAAACCTAACCGCCTAATTTCACCCTGCCCTAAACCTCTACGCTGGGCAGCTCACCTTGAATTACCAGTACAGAGCAACTCGCTCTATGCAAGACATAGTTGCTAACGCTGCCTAGCATCAGTTCCGCCAGGCCAGAACGTCCTCGGCGACCTAGCAAAATTAACTCCGCTCCCCAAGCCTTTGCATTTTTGCAAATCAATGCGCCTGGCCCTCCGGCATCGTAGGCAATACTGGCTTTTACGTTGGATTGCTGCGCCCGTTCCTGGAAATGCTGAAGCCGCTCCTTTGTTTTGTTGAGATTGATTTGGGTCATCTCCACATCCAGGCTGGAAAAGTCTTGATCCGGTAGGGTTCCCAGGCTACTAGCAGGCTCCTTATAAAGGCTGGGAGCCCACTCCACACAGCTAAAAAGCATCAGCTCGCTCTCTTCACGATGGGCCAGGTCAATAGCCTGGTTAAAAACGCTTTCCGCATTGTCGTGGTGATCGAGGGCGACGAGGATCTTATGAAATGCCATGGCGATGAACGGGTAAAAGTGGCTTGGATATTGATTGCGGAGTAGAAGAGCCTAATGATTCAGGCCAACAGTACGTGGTCGAGTTATCCAATGGGTTTAAGTCGTTAGGGCGGTTGCTTTGATGCTTCCCGGTTCCCTCAACAGGGTTTCTCTTCGTATCTTCATCTTCCAAGGGGAATGTGAGCTTGGATGGATATTGTGACTGAATCGTTACTCAACTCATGACTGTGTAATTTCATTGGATTTCGCTTGGAATCATTCAGACAATCTGGCTTTGGGTGATTTGAGGCCATTGCTTTGGGAGTGATCGCCGATTGCTTTGCCTGCTTTGCAAGTATAAAAACGCACTAACGTAAGCGATTTGTCTCGGAATTTTAGAGATTGTACGGTTCTCATTGATAAAGCTTGTATCAATCTTTAGGCCTGCTATCCGGAGTAGAGAGAAGTCATAGGCTTCGCCATCCGTTTCAAGGAGTTGTGAGCATTACCCCAGTGGTGATGTGAGGCAGAGCTTTTTCATGAAGTAACTGTGTGATTGCAACGGGGAGTTTAGCCCATGGTGTCCATTGGACTGTCCGCCACCGATAAGTCTGCTGTTGAACAAGTATCGATGTCGTTGTTGGTAGAACCTTGCGCTGCTGATGCTTCGTTGGGGGAAACGGTTAACCGACTGTCTACGCCTGCGATGCAGATTGGTTCTGTGGGCGCTTTGGTGGTGTTGGGGGTATTGGGGACTGCCGGTAGTGCCCAGGCCATGGTGCGCCGTGGGGCCCAATGTGAGGCTGTGGATCAGCTCCAAGTCGCTTTGGGCGATCGCGGCTATGACATCGGGGGCGTGGATGGCAAGTTTGGCGGACGCACCGAAGCTGCGGTACGTCGTTTCCAGAAACAGCAGAATCTCCAGGCTGATGGCATCGTGGGTCCTGCGACTGCTCGGGCTATGGGCTTGCCACCGGAGTTTAGCTGTTCCTACGTAGCTGCCCAGGCGGTTCAAAAGCCGGTGGCATGGTCGCCCGAGGGGGAGTTTGCTGTCGTTACGAACGGTGGAGCCTTGCGCTTGCGCAAAGCCCCAGAAGGCTCGGTTGTAGGTGCACTGAAGAATGGTGACCGGGTCACGGTAATTGGAATGAAGGATGGCTGGGCTAGGCTTAGCTCCGGTGCCTGGGTTTCACGGGCTTGGTTGCAGGTGGGGCGGAGAGTTCAGAACAATGTGCCTCAAAAACAGCAGCCCATTGCCCAGTCTGTCCCCGCTGCTGATGTCTCACCTGGGCAGCAGACTCTCGCTGCTGCTATTCCTGGCCAGGTGGTTGAGCTCCCCTCGCCGGAATCTCCCCAACTCGGTCTTCAAGTCGCGGTGGAGCCCAAGGTTGCTGCTGTTCCCCTAAAGACTGGCAAAATTGCCGTGAGTCTGCCAAAAGCTGAGCCTGCCTTGGAGACTCGTAATCAAGTCGTGGTTGAGCAGGTTGCTTCTGATGAACCGACTTTGATTCAAACTGTTGCAGAGCCTGTTGTGGCTGCCTCTGTACCCACACCCGCCTCTATCAATAAAGTCTCAGCTCCTCGCCTTGACTTGGAGCCCGGTCAGATTAATTCTCGTGCGCTGCTTGTCGCTGCTGCGTCAGATTCCATTTCCTTGCCCAGCGCGATGGCCCCAGAGTCCACACCTCTTAACGTTGCTGAATCCCCTCGGGTTGTGGACCCAGCAGAGACTGCATTTGCCCCTGTAGAGTCCGTGATTAAGGAGGTTGCTGAGCCAACTTTGGCTGAGCCTCTGGTAGCTGAAGATCAGCTTCAGGCTGAAGCGATCGCCGAGCCGTTACCGCTGGAATCACCTGCTGAGCCTGCGGTCGTTGCAGTACGCTCGTCTTCCAGTCAATCCATGGAAGTGGCAACCTATGGCGATCGCCTTCTCATCCGTGAGAGTCCTGGCGGTCAGGTCATCGGCTCCATCCCCAATGGCTTAAAAATCAGCACTGTTGATGAGAAGGATGGTTGGTACGAACTAGAAACCGGCGGCTGGGTGATGGCTCGCTGGCTGCGGAGTTAGTCCACTGTTTGGGCCATGTTGAAGGCGAGTTGTTCTTCAATTTGTCTTCAACTGCCTAACAACACCCGCTGCACTGCTACAGCATCCATTCCGGGTTGAATGTCAGGGCGATACAGCATCGTCAGGAGTTGTTTATCTTGCTTGCTGTAGGCCTGGGTTTGGCTCCAGCCCTGAAAAAAGATGCTGTTGGAATCTGCGGCAGAGTCCTGCATCAAGCCTAGGGATTGAGTCAGCTCTTCGCGAATGAGGTGGGAGCGTTCGGGTTGATTAATATCAGTGGTGGATATGAGAATCCGTCCCCGCTGTATTTCTCCCTGAGCGGCTTCGTTCCAAAAGAAGCCATGGTTCACAGGCTTGTAACTGGCTTCGTATTGGCTAAAGTTTTGCTCAGCGACAAAAAAGATTTCTAGGTTGGGCTCGCTCTCGACAAATCCCAGCTCTACATCACCCAGGAGGTGATTGATTTCTGCCACAACCTGCTCCAAGGTCGCGATATCAGTAGGAGTGGGATGACCATAAACTTGGATGCGTAGGTCTTGGGTCCATTTTCGAATGTGGGGGATGCTGCTGGGTTGACTGTTGGGCGAAAATTCTGTGCCTAGGGCGATCGCGAGGAAGTTCGCGACCTCCTCAGGGCTATGTTGCAGCTTGCCTACCGTGGTTGGCGCAGATGCAGGGGTTGACCTATGCCTAAGATCGGGAGTGAGATGGTGTTGTAAAACCGGTGCGGTGGCTAGGTTGGTTGATGCTGCGCTGAAAGCTGGGGCAGGTTTGATGTCAGCGGGAGAAGGTTGGATAGCTTGATTCGCTCTTGTTTCAATCGCTTCAGCCAGGCGTTGATGGGTTTGCCCGCTAAGGTCAGCAATTTCATGTTTGATAGCTCGTCGCTGCCTTCTCCGCAGGACAATGGGTTGTGGAGCTTTGTCTGAATCCAGTCCTTCGGCAACCTGTGACGGTTGAGGTTGCCATTGCATGATGCTCTGGCCTGTCCATTGCATTGCTTTAGCGATGCTATTGCCTGAAAGCTTGTTGCCGAGATTATCGGCCAACTCCTCTGCCCAGCCTTCTTCAGGCAGACCCTGACGATTGGCTTGTTCTAGGGCAGCAGAGCCCAGGATGAAGGAGAAGCCGAGGGGAAACATCAGCAGAACAAGGCCCAGGCCTTGCCAGTGATGCAGTTGTTTCCAAGGCGGAAGGGGTCGCTTTGCGGTTAACCGTGAATTCAACTTCGCCATGGTTGTCCCGCTCTCCATCCCTTGAGCTTTGATTTAACCAAGGTAGATTGCCTGCTCAGGCGCTCCCAGGGGCATAGATGCCTCAATCTGGGCAGGTCTTGGCCCCATGGCTAGCTTTGGCGTTGCCCCGAAACACAAATCCCCAGTGAGCAGGAAATTAGCTCACTGGGGATTTGGTTCTGTCGATATGGCAGAGGTAGAGGCTTAGCTTTGGAGCTGAGCCTTGGAGCGGGTGATCGCTTCCCTCACTTGCTCAAAGCCCGTGCCGCCGTAGCTATTGCGTCTTTCCACGACCTGCTTAGGTGTAATGGCTTCATAGATATCCTGCTCAAACTTAGGATGGAGCGCCTGCCATTCTTCCAGAGTCAAATCCTTAAGCAATTTGTTCTGAGCCAAGCTCGTACGCACCACTTTGCCCACCAGGTTGTATGCCTCCCGGAAGGGAACGCCTTTGCCCGCCAAATAATCCGCCACATCTGTTGCATTGGAGAAGTCCGAAGCAACGGCCTCGGCCAAGCGCTGGGGCTGAAACTCAATGCCCTCCCGCAGCAGGATTGTCATGGCTTCGAGACAGCCAGAGACCGTATTGACGGTATCAAACAGGCCCTCTTTATCTTCCTGGAGGTCTTTGTTGTAAGCCAGGGGCAGACCTTTAAGAATCACCAGCATGGCTTGCAAGTGCCCAAAGACCCGACCGGTTTTGCCCCGGACCAGCTCTGGAATATCGGGGTTCTTCTTCTGGGGCATGATGCTGGAGCCCGTGGAGCAGTTGTCCTTAAGGCGAATGAAGCGAAATTCCTCCGAAGCCCAGAGAATCATCTCCTCGGACATGCGGCTGAGGTGGACCAGAATGAGGCTGGAAGCAGCTAGGAATTCTACGGCGAAGTCGCGATCGCTTACCGCATCCAGGCTATTGCCATAAACCCGCTCAAAGCCCAATAGTTTTGCACTCAGCTGACGGTTAATGGGAAAGGTCGTACCCGCCAGAGCCCCTGCCCCTAGGGGAGAGCAATTAATTCTTTTCAGTGCATCACCCAATCGCTCATGGTCCCGTTCCGCCATGTCGCAATAGGCCAGCAGATGGTGGGCCAAGCTCACGGGCTGGGCTCGCTGGAGGTGGGTATAGCCAGGAATCAGGGTTTCAACATTCTGTTCTGCTAACCCTAGCAATACAGTCTGAAACTCCCGCAATTGCTGACGAATACGCTCTACATGGTCCCGCAGGTATAGGCGAATATCTGTTCCCACCTGGTCATTACGGGAGCGGGCAGTGTGCAGCTTTTTCCCCGTATCACCCAGCAGTTCTGTCAGGCGATGTTCCACTGCAAAATGGACATCCTCGTCATCCACTGTTGGATTGAGCTTGCCTTCGCGGTATTCCTGGCGGATTTGCTCCAGCCCCTCGACGAGCTGCTGTGCTTCAGCTTCAGAGATGATGCCAGTGCTGGCCAGCATCTTGGCATGGGCTTGGGAGCCAGTGATGTCGTACTCAATCAGCTCGATGTCGAAGCCGATGCTGGCATTGAAGCGGGCGATCGCTGGGTGTAGCGAAGACTCAAACCGCTGGCTCCAGGTTTTCTGGGAGCTAGCGGTGTTATCAGGGGGGGAGGATTGGGGCATTAACCGTAGGACGTCAGACTCTTAAAGATATAGCCAATCACAAAACCGATCAGCATGGCCCAAAGCTGACCAGAATCGACAAAACGGCCCCAAGCTCCAGTCATATCTCCCAGGATGTCTTGGTCAAACTGTTGAGCCAGGATTGTTGTGTGAGTCGCAGTTTGGCTCAGGGCATCAAGGGCAGTGCTGCCATCGTTGAGCACAATGAGGGAAAGGTCTAGATTCTCAATCATTCAGGGATTCTCCCCCTAGCACTTCTAGGGATAGGCTAAACGCTGCGATTGTACTATGCGTTTTGGAAATTCAACCGCTGGTAAGGGGAAAACGATAGAAGGAAGGTTGCCAGGAATGATGCCCATAGGAAATTAGGCGATCCACTATTCAATATCCGTTCTCATTCTCCAACCTTTGGGCAAGAAACAGAGCTGAGCGATTGTCTCTATCTAGGCAAATTTGCCTTCAGCACTACCAGAGTCATGTCATCGTCGTTGCGCTTCTTGGGGCCAATGAATTGCTGTACCCGGTCAAAGAGGGTGTCAAGGATGCGTTGAGGGTCGTCGTAGCGCTGGCAGGCCCATTGGATCGTGCGGATGAGGTTATCTTCGTCGAAGCGATCGCCATCAATAGTCGCTGCATCAGTAAAGCCATCGGTGTAGTAAACCACCACATCCCCCGGCTCCAGCTTGACCTGTCCGCCTTCGTAATGGCTGTTATGTTCCAAGCCAACCAACATCCCTAGACTGTCCAGACGATGGAGGCTCTTGGTGGCAAAGCGCCATAGTAGGGGTGGGTTATGGGCGGCGTTGCTATATTGGAGAATGCGCGTTCTGGGGTCATAGACCGAATAGAACAGCGTGACAAAACGATTTGAATTCTCTAGATCTGCATACATCACCCGATTGAGGTGCTGCAAGATCCTGGCAGGCGGATGGCCGTTGAGCACCTCAGCTCGCAGCATACCCCGCAGCATGGTCATGATCAGGCCCGCAGGCACGCCCTTACCCATGACATCGCCAATGGCAATGCCCCAGGGGTCACTGGCTTGGGCTTTGCGCTGGTTCAGACGAACGTCGTTGCGAGTGGGAATGAAATCATAGTAATCACCGCCAACACGATTCGCAGTCTCACAACGAGCTGCGAAGGTGAGACCTTCCACCTTGGGACAGGTTCGGGGAAGCAGCTGACGCTGAATCTCGGCACCAATCTCTAGCTCGCGATCCAGGCGCTGCTTCTGGCGTAGCTCGCCCGCAAGCTCGTCTTGCTCTAGGGCGACGGAAGTTTGATCTGCAACAAAGCGAACGAGTTTTTGACGACTCTCGGTCCACTCATAGGTGGGGCTATAGCTAAAGATATAGAGGCGTCCACGCTCCAATGTTCGCTGGAGTATAGAGGTGCCGAACAGCTTTACCCCTGGGCCAAAGGCATGGGTGACCCAGCTATCCAGTTGGCTGGCCCAACCAGGGCGAGACAGGGTTTGATCATCCTGGTGGGAAAACTGCTCAGTGGCCACTTCCAGAGCTCGCTTTAGAGGAGCACTGCGTTTCTCATAGTTGGGTTTGTCGTCGTTGAAATGGAACCGCTCTAGGCGCAACTCGCCATCGGGTTGTAGGACCATCAAGGCCCCGCCATCGGCCTTGGTGACGCGGCTAGCCACCATGGGAATCAGTTCTAGGAACTGATTGAGATTATGGAAGCTGCGTAGGGCGAAGCCCAGGGAGCCCAGTAGATCTTGAGTGCTATTTTGCTCATGGTTAAGCTGGGCTACAAGCTCTTTGAGAGCGACGACCGGAGCTGCCAGCTCACCGCCTTCCATCCCCGGGCGAACCGGAGATTTGGATTTGGATTTGGATAGCGGCACTGTGGTCATGAAGTTGGGAAGACCCCGATGTGAATCTGAAGGGAGGCAGCTGCCTAACGGTCTGTTGAAATGGGGGCGAGGAAACTGAAGCCCTTGGGAACCTCGACGGGCTCCCCCACAAGGGACTTGGATTTCTGCCCCATAGTGATAGCGCGAATTGGCACGGTTGCCAACTTATTTTCAACCTCCAGGCTTGATTTCAATGACAGAAGTCCAGAGGAATTCCTGAAGTGCAGGTATCGAATAGTGCTAATGCATCTCCTGACCTAAGCCTGGTTCGCTAAGCGAACTAAACCAGCTTGAGGCTGGCTCAATCGTCCTAAACGTTACGCTTCAAGGCTGATTGAGGATTGAGCCGTCCGGTGTTCTTTGGAAGCTAGATGTTGCTGCTTTAGGTCGGGATACTACTCTTTCTAGATCCAAATGACTAACACCTTGACTGGTTTACAGGCTGAATGAGTGCGATCGCATCCGTGCATTCTCTAGGGTTTTAAAGTTGCCATTTGGTAACAGAATCTTGCACTTGAACAATTCAGCCGATGGGAGGTTTACCTATATTTTCTTGTCGGAGAAAATATGGTTCTACGGTGCTGCCCGAGTCATAAGGTCGTAAATCTGCCCAAAGCAATGCCCTGTTAGCGCAAGTGAATTGC
Organism: uncultured Pseudanabaenaceae cyanobacterium; assembly: GCA_937949725.1. GTDB lineage: Bacteria > Cyanobacteriota > Cyanobacteriia > PCC-9006 > JAAUQQ01 > JAAUQQ01. The sequence goes on from CALECT010000017.1 coordinate 44,119, forward strand.
TCTAACAGGGCTAGGGAAATGATGGCTTGGTGTAGCTGGTTCGATTAACCGCTCAGCAAAGCCTCAATGAACTCATAACTTGAGAAGGGCCGTAAGTCACCAATGCCTTCTCCAGCACCGATAAAGCGGATGGGCAGTCCCAGTTGCTTCACAACTGCCAGAGCCACGCCACCTCGGGCGGTGCCATCTAGCTTGGTGAGTACAACGCCGCTGAGTTCGGCTGCCTGGGCGAAGACTTCCGCCTGGCGTAGGCCGTTTTGGCCCAGGGTTGCATCCAGTACCAAAAGGGACTCGACCTTGGCTTCTGGGGCCTTCTTATCGATGATGCGGCGAACTTTAGAGAGTTCTGCCATGAGGTTCTTCTTGTTTTGCAGGCGTCCAGCGGTATCGACGAGCAATAACTCAGTGTTGCGGCTGCGGGCAGCCTCGACTGCGTCATAGACCACAGCTGCGGGGTCAGTGTTTTGGCCGGGGTTGGCAATGACCTCAATGCCGCTCCGTTCTCCCCAGACTTGAACCTGTTGGACCGCAGCAGCTCGGAAGGTGTCCGCAGCGGCAATTAAGCAGCGATAGTCAGATTTGGTGGCCAGGTGGGCAAGTTTGCCGATGGTGGTGGTTTTGCCCGCGCCGTTGACCCCGGTCATTAGCCAGATGTTGAGGCGGTCTTTCTCGGGGGCTAGGACCGGCGGGTCGTTTTCGGAAAGGGGGGAGTCGAGCAGCTCTCGCAAGAGGCGCTTGAGGTAGGCGATCGCCTGGGCGGGCGGCAACACTTCTTCCTTGAGCTTGGCCTGGAGGGACTCAATGATGTAATCCGTGGCATCCACGCCCACATCAGCTTGGAGTAGCAGGGATTCGATTTCATCGACGGCATCCTCGTTGAGGGGGCCTTGGCCGACGATGGACTTAAGCTGGTTAATCAGATTGAGGCGGGTTTTGCCCAATCCTTGGCGCAGGCGCTTAAGCCAGGTGATCTCTTCGGCAGAGATTTGGTCAGCACGTCGGCCTTGGGCAGCCAGGACCTCAGCGGACCAGATAAAGTCTTCGTCGAAGACAACGCCGGGGCCATAGCCGTCATCAACGTATTCTTCTTCGGGCTCGGGCTCCGGTTCGGGCTCTTCAATTGCCGTGGCCTGAAGGCGTTCCAGGCGCTCTTCCCGTTCTGCTTCAGCGCGGGCCAGGAAGCTCAGGGCGGGTTCGGGAGCTGCTTTAGGTTCCGGTGCGGCTTCAGGTTCAGGCGTCGCTTCTGGCTCGGGTGCTGTTTCTGACTCTGAAGTCGTTGCGGGTTCGGGAGTTGCCTCTGATTCAGATGCTTCAGCGGGTTCTGGCTCGGTTGAGCTAGGTTTGGGAGCAGGCTCGGCGGTGACTTCCTCAACGTCAGCACTTTCGGAAGCTGCAACGGTTGGTTCGGCTGCTTCGGGCTGGCTCTCTTCTGGCTCGACCGCTACTACGGATTCAGCAATGGCAGGCTCTGAGGCAGTCGCTGCTGTTTCAGTCGCGATCGGCTCGGCAGTGGCGGCAGGATCAGCTGATGATTCCGCCTCTTCTGCCACGGTCTCAGTGATCTGAGCAGGCTCAGGTTCTTTGGGAGCCGATTCTGGAACCGAGGCTTCTGGTTCAGGACTATCTTCTTCTACCGCAGCAACTTCTGGCGCTGACGCCTCGGCTTCTGTCTCGGCAGATTCAGTTTCCGTGGTGCTCTGCTGAGACTTTATATTTTGGAATGCAGCCTTGGCGAACTCTAGATAATCATCATTATCTTCAGCCTCCTCGCCACTCGTCTCATCAGACTCCGCTGAATCCTGTTCGCCGGTTGCTTTGGACTCATCCGCTTTAGGTTCGCTGTCCTTGCCCTTATCGTCATCGGCGTTAAATTTACGGCGAAACCAGTCAAAAGCCATGGCTGAAAACGAGGAGAGTAAATAGGGTTTGAAAGTTGAATTTAGGGTGGACGGAGACGCCATCCCCCAAACAGCAATTCAGAGGGGGTCGCTTAATCAATCGCAGAGTCAGCGTCGCCGCCTTTTTGACTATCCACTGCTCGGCGCAGAACGCCATTAATTCGTCGCCGCCCTTCGTCATCACTGTAGCGTTTGGCCAATTCAACTGCGGCGTTAATTGCAACTGGCGCTGCGAGGCCTAGGTAGGTTGATTCAGCGATCGCCACTCTCAAAATATCCTGGTCAATCGCTGGCAGCCGACTTAAGCGCCAGCCCTCCATGACTCGGTCCAGAAGGGTATCAATGTCGGCCTTATTGCGCTTTACGCTGCGGGCAATATCCATTGCATAGGACTTGACTTCCACCCGATTGGCCATTTGCAGCATCTCGGGAATTTCAATCGCCCGCCTAGCACTGTTGATGGCTTTCTCGGTGTAGTCCATGGCCTGGCGCAGCATCTCCGCTGCACTGTTGGCATTGATAGTGGTGATATCGCTGCTGAGGAGTCGTTCGCTGCCGTTGCTGAGTTCACTAGCGGCTTCTTCTAAGCCATCGCGAGCTTCGCTACCCAGAACCCGAACTGCTGCGAGGATCATGTCCTCCAAATTGATGTCTTGTCCTTCTTTTACAGCCTTGTTGGGGAGCTGACTCAGGCTCAACAGGGCGAGTTCACGGGAAAGTTGTCGGGCTTGCATGGTGCGGAATCAGATTATGAGTCTGGGGACGAGTTTTCGAGGTTCAGTCGAACAGAGACTGGGATGATGTGCGCTGACTAGGGTCGTTACAGTGCAACAGCCAAGCTATAGATGGAATAGAGGCTCTGACCTGTGCCTCACTGGTTTGTTAGCCCCTTAAGCAGCCTAGGACGGTTCTTCCTCCAAGGGAAGTGGTTGGAGTTCGCCTTCAGGTGTGGATTTCCGAGTCAATAGTGAATTAATGGGCTGGCTGTTACTGGCTCCCAGAGCATTGACTGCGGGCTGTTTCGGTGTTCTGCTCGCTGACTCAGTTGCTGTTTCACGCAGTTCGGCATCGCCTGGGGTGACGATCCCCCCAGAAATCAGGACTTTAAAGGCATCTTCAACGGAGAGTTCAGTGGACACCATTTCGCTTTCTGGAACGATCGCGTACCAGCCCGTGGTGGGATTGGGCGTAGTCGGAATAAAGACACTGGCCATGGCTTGGTTTGCATCGGGAGTGAGGCTGCCGGCCACGGTACCTGTGACAAACGCGATCGCCCAAATCCCAGGCCGGGGATACTCCAGCAGCACCACACGACGGAAGCGACTATTGGACTTGAGCAGGGTCTCTAGGAGCTGCTTGAGCGTTGTATAAATCGAACCCGCTAGAGGGATTGACTTCAGGGTACGCTCGCCAAAATCCAACAAGAATCGCCCGACGATATTGCGAGCCATAAGACCAATGAGCAGCAGGCTCAAAAGGGGCACTGCCAGGCCAACTCCAAGGTTAATGAGATTTCCAAGAAAAGGGTTGAGCTCGTTGAAGGGATTGAGCTGCTTGGGAATGCTTGTCAGGAAATCCACGACCCACCGGGCAATGGATACCGTTAACCAAATAGTCGTTGCCAGGGGAATCACGACCAGTAGACCTGCAATAAGGTCGCTTTTAAGGTCTTGCTGAATCCGCTGGATGAGGGGCAGGCGATTGTCGTCAGGCAGAGACATTGAGGCAGGGACCAAACGGGATGCGAATTAATTGCTGCTGACTCGAAGTTGAGTTCAAGGCAATTAAGTTGTGAATTGACAAACAATTTCTCAGGGCCAAGGCTAGCCAATTAAGGCTGTTGGCTGGATTGAGAATTATTAACCAATTATCTCAGTTTCAGGAGGATTCTGAAAGGTTTGTATTCGATAGGGCAGTTCTAGCTCCTGTTAGGGTTACCTGCTGTCTCAAATTAATTCATCTCCATCCTGCCCTGGGCAAACATTGCCCCGGAGCTCTGGCTAAGACTGGGCAGTGGCGTAGTCTTGTTGTGATTCTCTAGGCTGTCCTTCCAGGGCTCCTGGGGACTGAATGTTCTGAGCAACCTTCTCTGTCGCTGCTGGCCCATATATCTCTGCATAGGGCTGCGTTTCAATTTCCCAGGCCTTGAGCAAAATCAAATATTCGTAGAACATTTGCAAGACACACCAGCGGAAGCCCGCGCGCCCGTCCAGCCAGCCCCCTAAGAAAACGTACATGTAGATAAAGCGAGCCAAGGGCCGCAGAGGGACATGCTGGGAGAGGTTCTTGAGGGCATGGCGACGCTCCACCTCCGTCTTGCCAAAGAACAGGTCTTTCCAGTCGACGCTACCTGCTTGGCGCTGACTAATCGTTTCCAGGGCCTCATCGCTGGAGTAGCGATTATGCTTGTCGATCCAGCGGCTCAGGCCCTTACCCGAGGTGTAGTGGGGATAGGTGGCTTTGAGGAATCCGGTGGGGCCTTCGCAGACCTCCCGCTCGGTGTGGCCGTAGTCCGTAAACCACACCTTCTCGCGATTGAGCAGGCGCATTTGGTAGCGCGGATACTGGGTGCTGTGGCGAATCCAGCTGCCCATAAACATGACGCGTTCGGCGGCAAAGTAGCCCACAGGAGACTTCTCGGGAGCCGCTTGGCTAGCGGTTACAGCTTCGCGGCATTCCTCGTGCAGCTCAGGCGTCATACGCTCATCGGCTTCGAGGATATAGGCCCATTGATATTTGGCTAGGTCGGACTGGAGCATCCAGGTGCGCTGTTTACCGTGGCTCTCGAAGGCATGTTCCACGAGGCGGACGGGGTAGCGCTGGGAGAGTTCTTCGACGATCGCCCCGGTGCGATCGCTACTACAGGAATCCACCACAATGATGTCGTCACAGGGCAGGGCGGATTCAACACAGGCGGCGATGTCTCGCTCTTCGTTGTAGGTCAGGATAAAGATCGAGAACATGGAAGGTGAATCTGCTCCAGCGTGAAGTCTCAGCGATATAGATATCTCCCGACGTCTACTTAGGTTGCCCTAAATGGCGGTCTGAGAGACAACAATGGGTACAGCTTTAAGTCCTGCCAGGACTTGGCTATTTCCCTTTGAATGAACCAATAAAAAAGCCGATGGGTCACTCCCCATCGGCTGCTCATTTCAAATTGGTTTCCGTTCTCCAGGAAAGGGCTGTTGACAGGCCTTGGCCTAGGCGGCCTTCAGTCCGGTCCAGCTCAATAGTGCGTAGGCGATCGCCAATAACAAACTGCTCAACACGGTTCGAGAGCTAGCTTTCCAAGCACCGCGACTTGCATCCTTGGTCGCTTCTTCCTTGCGGGTAGTGATTTCAGTGCTCAGGCGATCCGTTTCTTTCTTGGCTTCTTCTTGAAGGTAAGACTCCACAGAGCTAGGGTCAGATTTGAACCCCTGAAGTAAGGCGACTTGCTCTCCCTCGAGCTGACCGCTTGCGATGGCTTCTTCTAACAGCTTTTGATTTTGTAGCAGAGCTTGGATACGGGTCCGCTCTTGCTGGAGCTGATTCTCAACCGCTTGACCGAGTTCATTCTGAGCGCGGGTCGCCTGCTCGTTGATACCTTCTAGGGAGGTGTTCTTCTGCACCCGCACGTTGTTGAAATGCAATGGCACGATCAACAAGAACAAGAGGCTTAGCAGTCCAGCGATCCCCATGGAGCCTAAACGGGCCGCATTGGTGATGCTGCTTTGGCGACCCCCTTCAACTTCCGTTTGAATCCAGCCCCCCAGCAACAGAAAAGTAATGCCCACCAATGGGACAATGCCGCGATCCACAAACTGGCTAGCTAAATTGACTTGTTGGGCGCGATTGGAAAAATCGGGTGGAATCAAAAGCACGAAATAATCCACAAGGGCTGAAAGAATCAGCACAAGGCCTGCAATAAGCAGGGTGCGAGAGGCCAAGGGGGAAGCAGCTTTCATGGGATAAGGAGGTCGGTTATGAACAGCGATCTAGGCTGGTTGCTGGGGCTGGCAATTCTAGGGAATAGGATATTCCGCTTGAGCAGAGAAAAATCTGTCGCCCCTGATGTTACCCCGCAGGTCAACCAATTGAGTAAATTGGCGAATTGCTGCGTTAGGAGGGCAAGTCATGGGCCGGATAGATCCGTGCTCCTGGATTGTTTGAGCGTAGCAAATTCTACATTAGCTACTCGCCCATTCTCACCAGGGTCCGGAATCCTTGAGAAAAACCGTGGAATCAACCAGGCCCATGATGCCTCTCTCAGAATGTGAAGAGCTGCGCCTATGTATTCCTTGGGTTGCCTGACTGCCAGCTGACCTTCACCTCAGAATTCATCCCATGACTGCTGCCCCCATTGTTGAAGTTTTAAGCGATCGCCCCGCCCTCGTGGCCCGAGCGGCAGATTTAGTCGAGGCAAAAATCAAACAAGCCGTTAAAGAACGAGGCTTTTGCAGCCTGGTGCTCTCTGGAGGAAGTACGCCGAGGCCCCTCTACGAAGAATTGGCACGGCGACCCCTGCCCCTCGCTCAGCTCCATTTGTTCTTTGGAGATGAGCGCTACGTGGCTCCGGACCACCGCGATAGCAACTACCGCATGGTGCGATTGGCTTGGCTGGAACCTGCCGGTTTCCCTGTGGCCAATGTCCATGCCATGAACACCGACGCCCCGGAGCCTGCCCAGGCTGCCGAAGCCCATGAGCAAATGCTCAAGCGGGTTTTGCCCGACGCGGAGAGTACGACGCCCCAATTCGATATTGTCCTGCTAGGCATGGGGGATGACGGCCATACGGCGTCGCTATTTCCAGGGACAGATGCCCTGGGAGTGAGCGATCGCTGGGTGACGGTGGGGTACAAGGGAACTGATCCACGATTGACCCTAACCCTGCCCTTGCTAAATAAAGCCCGAACAGTGATGTTTTTGGTTGCAGGGGCCAGCAAGCAAGAAGCCCTGGCCCAAGTCTTTTCCGAAACAGCGGATGGCCAAAATTATCCAGCGAAGCTCATTCAACCGATAGGAGAACTTTGCTGGCTGATGGATCGGGATGCAGGCAAAAACTTTGCGTAGGCATTTGGATGGGCCTACTATTGAAGTCGAGCTGAGTCTTGGCTATGTCATCGTCTCATATGACCTAACAGAGCTCCCACGAAAGCTCTGTTAGGTCATATGTATATGATTTAACAGAGTCATTTCTATCTGAAAGCTAAAAGTCTATGCAGGTTGCGAAAGCTGCAAAGTGACTTTTACAACCTTCGTCGCCCCCTGTGCTTGAGGCACCTGCTGTAACGCTCTCGTTATGTTGCAGTAGACGGTGTCGGCTATTTTTCTCTACTCTGGAATAAAAATCAGTCGCTATGATGGTGTCGATTTTCCACCGCAATATTTTATTCAGTGGGAATTTGGGGAACTATAGCGGTGGAGTCAAGTCGGAACGGCTTTTTCTGTCTGACCTGTTCCCTGCCATGCTCGTTGTTCAACTGCAAGAGTTCTGCTGCGAGGCGTCTGGCCCATAAGACAGCGCTCAACGCAGTTTCAGCTAAGCCGAATTGATATGATTGTTTGCCCGAATTGCGACCATCACAACCCTGAAGGGGCCTCCCAATGTGAGGCTTGCTATACGCCTTTGCCAGAGATGATGCCCTGCTCTAATTGCGGTGCTCAAGTCCAGGTGGATGCTAACTTTTGCGGTCAATGTGGCTCTAACATTCAGCCCACGGGTGAAGCATTACCCACTGCCATGGAAGCACCTCCAATCTCTGGCTCAGTTCCACCTTCTTTCCCTGTCACAGGCATAGAGGAGGCTGCTCAGGCTTCCGCAGAAGCCTCGGCTGACCTGGATGCAGCGCTCGGAGAGAACTTCAATGCAGAGCTAGATTTTGAAGCCAACTTAGAGGCGGCCTTGGAAGCTTCTGCCGAAAGTAGCCCCGATGCGGCCGTGGCTGAGCTAGAGGCGGAGCCTGCGCCCCAGGCCAGCAGTTCCCAAACGCAGCTTCAGCGACCCCTTGCTAAAATGCTCCACATTCGCAGCAATGTGACAGTTGATCTTCCAGAATCTCTGAGTGTGGTTCATCTAGGTAAGGCCAACGATCGCATTCCGCCGGATATTGATGTCTCTGGCTTCCCTGACTCGGAGGTTGTTTCCCGCGTCCATGCGGACATTCGCGTGGAGGGTGATGCCTACTATATTGAAGACCTGGGTAGCTCGAATGGTACCTATGTCAACAATTTACCGTTGGTTCCTGGGAATCGTCACCGCTTGAGAGTGGGCGATCGCATCTCCTTGGGGAAAGGCGACCTCGTGACATTTTTATTCCAGGTTGCTTAGAGCACTATGGTGCGATGGGTATATTGAGTTCAGATTACATTTAGCATCATCATCGCTTCTGTTTTGGCCGTTCTGCCCGTAGGCCTTCGTTGTCTCGGTTAACCTAATTTCAGTCATTCCTGGCTTGATGTAAGGACTTATAACCGTCAACATTGCTTCATTGGGGTTGCGCTGTCGCTCAGACTCAAAAACAAACCAAGTCCTTCCTTTGGGAATAGTTGCTTGGGAGCCAGCTTAGGTTGGTTGTCCGTATCTGCATTTGTCTACCGTGCGATTCCTGTGATTACTCTGACTCTCTTGCATCCGCTTCAGTCAACGCCAGTCCAATCCTGGACGTTTGAGCAGGATTCGGTAGTGCGCATTGGCCGTGCTGCGGATAACCAAGTGGTTTTGTACAGCGCTGTTGTGTCTCGCCACCATGTGGAGGTCCAGGCAGCAGATTCTGGCTGGCGCGTGGTTAATTTGGGAACCAATGGCACCTATGTCAGCGGCAAACGGGTGGAAGAGTACAACGTTGAAGATGGCATGGTGATTCGCCTGGCCCGCTCTGGCCCCATGATTCAAATCCGTATGGGTCCTGCTCCCACGGGGGCTCAGGGTGAAGAGGCTTTCCGCGTTGCCCAGGAGCAAGCTGAGCAGATGGGAGGGTAGCCCTGCCTCTAAGAATGGTTTGGCGATGGCTCAATCTATTCGCAACTGAAGGATTTGTTATGGCGGGATGCTCTTTGAAAGGGGATCCCGCCATTTGTTTGTGGAGCGCATTGGCATAATGTTCGGGCTCCCTCCTTGCCTAATTCGGTTCCGAGCAATGTCCAAGGGGCCATACCCCTAGAAAGTTTTTGCGGTGTTGTTTGTTTTGGGGATCGTAGGACTGCTGCTGGCAGTGGGTGGTGGTCGGCTGAGAGAGATGTTACTGGACTAAGTCCCATAGATGGCAATCGCTGAAGTGACTGCTGCAAAAGACATTGCGCGGATGGCGGAGCTACTAACGGGATCGAACTCTCAGGGGGGGATGAACTTTTGTACCGTTTTGGCTCTATCGCCCGTGTCAAATTTCGATCAAGCGTCTATCCTTTAGTCCAGCTTTTTCCGAGCCCCCGGCAGAAGCTGAGTGCAGGCCCTCGGCTCACTCTCGTAAATGCTAATCCCGGCCCAAAGGTGCTGATATTTGTCGCCATGGTTAAACCACAATCTTCTTGCTTCCGGTCTTTTGCTGCTCAGCCCAAATCTTCCTGTGGGGAAGTAGATGTAACTGGGCTGGCTAGCGTGATCTCCTCTGGGAATCACGCTAGGTCTTTTTCCAAAGCAAGGCGCTTGGGTTCAGCCTTGGGGCGTAAGGCTAGTCCGTTAGCGGCGGCATGGGTGATGGCGATCGCCACGGCAGCAGCAATCTCGACAGCGACCCCTGCAATGTCAGCTGGCATTGGTGACTGGAGCTATAGCCCTGAAACGGGGGCGATCGGGTTTGCCCTGGATAGTGCTGCAAAGCCGAAGTACTTCCTCATGGCAAACCCCATGCGGATTGTGGTGGATCTGCCCGGAGCAGCTGTGAATCCTAAAGCTTTGGAGGCTCAATCCGGTGGCGTCTTCACCAATATCCGAGCTTCCCAGACGACCGCAGGCAAGACCCGTTTGGTGTTGCAACTTGCACCTGGAACCGTTCTTCAGCCTGGCCAGGTTGAATTGACTGCCCTGGGCGAAGGCCGTTGGTCTCTCCAGCCCCTGCTAGCCGATGGTTTTGAGCCTCCTGAATTTATGCCTGGAGGGGCTACTGAGGTAGCGGTATTGCCAAATATCGATGGGCCGATCGAAGAGCCTGAGTTTTCTCTCCCTTCTCTGGAAGCGATGGAAGCGGCTGCGGCTGAGCCCGAAGAAGGTTTTGTCTCCATGGAAGAGACCTTGGCGCTTCAGCGCTCCCAAGGTATGGCTCCCGCTCCCGTTGCCGTCCCCCAAGGGGTTGTGCCTGTGGCGGATAGTTCTGTGGAGTGGGGCAGCAGTCAGTTGCCGCCTGTTCCGACGAATATCGCCCCCCAAAGCTTGGCGAGCGCTCCAGCTCTCCAGGCGGTTCCCCAACCAGTTTTCCAGGCCACGCCAGAGGCTGCTTTCTTGCCCCAGCTACCCCAACCTCGCCTAGGCCAAGCGCCCCTCGCGTTCAATCCCCCGGCAAACGCTTCCCTCGTGGATCCAGCTCAGATTGTCGATACGCGTCAACTGCGTGAACCGACTGTTTCTGTGAGTTCTCGTCCTCCTGCAGCGGTTGAGCCTGTGATTGATCCCAAGCTTTTATCCTTAGATGAGCAGCAGCAGTCTGCTGCTGCCTTGGGTGGCCAAACTGGACTGGTAATCAATCGCAACTTTGCTCCAGCAGCCCGACGCTCTGTAGCTCCTCAATCTCAGGTAGCTGTTCCGGTGGTGGCACCAAAGCCGGTTGCGCCCGAGCCTACGGTGACGGATGAATCAGTACCGTTCTTGGTTGAATTTGGTGCGCCTTTACCTGGGGTGGGCCAGTAGTTCTGTGAGCAAGGCTTGATGTGAGCCTAGCGGAAAGTCAAAAGTCCCAATGCAGCCTCAGATAAGCAGCATTGGGACTTTTGTTTATAGAGTTGTCTTCTCGTACCAAATCCTAATTGCTGACACGCGAATCTCTCCTCTGCGGGCGAAGGGCTGTTTTCCCCTACGGTTCAACGAATTGGAACCTGCTGAATCGTAGGGGGATCATCCATCACGTATCGCTCGGAGCAAGCTTAGGCCATGCTGAGGGGCTGTTAAGTCGATCGCGCTTGGTCAATTTGCTGGCGCAGTGCATCGGCACTTTGCAAGAAGCTGTCCTGCTGCCGTTCTTCTTGTTGGCCCGACTTCAGCCACTTGAGCTGGAGGCTGTGGTTCTCAGCTTCGCTGTCGCCCAGGATGATGCAGGCCACAGCACCGCTGCGATCTGCCCGCTTGAACTGTTTGCCAAAGGCACTACCGCTGAGGTCTAGCTCGGCACCGAAGCCCTGGCGACGCAGGCTTTGGGCAATCTTCAGGGCCTGAGCTTGGGCCGCATCTCCGCGTGACACAACGTAAAAATCCATCTCCGCGACGGGAGCCTCTCGCAGCTCCTTGAGCAGAATCATCAGCCGCTCCATGCCCATGGCCCAGCCCACGGCGGGCGTCGCGGGTCCACCGAGCTGCTCAATTAAGCCATCGTAACGACCACCACCGCAGACTGTTGCCTGGGCTCCCAGATCTGAGGATTGAATTTCGAAGGCAGTGTGGGTGTAGTAGTCCAGGCCACGCACGAGGCGAGGGTTGAGCTGGTAGCTAATGTCTAGGTCCGTAAGGGCCTGCCTGACTTGATCGAAGAATGCTTTGGATTCCGGGCTGAGATGATCCTGGAGGTTGGGAGCATCGACTACGATTTCCTGGGTACGTTCGTTTTTGCTGTCGAGGATTCGCAGGGGATTGCGGGTGAGGCGATCCTGGGAGTCGGCATCTAGCTCATCTTTGTAGGGGGTGAGGTAGGCGACTAGGGCTTCACGGTAGGCAGCACGATCTGCTTTATCTCCCACGGAATTAAGATCCATGGTCAGATTCGTGAGGCCAATGCTTTTGAGCAGGTCCTGGGCGATCGCAATGACTTCTGCATCAGCTCTAGGGTCTTTACTACCCAGAACCTCTGCGCCCAGCTGATGGAATTGACGTTGGCGTCCACCTTGGGGTCGCTCGTAACGAAACATTGGCCCGGTATACCAGAGACGCTGGACACCGCCCTGGCCTGCCAGCTTATTTTCGATGTAGGCGCGCACTACACCTGCGGTGTTTTCGGGACGGAGGGTGATGCTGCGATCGCCTCGGTCCGTAAAGCTATACATCTCTTTGCCCACCACATCGGTGGCTTCGCCGATCCCGCGAGCAAAGAGACCTGTTTCTTCAAAAATGGGGGTGCGAATTTCCCGATAGGCAGACCGAGCAAATTGCTGTCTCGCTTCTCCTTCGACCCACTGCCAGTAAGCAGCCTCATCAGGGAGGATGTCTCGCGTTCCTCGCAGTGCTCGAATAGAACCCATAGTGCTGTTTTCGGTATCCCGTAATCCTAAGTGGCAGTTTGCTTTTGCCATGCAGTCGTCTCAATGAAAGCCTTTACATCGGTTCTCAAGACATTGCAAAAATTGCCAAAGCTTTTCTAGGCTACCGCTAGATCGACGCTTGTGATGAGCTCAGAGATTAGAAGGGGTTAACTGCCAGTGCTGGTTGCCGGAGGTTCAATGCTGGGCATGGGCAAAGTGCAACAGTTCACCTGGTCGAGACAGACCTTGCCCCATTCCAACGCCCAGCGAACAAGGGCGACACGATTCCCTGTTTCTGTCTTCTGCAAAATATTGCTGATGTGGTTGTCCACAGTCCGCTTGCTGATCTCCAACTGGCTGGCGATTTCCTGATTGGTTAGTCCTGAAGCCACAAGTTCAACAATCTGAAGCTCGCGGTCAGATAGCGCTGTCGGTGTCTTAATTTCACGCTCAGCCATAGGTTGGTTCACCCCAGTATTTGTACTTACTGTGCTCCCATTGTAGAAAGGAATGTCAAGAAAGTCGCAAAAACGTTAGCTCTAGCGACAAAAAAGCAGACTTTTTAAGAAAATTCCTCCTCTTGTTCTGGAAATATGAAGCTTTTCTGACGCGGGATCAATGACTAGCTTGTTTGGACAACTTTACGCCTGGTGACGCCCTTCTTGCGTTGCAATTGGGTCGTCGTTAACTTGATCCCCTGACGGATTGCGTCTAGACTCCATTGCAATTTTTTGTGGTTCACAGGTGTTTGGGGAAATTTCTGCTTGAATGGTGCTGGCTTGGAGTTTTACATTCCGCTGTAACCCCATCTTTTGACGCCTCAAGCTACAAGTTATTTTGGCTCAGTTGTCTCTTACATCAGAGGCTTTCTAGTCGATGAATTTTGATCGGTTGCCTCAATCTGTGGGTAACCGGATGAATCAATAGGGTGATTCTGTTGGAAGCTAGCCTCTCTGCTCCTCGGAGGGGATGGTTCCATTCAACTTCTCCAACTTCTCTTCATTTAATAGAGCTATATGGCAAGTCCCCGCGTGATCTGTGTCGGTGAAGCATTGTTGGATCGAGTCATGATGACTAGCAACACTGGTGCATCGGCTTACCCCGGTGGTGCTCCGGCAAATGTGGCTTGTGGATTGTCTAGGTTAGGGACATCCTCGGCTTTGGTGAGCTGCCTAGGGCAGGATGAACCGGGGCAACAACTCTTGGCACAGCTAGATCAATCGGGTGTTGATGTAAGCGCAGTTTCTCGCAATGGCTCTGCTCCGACACGCATTGTGGAATTGGAGTTAGACGCTGGAGAACGAAAGTTCCTGGGCTTTGGTGGGACAAAAGCGGATGGCTTTGCCGACGCTAAGCTTCAGGCGAGTGATTTGCCAGAAGCTCTTTTTCTGGGAGCAGATTACTTGGTGCTCGGCAGCAATGCCTTGGCCTATCCAGATTCTGCGGCGGCATTGCAACGGGCAATTGAGCTGGCCAATGATTATTTTCTTAGAATTGTTCTGGATGTGAATTGGCGGCCGATGTTTTGGCCGGATCCTGAGGCGGCGAAGTCCCAGGTAGAGGCTTTGGCTCAACAAGTGGATTTTCTCAAGCTGTCCAAGAGTGATGCTCAGTGGCTCTATGGCAAAACGGATGCCAGTCGGATTTTGGGCCAGGTGGATCAGTTAGAAGCGATCTTTGTCACCTCTGGCGCTGAGGGAGCGAGCTATGCCTTCGCCGCTGGCCCCCAGGGACATATCCCAGCTTTTTGCATGGCGGTGCAAGATACAACGGGCGCCGGAGATGCATTTGTCGCGGGGCTGATTCACCAACTGGCGGCCCACAGCTTGCAGGAGCTGGGGAATGAGAGCTTTGTTGCTGATGCGGTTCGCTATGCCAATGCAGCGGGTAGCTTGGCAACGACGGGGCTGGGGGCGATCGCTCCCCAGGCTAGCGATGCAGAAATTCAGGCCTTCTTGGTGGGCCGAACTGAATAGTCAGGGACGTTGGTTAAACGATGGGTAAAGAAATCGAACGGAAGTTCCTCCTCGCCAATGACGGGTGGCGTGGCCTGGTGGAAGGTGTCTCCTATTGCCAGGGCTATATTGCCACTCGCAACCACCGCACTGTGAGGGTTCGTATTGCAGGGCCTAAGGGATTTTTAACCCTTAAGGGACCCGTCCAGGGCCTGAGCCGGCCGGAGTTTGAATATGAGATTCCGGTGGATGAGGCACGGGATATTTTGGAGACTTTGTGCGATCGCCCCTTCGTTGCCAAGACTCGCTACAAGATTCCGGTGGGGGAGTTCATCTGGGAAGTCGATGAGTTCGAGGAAGAGAATGCGGGGTTGATTCTGGCGGAGGTGGAGCTGAGTTCTGAGGAGCAGGCGTTTGAGCTGCCGGATTGGATTGGTCGGGAGGTGACGGGCGATCGCCGCTATTACAACTCTTACTTGGTGCAAAATCCTTTCCAGAGCTGGAGCTGAAACCTTGGGAAATCCATTTTTTAAGAGATCAGATTTCTGCTGGAGCCTAAGCTAGGACCGATGTCTTTTGGCTATCCATATCTAGAGCCTCTGCGATCGCCAGCATCAAATCTGTAAACCGCCCATGCCAGATACCAGGCTCCTGCCCGCCCGCTCGCCATTCCAGCACTGGCGAAGATTCCTTGGGGCTATCGCTGCCCTTGAGGCAAACAACAATGCCGCCTTCTTCATGGAGCTTGAGCACGGGAAAAAGGTGGGGGTCAAAATTCTGACCGCTCTCACACATGCTCTGATAGAGGGCTAACGCCTCATCCAGGGAGTAAATACCAGCCAAATAGGAGATTTCTAGGGAGCCCCCATTGCGCCACTCATAAAGCTCGTAGAATTCTTGGGGCAGGGCAAAGGGAAAGTTGCGAATTTTGCGTTCGATATCCGCACGACTTAATCCCGGATCCAGGCCCTGAAGGTGGAGGGCAAGCCGGGAGCTACCATTTTTGACGCCGTCTGATATTCGCTCTAGGGTGCTCGAAAGTTCTGACATGAATGGAACTCCACCGGAGGAAATGCCCGTTTAATCGCTGGAAAGCTATAACGAGACGATATCTTTGTACGGTCCTGACTGTTAGTCAACTTTACGGGTTGCAGGCCTGCATTGTTGTGATCTAATCGACTCTTATTAGAAATATCCGCATAAAGACGGTCGTTAAAGAAGAAAGGGTAAAGCGTTGGGAAAGAAAATAGAGCACGCCCTAGGCCCTATCCAGACAGTTTTGTGGATAGGGCCTAGGGCGCTGAAACGTTGCTGGAAGGGCTAGCTATGCTGCCGCCCCCCAGCCCACGTAGGGCAATTTCTCAACGGTTTTAGCAATGGAATCTGCCTGGGCGACGAGTTGGCCACAGGCATCCCAGGTGCCGCCGGTCAGCATCTGCTGGGGACCATCGTCCAGGGTTAGCGCGGCAGAGAAGTCATCGCAAGTCACCTGGCGGTTGGTTACATCCACTTCGATCTCGACAATGGGGTCAGCCTGAACCTTGGCCTGGAGGGTCGCGAGGGTTTTGCTGTCGGCCACGAGGCAGGGAATGCCCATGGCTAGGCAGTTGCCAAAGAAGATCTCGGCAAAGCTTTCGCCAATGATGGCTTGGATGCCCCAGCGGGCGATCGCCTGGGGGGCATGTTCCCGGCTGGAACCGCAGCCAAAGTTGCGATTCACGAGTAGAACCTTGGCTTCTTGGTACTGGGGTTGATCAAAGGCATGTTTACCTTCTAATTGACTGCGATCGTCTGCAAAGACATGCTCGCCTAGGCCATCAAAGGTGACGCATTTAAGAAAGCGAGCGGGGATAATGCGATCCGTATCTATATCGTTACCGATGAGGGGAAGGGCGTTGCCCTGAATGGAGGTGATTTTGGAATTGCTACTCATGGTTGGGGGATGTTGTGAGTGGAAAAAGAAAATTGGGTGACAGATTTCACTGCGAGCAAAAAGAATGAAAAGCCTTTGAAGTAAGCGATTCCATCGGCTACCTGGGAATCCTAGGACTATCTAATTTGCCTAAGAGACTGCTGCCATGGCTTCGGATCAAAATAACTGGTTAGAGATTATTGTTGGCCTGATTGCCGGGCATTTCGTTAGCCGCATTGTGTGGGGGCTGCTGATTTGGATTGTCAGCTTGAGCAATCACACTTCGCCAGCTGGTTTCTTATTCCTCTATGGCGTGTCAGTGGTTTGTGCCTTTCTGGCTTGGGGCTTGGGCTATGTGGGCGTGTATGCCTTTGCGCCTAAATGCGCCAAGATTTCGGCGGCATTGTCGGGCATGGTGGGCATTTACGTTGCGCTGGCTCTGTTCTTCCATGGCTTCTTTGGCTGGGGACGCTGGTTTTACCAGAGTGCTAGCCCTTGGCCTGGTTTTCTGCTGTAAGGCTGTTGAATCAGCATCACAATAGAGTTTCGCCAACGTAGGGGCGAAGCATTGGGTTGAGAGATAACGGGAATGACCGTTGGGCTCAAGCCGAATGCTTCGCTCTTTTTGCTGTTTAGCCGCCCGACCCAGGTTGCTCAGCGGGACAGCACTTAAAGCAGCTCCCGCACGTCGGAAACCTTACCTGCGATCGCAGCAGCAGCCACCATGGCCGGGCTCATCAACAGCGTCCGCCCAGAAGCAGACCCCTGGCGACCCTTGAAGTTGCGATTGGAAGACGAGGCGCTGATTTGGCGACCCTGGAGCTTGTCGGGGTTCATGGCCAGGCACATGGAACAGCCCGCCTCGCGCCATTCAAAGCCCGCCGCCTCAAAGATTTTGTCCAACCCTTCCGCCTCGGCCTCCTTCTTTACCCGCTCGGAGCCGGGCACCACGAAGGCTTTGATGCCGTTAGCCACCTGGCGACCCTGGGCGACTTTTGCCGCTTCTTGTAAATCGCTCAGGCGACCGTTGGTGCAGCTGCCAATGAAGCAGACATCCACGGGGGTGCCTTGGATGGCGGTGCCAGGGGCTAGATCCATATAGGCATAGGCTTCTTGGATCAGGGGTTGATCGGCTTCAGCAAAGCTATCGGCGGTGGGAACGGCTTCGCTGACGCCAATGCCCTGGTCCGGGGTAATGCCCCAGGTGATAGTGGGCTCGATGTCGGCGGCGTCAAACTTCACCACGTCGTCATAGTCAGCATCGGCATCGCTCCGCAGGCTGGTCCACCAGTCCACGGCTTTATTCCAGTCATCGCCCTTGGGGGCAAAGTCGCGACCTTCTAAATAATTAAAGGTGACCTGGTCAGGATTGACATAGCCGCAGCGTGCGCCGCCTTCGATCGCCATGTTGCACACGGTCATGCGCTCTTCCATGGACATGGCTTCGAAGGTGCTGCCTGCGTATTCATAGGCATAGCCGACGCCGCCCTTCACGCCCAGCTTACGAATCAAATGCAGCACCACGTCCTTGGCATAGACGCCGGGCTTGAGCTTGCCGTTGACTTCCACGCGGCGGACCTTGAGCTTTCCTAGGGCTAGGGTTTGGGAGGCCAATACGTCCCGCACTTGGCTGGTGCCGATGCCAAAGGAAATGGCACCAAATGCGCCGTGGGTGGAGGTGTGGCTGTCACCGCAGGCGATGGTCATGCCGGGCTGGGTCAGGCCTTGCTCCGGGGCAATCACATGGACAATGCCCTGGCTGCCGCTGCCGATGTTGTAGAAGCGGATGTCGTTGTCTTTGCAGTTCTTTTCCAGGTTTTGGATCATCTCTTCCGCCAGGGTATCGGCGAAGGGACGAGCCTGGTTTTCCGTGGGGACAATGTGGTCCACGGTGGCGACGGTGCGCTGGGGATACATGACCGATAGGCCCCGCTCTCGCAGCATGGCAAAGGCTTGGGGGCTGGTGACTTCGTGGATTAGGTGTAGGCCAATGAAGAGTTGGGTTTGGCCGGAAGGTAGCGTTCCGACGGTGTGGAGATCCCACACTTTGTCGAAGAGGGTGCCTTTGCTCATGGTTGCTCCTGGGCGATCGCGCTAGCCGCTGGGGTTGAGGTCAGCGGGTGAGTTGAGGTCAACGGATGACTGTATTGATCATGGTTGAGCCTGCGAAAGATGTCCAATATATGATTCTGCTTAGATTAATACTTTAAAAGTATTTATGAGTTGGCTAGAGAAGTCATGGTGGGTGAGTTAGCAGAAGTCTAGAGAATTGGAGAAAGAGAGGCTGTGTTGCTCTGATAGCCAGAAAATTGACGAAAACCTTAAAATTTTAATGTCGAATATACGCATGGTTTCAAACAGCGCTTGGTGAACCATAGATATTGAGTGTCAGGGCCGATTGCAATCTACCGCTTCTTGCAATCGAGGACTTTCGTCCTATGGCCGCAGCTTTTTCAACCACTGGAAAGACCTTGGCATTTTTGCCGCTTTTGGGTGTTGCGTCGCCTTTTGCCCAGGCGGCTGAAGTTCCCTTTCCCAGTCTTTCCCCCTTTCCCAATCAGCCTGACCCCATGGTGAGTGGGTCACAGGTTGGGCAAACTGCTGCAATCGCATCCCCCATTACACCGCTTGCAGACAGTATGTCTGTGGAAGCCAGCAGTCCTCAGTTTGTCGCCCAAGTACTGCCGACGGATGGCGCGACCCAGACCCAAGTTTTGGTGGATGCTGGGGGGGACCAATTTGAGATTAGGGGCGGGGCCCAGGCGGGGGAAAACCTGTTCCACCGTTTTGATCAGCTTGATCTAGAGGCGGGGCAGACTGCCAATTTCCAAACCCCTGCGGGACTCGAAGCAGTCTTTAGTCAGGTGGGTGGAGGTCCTTCCAGCATTGATGGCACGCTCAAAGTGAGCGGCAGCTCAGCGGATCTCTTTTTGCTCAACCCTAATGGCGTTGTCTTTGGTCCCAATGCGCAGCTGGACTTGAATGGTTCTTTCACTGCGACTACTGCGGATCGTATCCAGGTTGGTGACCAGTGGGTTGACCTCTTGGAAGAAGGGGTCACCGCTCAAACAGCGGTGGCGGGCTCGGTGGAGGCTTTGGAGTTTTCTGCGGATGCAGCAGGGGGGGCGATCGCCAACCAAGGCCAGCTCGCTGTCACGGATGGTCAGTCCCTGGGATTGCTTGGCAATGCGGTAGTCAATACGGGCTCGCTGTCAGCCCCTGGCGGAGAGGTCACTGTGTTGTCTGCCAGTGGCGGTCAGCGGGTGAGTCTTGAGGGAGGCCTGCTAAATCTTGAGTTGCCTGGGGCTCAGGCTGGCTCTAGCCCAAGGCATAGTCTCCCCGCTGTTGTGGCTCAACCCGTGGCTGAAGCCACTGGCCTGAGCTTAAATGCCGACGGGTCTGTTTCCCTGCAAGCAGGCACTAGTGTTTTATCTGGAACAGTGGATGTGTCTTCCGCTGAAGCCGTTGGTGGCCAGGTCAAAGTCTTGGGGAATGAAGTCCAGGTCACGAATGCAGTTGTTGATGCATCTGGCGCGGCTGGTGGTGACATTCATGTGGGTGGAGATTACCAGGGACGCGGGGAGATGCTCCGTGCTGTCTCGACTCGGCTAAATGCTGCCTCGGTTCTACGAGCCGATGGTATAGCTTCAAACTCGGACATTCGTCCCGATGGCGGAGAGGTTATTGTTTGGTCCGATGGCACTGCTGAGTTTGCTGGAACGGCTACGGCACGTTCATTGGCTCCCGGTGGAGACGGTGGCCTGGTGGAGACCTCTGGCAAACAGCAGTTAAATATTGTCTCTACAACTAATGTAAATACAGCTTCGGTGGATGGTGCAACGGGGCGGTGGCTGATTGACCCGTTGGACCTGACGGTTGTGAATGGTGGTGGAGTTGGAACCATTACTGGTGGCGCAAATGATCCTTTGTCTAGCACGATTGATGCTGCCACTGTAGAAACGGCTCTGGATGGAAATAATGTTCAGCTGCAGGCAACTAATTCCATTACGGTGGATGCTCCCATTGATGCCTCCACGAATATCAGCGGTGGCAACCTGGGGCTGGATGCTCCAACGCTGAATTTGAATGAGCGAGTGACTCTAGTTTCAGGAAGTCAACTTTCTGGGACTGCTAACACGGTCAATGTGGGTGCCAATGGCAGCATCCAGAATGCTGTGGATGCTGCGGTTTCAGGTGGAACTGTGAATCTTGCCGCTGCTACCTATCGAGAAGGTAGTGAGATTATTGTTGATAAACAAATCCGCTTACAGGGCCAAGGTACAGCGAGTACAACGATTAGCGGTGATGCCAATGGTGATGGCAATGCTGCTGGCAATCGCGCAGATAATCATCGCATTCTGCACTTAGATAGCAGTGCAGATGGTACGACTCTATCCGGCATAACTTTTAGCGATGGCATCACCAGCTCGGGGGGGGGAGGAATCGAGAATGATGCCGATAATGTCACCATCGAAAATAGTGTTTTTTCCAATAACCGAGTATTGGGTAGTGGAGAGGATGGGGGAGCAATCCATACCCATGGTGATGGCCTAAGAATTGACAATACCCTCTTTACAATCAACGTGGCAGAAGATGATGGTGGGGCGATTGATATCGGAAATGGTTCCGTAGAAATCAGCAATAGCATCTTTGCTGATAATGGTGCACTTAATGGTGATGGTGGAGCTATTGATATTGACCCGAATGGTTCCTTAACTATCGCTGCTAGTCGTTTTGAATCTAATACTGCAGTGGGCGATGGTGGAGCAATTTATAGTGAGGGGAGGCTGCAAATTGACCAGACTGAGTTTGATGGAAATTTGGCGGTTGACGAAGGCGGAGGAATTGCTCTCGCTCAATCCTCAGATGCCACTATTGAAGACTCTCGCTTCATTAGCAATTCAGCGACTCGTGGGGGAGGGATTGTTGCTCTGGGTAATGCTGCTAGCAGCCTCACGATTACTAATAGTGAATTTGAGCTGAATACAGCGACGACTTCAGCCGCTGGAGATGGAGGTGCAGTTCAGATTGCGTCTAGTGGTAGCATCACTATCCAAGATTCTGAGTTTCGCAATAATGAAGCCCAAGATGATGGAGGTGCGATTGAGATTTTTCAGGGTGCTTTGACGCTCCGCGACAATGCTTTTTCAAATAACCGTGCGGCGGATGGTCACGGAGGAGCACTTGATATAGATTCTCCTGCTAGCGTCATTGCTTCGGGTAATACTTTCACATTCAATGAAGCACCACTGGGAGGAGCGATCGCCAATGATGGCTCCATCAGCATTACCAATGATCTCTTCCAAAACAATGTTGCCTCAGTTGATGGAGGAGCAATTTACCAGAAAGCCGATGGGATTGCGCAAATCTCAACAGCTGAGTTCACGGGGAATACTGCAGGCTCAGAGGGAGGGGCGATTTACCAGCAGGACAGTAGCACCACGACTATTCTAAATTCTGATTTCAGAGATAATCAGGCTGTTGAATTTGGTGGGGCGATCGCGAACCAAGGGGATAGCAATAGTCAATTAGATATTACAGGTGGCACCTTTTTACGGAATAGAGTGACTTCTAGCAGTTCAGTCTTGGGAGATGGAGGTGCCATCTTCATTGGTAGCAGTAGTAGTAATACAATTTCTGGAACGACGTTTTCTGCTAATACGGCAGCACTTGATGGAGGGGCAATCGCCGCAGAAGGAGCCGCAGAACTCAATATCGACGGAGCATCTTTCGTAAGCAATCAATCCCTCGGAGATAACGGCGGCGGATTATTTCTGATCGGAGATGCCACGCTGAACTTGAGTAATAGTGTTTTAGCTGGAAACACAGCAGCACAGGCTGGAGGGGGACTTTTTCAGTTTCAGAATGCCAAGTCCACGATTCTCAACACGCGATTTGAGAATAACCAGGCGGCTACGAGTGGGGGAGCGATCGCATCCCAAATCAATGCCAGCGGTCAGCTCACGATCTCCGGTAGCACTTTTGATAGCAATAGCGCTCAACAGGATGGCGGTGGTCTCTACTTGGATGCCCCTGCTGGAAGCTTGCTCTCGCTCAGTCAAAGCTTCTTCCTTAATAACAGTGCGCGGTCTGGTGGTGGCTTATTTAAGACGAATTCTGCTGACTTGACCATTGCGAATACACTTTTTGAACGCAATACCGCTACTGATCATGGAGGCGGCCTGGCAGCTCAATCCAGTAGTGGCATGATCACTCTGATGGATAGCAATATTGTTCAAAATGTTGCTGGGATAGATGGCGGTGGGATTCGCTTAAATGCTAGCAATCTTTCAGCCAGTAACAGTTTGATCCTGACAAATGAAGCAACATTTGGTGGAGGCTTAGAGCTGGGCACTGGCAGCTCTGCCCTGGTGGACAATGTTCTGTTTCAGGGCAATGACAGTTCCTCGCATGGTGGGGCAATCTCGATTGATGATTCTTCAATGGCAACGGTTACCAATAGTCGTTTCCTGAACAATCAATCTGATGGCCGAGGCGGTGCTATCAATACCAATGGTAGTTTGAGTCTTGATACTTCTTTAGTTCAAGCGAATAGTGCTGCGCAGAGAGGGGGAGGCATTGCCTTACAAGGCTCTAGCAGTGGCGCCGTTACAATTCGCTCTACAACTGTTAATGGTAATACCACTTCTGCCAGTGGTGGTGGGTTGTCCCATGAGGGCAGCCAAACCCTAATGATTGAGGGTAGTACCTTTAGTAACAATAATGCGACTGCTAATGGGGCTGGTTTAGACCTAAACCCCACGGCCTCTAGTCCTCCAATCCAACTGCAGAACAGCACTATTTCAAGTAATATATCGGACTCTAGCGGTGGTGGGCTTTCTCTGGGGGCAAATGCCCCAGTGGACCTGAACAATGTAACGGTTGCAAATAATACTGCTACCAGTGGTGGTGGTGGATTGACTAACCTCTTCGGTGGTAGTTTGACTTTGCAAAACACCATTGTGGCTGGAAATACCGCTGCGAGTAATCCAGACATTGCTGGCGTAATAACGAGCCTGGGCAATAATATTGTTCGAAGTCGAGCGACGAGCACGGGATATGTCAGCTCTGATTTGCCAGATGGCACGGATCCTCTCCTTTTGTCCTTGGCCAATAATGGTGGCCTGACTGAGACCCATGCACTAAGAGCAAATAGTGTTGCTGTTGATGCTGGTAATGGCAGTGCGACCTTCACAGATCAACGAGGCCTGACTGCTGTCAACCATCGAGATATTGGTGCTTATGAGCTGGACAATAACTTGACCGCTGTCACCAGTGGATTTGGGCAAACGACCCAGGTCACCCAAGCGTTTGCTAATCCTATTGAGCTGAGCATCACAGATTCTTTTGGGAGCGCGATCGCGGGTGTGGACGTTGTTGTGTCAGCTCCGACGACTGGAGCGAGCGCGAGCCTAGGTACATTGCGCACTGATGACAGTGGTGTTGCAACTGCCATAGCAACGGCTAATACAGTGGCTGGGACTTATGCCATCACGTTGGATATTGGAAACCCACTCAATTTATATGGAATTTCCCTAACAAACACTCCTGATGTTCCTGACCAAATTGCGATCCTCAATGGCGACAACCAAAGCACCGTCGTCAATACTGCGTTTGCGAATCCACTTCAGCTTGCGGTGACAGATCAGTTTGGTAATCCGATTCCATTGCAGGCGTTAGGGGTTAGCTTGCCGGGCAGTGGCGCTAGCGCTACTGCAACCAATGGTACTGATCTTAATGCCATCTTTCTGGTAACTGATAGTGCAGGGCAAGTGATGGTCGATCTCACTGCTAATACGATCGCTGGAAACTATGGGGTTGGTCTTACATCTGGAAGCCTAAGCAACAATGCAACGCTAACCAATCTGCCTGATGCCCCTGCACAACTGCTGGTGAACAGTGGCAATAACCAGAGCACCGTCGTTAATACTGCTTTTGCCAACCCGCTTCAGGCTACAGTTACGGACCAGTTTGGCAATGCGGTTCCTGGAGTGACCGTTGATTTGAGTTTGCCGGGAGCTGGGGCGAGTTCCAATGCGGGTGAGATCGCCTTAACCACCGATAATTTGGGGCAGGCTACCACTAGCCTCACTGCCAATACTATCTCTGGCAGCTATGCCGTTGGCTTAACGGCGGGTGTCCTAGCGAGCAATCTGAGCTTGGAAAATCTGCCCGACGCACCGGCCCAGCTCAATGGCAATGCTCAGACCACGGTGGTCAATACAGCCTTTGCTGATCCGCTTCAGGTGACGGTAACGGATCAATTTGGAAATGCGGTGCCGGGGGTGGCAGTGAATGTCAGTCTGCCGGGAGCTGGAGCAAGTGCCAATGCAGGGACAGTGGCTCTAACAACGGATGCGGCGGGCCAAGCGAACACTGGACTGGTGGCAAATACCACTGCTGGAGGCTATGGCCTCAGTTTATCGGCGGGGAGCTTGACGAGTAATGTTCCGCTCACCAATTTACCCGATGCTCCCGCTCATTTAGATGTCCTGGATGGAGATGGCCAGAGTACAGTTGTAAACACAGCATTTTCTAATCCGCTATTGGTGGCAGTAACGGATCAGTTTGGCAATGTTGTCCCAGGGGCGATCGTGAACTTGAGTTTCCCAGGGACTGGGGCGAATGTCAGTGATAGCTCAACGGGTGGGGCTGTCTCGCTGACAACGGATAGCCTGGGGCAGGCCAGCACCAGCTTTGTAGCGAATACCGTTGCCGGTTCCTATGGCATTGGCTTATCGACGGGTACTGTGAGCAGCGGTATTAGCCTCACCAATTTGCCTGATGCTCCAGCCGAAGTGAACTTGCTAGGTGGCAATGAGCAAGTGGCACAGGTGAATACCACTTTTGCGGATGAGTTGCGAGTACAAGTTTTGGATCAGTTTGGCAATGTTATTCCAGGAGTGACCGTAACCTTTACTGCACCTACAGCAGGACCAAGCTCTGCGGCCAGTGCTGAACTTTCTGCGGTGACGGTAACGACTGATGGGGCGGGTGAGGGACAAGCCCTAGCGACAGCGAATGGACAAGCCGGAGCCTATCAAGTGGAGGCTGAGGTTGGGATTGCAACTGTGACGTTTGAACTGGAAAATGTTGTAGATACGCCTTTACCAGAGTTACCAGAGCCAGAGGAGCTACCGCAAATATCTCTGCCTCCCACTCAAGCTCCCGAGTCCCCCACAGGAGCGCCGAGCGCGCCAGCTCCCCTAAGTTTGGTAAATACGACTGTGGTTGAGGAGATCGACAGTAGCTTCTCCGCTGCCTATACAGACTATTGGGGGACGCCTGCCTCAAGGGGGGTGACCGTAGCAGAAACCCGAATGGTCCTCGACAATGCGACAGAGGCCCATGGTGTGAACTCAGCGGTGGTCTATGGTTTGTTTGTCCCCCAGGCTCAAGCTGCGGATGAAGGGTTTGGAGCAACTCAAGTGGCGAGCATGGCGCTGAATCGCCGAGCTCAAACCGAGGAGCAGCGGGATGATGACCAGTTGATGTTGGTGTTGGTGCCCAGTAAAGGGCCGCTTGTGCAGCAGTTAGTGAGCGTGACCCGTGAGGAACTGTTGCAACAGGCTCGACTCTTTCGCATGGCGGTGTCGGACCCCTATGACGAATGGAGCTACAAGCCCTTGGCCCAGCAGATGTATAGCTGGATGTTGGAACCTGTGGAGTCAGAGCTAGAGCGCTTAAAACTCGATAACGTGATGTATGTGATGGATGCAGGGCTGCGGACCTTGCCCCTCGCGGCGATGATGAAAGAGGATGAGTTTGCCATTGAGCGCTATGGAATTTCTCTGATTCCCAGTGTTGATTTGCTGGAAACAGATTTTGGAGCTTCGGCTCCATCCTCTCAAATTGTGGCAGCGGGGGCGACGGAGTTTGAGCAGTTAAACGATCTCCCTGCGGTGGGGTTAGAGTTGGATGTTATTTCTTCACAGGCCATCCCGGAGACCACTCAGCAAAATTCAGTGAATGTGTTGTTCAATGAAGACTTTACTCAGGAGAATCTGCTTCAGGCACAGCAGGAAGGCCCAGCCAATATGCTTCATCTCGCCACCCACGGTGAGTTTAATGCGGGTGATTTAGGGAGTTCCTATCTGCAGTTTTGGGATGATCAGCTCACGTTGGATGACATTAGTAAACTGGGTTGGGATGAACTAGAGTTGCTCATTCTCAGCGCTTGCCAAACTGCCATTAGCAGCCCCGAAGCAGAGCTGGGTTTTGCAGGACTTGCAGCAGCCACCGGCGTTGAGAGTACCATTGGTAGCCTGTGGAGCGTTTCTGACATAGGAACGCTGGGCTTAATGAGTGAGTTTTATGGACAACTTGCTAAGACTCCCCTACGTTTTGAAGCCTTGCGTCAGGCCCAGATGGCGATGTTGCAGGGAGAGACTCGCTTAACTAATCAGCAGCTACAGACCGAGCGAGGTGACATTGATTTACCAGAGGAGTGGGATTTACCTGAGTCGGCTGACTTCTCCCATCCTTTCTACTGGTCTGGCTTTACCCTGGTGGGAAATCCTTGGTGGTAGGAATCGGGAAGTTGTTGCTCACGAGAGTGAACTTCAATACAACTACGTAGATATTTCAAGACAGAATTGGAAATACTAGTTTTATAGCAATGGTTTTACTGAGGGGACAATTGGCATCGCTACTTGCCATCCCTTACTGGATAAGTGCTGGAATATCCTAAGTGCTCTAACTGGCGCTACAACGTCTGGGTGATTGAGCTCTACCGCTCCAAATCATCAACTGCCTCATCAATGAATAGCCTGATTGGGAACCTTCCCAAGAGCTTATTGCTTCTGCCTTTACTGGGAGTCACAGCACCGAAGTCTCGGGCAGCGGAACCCTCACTTTTACCTTTAGAGCCTGGAGCGACAACTAAAGCGGGTGATTTGCGCTTTAGCCACGATATAACCCAGATTAGGCGATCGCCCATTGCTCCAGCCCCTAGTGGGGCTGTGGAAGCTTTTGCTGCCCAGACCTCCGATGGGGATTCGCCGCTGATCATTGCCCAGGTCATTCCCACCCCTGGGGCGGTCAACACCCAGGTTGAGCTAGATGCCAGCGGAACAGACTTTCAGATCACCGGCGGCACCCAAACCGGAGAGAATCTCTTCCACCGATTCGATCAGCTGGACCTGAATGCGGGACAGATCGCAGACTTTGAGGTGCATCCTGGCGTTGAGACAATCTTGAGTGAAATTGGTAGTGGACCGTCGAACATTGATGGATTGCTCAAGGTAAGCGGCGGCAGCGCAGATTTATTTGTAATCAACCCAGCAGGGGTTGTGCTGGGGCCCAATGCCCAGCTCGACCTGAGTGGCTCATTTGTGGCGACGACAGCGGATCGGCTGGAATTTAGTAATGGTGAGATCGATCTTTTAGATGAGGGCTTTACGGAGCAAACGGTGGTCTCTGGATCACTGGATTCTCTGGGCTTTTCTGCTCATGCAGCCGGTGGTGTCATTGTGAATCAAGGGCAGCTAGCCGTTGATGCTGGCCAGTCGATTGGGCTGCTGGGTCATGCTGTGATCAATACCGGCGAGCTGAAGGCTCCGGGGGGGGAGGTGACAGTGCTGGCGGCGAAGGGTGGGCAGCAGGTGAGCTTGCAGGGTGAGTTGTTGAACCTGGAGTTGGCTGCCCCTGTCGCGGATGGTTCATCAAATCCTGTGCTCTGGAATAATGCCTCGCAGTCTCTTGTTGAAGCAACAGGCTTGAGCCAGAACACCGATGGTTCTATTTCCCTAGCGGCGGGGACGGTACGCGTCTCGGGCGATGTAGATGTCTCCTCAGTCATTGGGGCAGGCGGCACTGCGACTCTGCTGGGAGATCAGGTCCAGGTCGTGGATGCCGTGGTTGATGCTTCTGGTGCAGAAGGTGGCTTGATTCGGGTGGGAGGCGACTATCAGGGCCAGGGCGAGTTGCTCCGCGCCAGGGCAACCCAGGTGGATACTGCATCGGTGCTGCGGGCTGATGGTGGTGCTTCAACCCTAGGCATTCGTCCCGATGGTGGAGAAGTGATTGTTTGGTCCGATGGCACGACTGAGTTTGCTGGGACAGCGACTGCGCAGTCTCTCGCGCCAGGCGGAGAGGGGGGCTTAGTTGAGACCTCCGCAAAGCAGCAGTTGGCGATCGCCCCTACAGCAAATGTCAATACAACTTCAGTAGATGGTGCAACGGGCCAGTGGCTGATTGATCCGGTGGATCTAACGGTGGTTAATGGCGGTGGAGCAGGCTCCATCGTGGGTGGGACCAACTCGCCTGCTGGAGCGAGCACGATTGATGCAGCCACCATAGAAGCGGGACTGAATGGTAATAATGTTGTTCTTCAGGCTGATAATTCCATTACCGTCAATGCTCCTATTGATGCTTCTGCCAATCCCAGCGGGGGCGATCTAGAGCTAGATGCTCCAACGCTTAACTTGAATGAGCGAGTGATGCTAGTCGCCGGGAGTGACCTCTCGGGTACTGCGACGACAGTGAATGTGGGGGCAAACGGCGGTGTTCAGAATGGTGTTGATGCTGTCGCAACAGGAGGCACTGTTAACTTGGCTGTGGCGACTTACCGTGAAGGTCAAGAAATTATCATTGACAAATCCCTGACGCTCCAAGGTCAAGGAGCTGAAGATACCACCATCAGTGGCGATGCTGATAATAATGGAGATGGAGACCATCGTGTCCTGGAGGCAATGGGGGCAGGCAACAATATTGTTCTGCAACAGTTGACGATTGCTGACGGAAGAACGGGTGGCATTGGTGCTTCTGGTGGTGGTTTAACGGCGGTGGATGTAAATTTGACGATCGCCGATGCTGTATTTCGTAATAACAGAACGGTGGGTAATGGCAGTCAGGATGGTGGTGCGTTTCATCAAGCTGATGCGAGTGTGACAGTTACACGATCGCAATTTATTGATAACCAGTCCACCCATGATGGTGGTGCGATTAACCTTCAATCTGGTTCTCTGAACATTAGCGATAGTACTTTTACCCAGAATATTGCCCTCTCAGAAGGTGGGGCAATTGATAATGATCGATTTGGTTCGCTAACTATTACCAACAGTAATTTTTCGGATAACACAGCTGCGCTAAGGGGCGGAGCAATAATGATTGATGCCAATGTGGGTGCGGTCTCTGTCGCTGACAGTAACTTTTCAAATAACAGCTCAGGAAACGGTGGGGCGATCCTTATTGATCGCAATGCAGGACCAATCTCTATTACTGGGGGGAATTTTTCAAATAATACAGCAGATGATGGTGGTGCTATTTTTACTGAGTCAGCAGTTGAGATTGCCGGCAGCAACTTCACAGATAATATTGCTAACGAATCTGGAGGTGCACTCTTACTGACCTCTTCTAGTAGTGGA
This sequence comes from uncultured Pseudanabaenaceae cyanobacterium, assembly GCA_937949725.1. GTDB lineage: Bacteria > Cyanobacteriota > Cyanobacteriia > PCC-9006 > JAAUQQ01 > JAAUQQ01. Next base: position 73,610 of record CALECT010000017.1, read on the forward strand.
AATTCGATTCAAGGCAGCAGTTTTATTCGGAACCAAGCGCTAGCTCAAAATGGAGGTGCAATTGATGCACAAGTTAATTCATCACTTCAGCTCTCAGCTAACAATTTTACTCAGAATCAGGCTCAAAGAGATGGGGGGGCAATCCGCAATGATGGAGTAATCACGCTTTCTGATACGACATTAACCAATAACCAGTCTGTAGATCGCCGAGGAGGAGCAATTCATCTCAGCAGCAATGGAAGACTTACAATTACCAATAGCAACTTTACGGGTAATCAAGCGGGCGATCACGGTGGTGCCTTAGCTTCGTTTAGCACTGATAGCAACTCTCTGACAATTGATAACAGTACCTTCGTAAACAATCATTCAGATCGATTCGGCGGGGGGCTGTATTTAGATAGCACCAATGGAAGGATCGACCTGTTCGACGTCACCTTACAAAATAACACTGCTCAAGATGGTGGTGGTCTCTATAAATTAGATGGTGCCACTTTAGAGATAATCGGAAATAGCCGCTTTGAAGACAACATCGCTACACGGTTTGGTGGTGGTTTAGTAAACGATCGAGTTGATGGCGATGTTAATCTCATAGGCACTCTATTTCGTAATAATGATGCCAGTGATGATGGAGGGGCGATACACCTGCGCAATGGGAGTCAATTGACAGGGGAAGATCTCACCTTCCTGAACAATACTGCTCAAGATGGCGGTGCTATCGATTTATCAAGTGGAACGCAGCTCAGCCTGACGGATAGTATTTTTCAAGCCAACCAAGCAACGACTGGAGGGGCTATTGATGTGGATACTAATTCACAACTCAATCTGACCCGTGGAAGCTTCCGCAATAATTCATCCCTTACTGGAGGGGCTATCCGCAGTGATAGTGGTCAGATTACTGCGGATAGAACTGAATTTATCAATAACCAAGCTGGGATCTCAGGGGGGGCAATTGTTCACGCAGGTAGTGCCATTGCCTCGCTCACTAATGTCACGTTCACGGGCAATACAGCAGATAGATTTGGTGGTGCAATCTTTAATGAAGGTGATGTTAATAGTCAACTCGAAATTTCAGGAAGTGACTTTTCTCAGAATCAAGTTTTATCTAGCAATTCTGCTTCCGGTGATGGAGGGGCCATTTCAATTCGTGGAGATGGAGCAACGACGATCTCTGCAACTGATTTTTCTGAGAATCAGGCCACCTTTGATGGTGGCGCGATCGCGAACTCGGCCAATTCGGGGCAGCTCACCATTACTGGAAGCCAATTTATTGAAAACCAAGCGGTTGGACCTGGTGGTGCAATTGATAACCAAGGCCGCCTGACCATTGACCAGAGCAGTTTTACTCGGAATCAAACGACTAGTACAACAACAGGCAATGGTGGGGCGATCGCGAATCGTTTTGCCCAGGCAGAGTTGACAATCGATCAGACGAGCTTTGTTGATAATCAATCCAGTCGGCAAGGTGGGGGGGTATTCAACTTTCAAGCTGCAGCACTGACGGTCACCAATTCTAGTTTTGAAGGGGGCTCAGCCACATTAGGAGGCGGGATTTACAGTGGGTTCTCGCCAGCTGATATCGCTGACAGTCACTTTGAAGGCAACGAAGTTGCTCCAGGAGCCACCACCGGTGATGGGGCAGCTATCTATAACTTAAGTGGCGATCTGACAGTGGTTGGCTCGACTTTTGTCGACAATCAAGCAACTGATTTTGGTGGCGCCATTCTGAGCTCAGAGCCAGATGCAACTCTTGTTGTACAAGATAGTGACTTTACCAATAACCGAGCTCGGATTGGTGGAGCTGTGCATCAATTCCAAGGTCAGTTGACCGTTGAAGATTCTGATTTCTTAAATAACCAAGCTGATCAAGGCGGAGCCCTAAACGTGGTTGGTCTATCTGCAGGTAGCCGGATTCAGAACAGCCTGATTCAGGGCAACCAAAGCACAACCACGGGCGGTGGCATCAATCTAGCCAGTGATGCAGAATTGCTGTTGACAGAGGTGGTGCTGGACCAAAACCAAGCCGATCAAAGTGGCGGTGGTTTAGCAGCACCTTCAGCCCAAGGTTTTTCTGGCAACCTTGAGATTGTGGATAGCAGTTTTACCAACAATCAGGCTGGGCAAAATGGAGGAGGTCTATTTCAAGAAAATGGGAGCTTGCAGATCCGTGGCTCCCAATTTATCGATAATGTGGCCCAGCGTCGGGGAGGCGGGCTTAACTTAACGGATGTCTCAAATGCCGTCATTGAACAGACCTTACTGGAAGAAAATCAGGCTATAAACCTGGCTGGTGGTGGTGCGAGCCTTGAAGGTAATACGAATCTGACCTTGACTCAATCTATTTTGCGTCAAAATCAAGCCGTCGGAACGGGGGGAGCCCTGTCCGCTCAGGAGTCTAATAATTTTTCAGGTGATGTCACGGTCAGTGACAGTTCTTTTGAACAAAACCTCGGCAGCTTTGGGGGGGCGATCCATTTCAATCCCAGTCCTTTAGGCGGAACATTGAGCGTTGAAGGATCTAGCTTTATCGCGAATCAAGCTCAAAGATCGGCTGGCGCTTTGCAAATATCAGACGGTGCTATTGCCGTGATTGAACGCTCTACATTTTCTGGTAACCAGGCCAATGAAACTGGAGGGGCTATCCGCAGTGGTGGCAACTTGACCATAGAGCGGAGCACAATCGCGAATAATATTTCTGATGTTGATACAACTGGAGATGGCCGAGGTGGTGGAATTTTGCAGCAGCAAGGGCAAGTCAGTGTAAGCAACTCAATTGTGGCCCAAAATCAGGTGGGGAGTGATGCGACTGCGATCGCGGCTGACCTATCAGGTAACTTTCAGGACTTGGGTAATAACCTGATTGGCATCGCAGATGGCGCAACGGGGCTAACTAGCAGCGCCTTACTAGGCAGCACAGCTGCTCCACTTAACCCACTATTAGGCCCTCTGGGCAATTACGGCGGCCTAACCCAAACCCTGCCATTGCTGCCCGGTAGCCCTGCGATTGATGCAGCCAATGCCTCTGTTCTGGATCAGCGAGGCATTGCTCAAGTGAGTGTTGCAACGGATGTTGGTGCCTTTGAATCTCAGGGTTTTGTTGCCCCCCCCTCCTCAGGCACGCCTCAAAGCACTGAGATAAATACGGCTTTTGCAGATCCGCTGACGCTAGTTATTTCCAGCACCTTTGGAGAACCTGTGGATGGGGGACAGATCAACTATGCTGCACCAGCCTCAGGAGCGAGTATCGACTCCCTTCAAAATCCGATTTCTGTCGCAATTACAGGCGGAATCGCTCAACTACCAGTCACTGCTAATGCCCTTGAAGGGCAATATGATGTTGTCGCAACTGCTGCCGGTGTTGCTCCCCTCAATTTTTCGTTAACGAACTTACCCACACCAACGCCTCTACCACTGCCAGAACCCACCCCAGCTCCTATTCCTACGCCGGAGCCAACGCCACTAACACCGTCTCCTCCCACGAGGCTAACGCCACTTACCTCACCGCCACCTCCTGAAACACCGTCCATTTCCTTTTTGGAGCGTCCGATTGATTTCCCTCAAACGAGCCTCAATACCTCTGCGCTGGGGCAGCCGACCCTGGGGCAACCGCCCTTGAGTCTTGTTAATAACGCTGCCATTCAGGTGATTGATCAAGTTTTCTCCAGTGAATTCACTAGCTACTGGCAAACAGCAACAACTGAAGGCTCTCCCATTAGCCAGCTTAGTGCTGACACAACTGCTGCCAAGGCAGGAAGCTCAGTGGAGGCAACGCAGGAGATTTTGCGTGAAGCAGGTGAAGCCCATGGTGTGAAGTCTGCAGTCGTCTATGGGCTGTTTGTCCCTCAAGATAAGGCTGCTGCTGAAGGCTTTGGAGCCACACAGGTCGCCAACATGGCACTGACTCGTCGAGCGCAAACGGATGAACAACGGGATGATGACCAACTGATGGTGGTATTAGTGCCCGATCAAGGATCTCCCATTACTCGTTTGGTGGATGTGACGCGTCAAGAATTAATGCAACAGGTGCGGTTATTCCGCATGGCGGTCTCTGACCCAGAAGATGACTGGAGCTATCAACCTCTTGCCCGACAAATGCAGAGCTGGTTGTTTGCTCCTATTCAGCCCGATGTGGAGCGACTGGAGTTGGAGCATGTGATGTATGCCCTCGCATCTGGGCTGCGAGCAATTCCCTTGGTCGCGATGATGGATGGCGATGAATTTGTCATTGAGCGCTATGGCATCTCGTTGATTCCCAGTGTGGATTTGCTTGAAACTGACTTTGGTTCCTCAGCACCGCCCCCCCAAACCCTCGCGGCAGGTGCCAATGAATTTGAGCAATTAGAGGACTTACCCGCTGTGGAAGTGGAGTTAAACGCGATTGCTACGCAAGCTTCCGAAGGAATCGCCGAGCAGCGCTCATCGGTTGACGTTCTCTTCAATCAAGACTTTACTCTGATGAATCTGGTGGAGGCCCAGAACCAAAGTCAAGCTAGTATGATTCACTTGGCGACCCATGCGGAGTTCAATGCGGGTGATTTAGGTAGTTCCTATCTGCAGTTTTGGGATGATCAGCTCACGTTGGATGACATTAGTAAACTGGGTTGGGATGAACTAGAGTTGCTCATTCTCAGTGCTTGCCAAACAGCGATTAGTAGCCCCGAAGCGGAGCTGGGTTTTGCGGGACTTGCTGCAGCGACAGGAGTGGAGAGCACGATTGGTAGCCTCTGGAGCGTGTCTGATATTGGTACGCTGGGCTTGATGAGTGAGTTTTATGGGCAACTGGCTCAGACTCCGCTGCGGTTTGAAGCATTGCGCCAAGCCCAGATGGCGATGTTGCGAGGAGAGACTCGATTGGAGCAGCAGCAGTTGCAGACTGAGCGAGGTGAGATTGATTTACCTGAGGAGTGGGACTTACCCGAGTCAGCTGACTTCTCTCATCCCTTCTACTGGTCTGGCTTTACTCTGGTGGGGAATCCTTGGTGGTAGGAGCGGTTAGTTGAGCTGAGATATTGGAGCTGAAGTTATGGCTCGGGGAGATGGGTTAGCATTTTTACGGAGGTGATAGGTGACTGAGGAGTTTGGCTTAGGGGGATTTAAGGGGGAGGCAGTGAATGCGATCGCAGTTTTACGGAAGTCTTTTCCCATGGAATAAATAGCAGCTCTTATAGCTTTATCAAAGCCCTAAAAACAAGCTAAAAAGTATTGGACATACTTTGCCTAAGTACCAGGTTAAGTTGGTTATTCTAAGAGCAAGTTTGGGTCAGACATATTCAATCAGTTTCTTCCTTTGCGTTCATATAGCTGGATAGTTTTACTGATTGTTATGCCGTTTTAGAGCGCTCTGTTTCTCCTTAGGTTTTGTCGATTATGGCTACTCAAATGCCAACTCAGTCACCTTCTTCTTCCGTGACCCTGCATAGGCAAGGGAATGCCAAAGCAAGCTTGCTAGGCAACCGTCGAGGAGCGACATGGGCTCAAGTGGCCCTCGCAACGATGGCGGTGCTGGGAGGCTTGGTGCTACCAGGTATGACCCAAATTGCTCAAGCTCAGTCCAGTTCTGCGAAGACCTCTAGTGCTCAACCTGCCAGAGTACGTTGGACTCCCAAACCAGAACGGGGTAATGCTCGGGGCACCCTGTCCGGAGGCCGTCGAGGAGGCGATAGCGTCGCCTGCGGGCCAGATGCTAACCATACTTCCCTCAACCTTCTGGTGACCAATACTCGAGAGAGTTTGATCACAACTCAAACGCAACCGACCCTAGCTTGGCAGGTGAAGACTCAACAGCCCGTTGAGATGGAACTCATTGTCAGCGATGTCAGCCAAGCCACTCCTCTGTTTACCCAGCGTTTCGCGGTGGATAAAACCGAGGTGGTCCGCGTCAAGCTACCGCCTACTGCTGCTCTCAGCCCTGGTGCCCAGTATCGTTGGACTGTCGTAGCCCAATGCCCCACAGGTCAGAAGGCGGAAATCTATGCTCGAAGCTTTATCCGCCAGGTCTCTGGGGAATCCTTAGTTCAACAGTCATCCGCAACTTCCTCTTTGGAGCAAGCTGTTGCTTATGCCAATGACGGTGTTTGGTATGACGCTGTGGCAGAGTTATTAGCCTTGCCTGAGCAGGTGCTTCAAGGTCAACCCGCAGATCTCTTGGCTGAATTTCTGGAGCAAGCCCAACCAGCAACTCCCTAAGTTGTACAGAGGCTAAGAATCAGGGCTTATTGCACCTCAATTATGCATCTATGAATCCGCTGCACCTATTTTCACAGCTTCAAAGTTTGGGTGGTGTTGGTACAAGTAGCTTCCGACGAAAGCGACCTGTGGATTGGCCTCAATGGCGATCGCTCCTCATGGCTGGCAGCAGTGCGACTGCGCTGCTGCTTCTAGTACGAGCTCTAGGCTTGCTTCAACCTCTAGAATTGAGAAGCTTGGACTGGATGCAGCAGTTGCGCCTCATTGAGCCTGTTGATGCTCGCATTGTCCTGGTCGGCGTGACTGATGCTGACTTGAATTGGCTAGACACGCCGGTACTCACCGATGAAACTCTAGCCAGAATTATTAAGGCGGTTCAAAAGCAATCACCTCGGGTGATTGGCCTAGACTTTTATCGAAATTTGCCTGTAGAGCCTGGCCGTAAACAGTTGGATGAGATTTTACAAGAATCTCCCAACTTAGTGGGAATTGAGAAGGTTGTCCTGGAGGAAGGGCAATCGCGCCAGGATGGAGCCTTACCGGGTCACCCCCTCTTGGTGGCAGGGGAGCAGGTGGCGGCCAGCGATGTGATTGTGGATCGCGATGGCCGAGTACGCCGGGGGGCAATTTTCCCTGCCACCACTGGTCCTCGCGTGCTCGAAGGACTCGGGGCTCGGGTGGCTCTGGACTATCTAGCGGCTGAAGAGCTATATCCCGAGCTGGACGAGGAATTTTTAAAGATCGCTGGGACGACAATAGCTCCACTTGAGCCCTACAGCGGAGGTTATATGCGGTTGGACAGTGGCGGGTATCAAGTGATGTTTAATCCCCGACGCACCGCCAAGCCCGGGGAATTGATCTCGGTTAGGGAGTTGTTAACAGGAAATGTGGCGAGTGATCGCATGACGGATCGCATTGTCATGCTGGGGAGTGCTGCCCCGAGCGCTGCAGATGTTTTTTATACTCCCCATAGCAATAGCTATTTTCGGGATTCTCGTGTTACCTACGGGTTTGAGTTGCATGCAGAACTGGCAAGCCAGCTAATTAGTCAGGTTCTAGATGGTCGCCCTGCCCTACATAGTCTGTCGGAAGGCTGGGAGATGCTACTCATCACCATATCTGCATTTGGAGGGGCAGCTAGCCAACTTTGGCTAGGAGAGAAGAAACGCAATGTGATTTTAGCAGTGGCCTTATTGGGGATGCCATTGGCCAGTTATGGCGCGTTTATAGGGTTGGGTTTGTGGCTACCGCTTATGCCTTCCCTAGGGACATTGGGCTTGGCTTCATTGCTGATTACCCTCAATCGTTCCAGCCAGTTCAAGACCCTGGCGGAGCGAGATGCACTGACACGCCTAGCGAATCGTCGTCGCTTTGATGAAGCCTTGCAGCGGTCCTGGATGGAGGGATTGCGATCGTCCCAGGGACTCTCATTGATTCTCTGCGATGTAGATTATTTCAAGCTCTATAACGATACCTATGGTCACTCTTTGGGAGACGACTGTCTCACACGAGTAGCCCAGGTAATTCAGCAGTCCACTGTGCTGGGGTCTGGCTTGGCGGCTCGCTATGGGGGTGAAGAATTTGTGGTGTTGATGCCAAAGGCTACACCAGATGAAGCGCTGGCCCAAGCCAATCAAATTCGTGAGCGTTTGATGGCTTTACAACTCCCCCATGAGGCTTCAAAAATTAGTGACTCAGTCACGCTCAGCTTAGGGGTGGCGACTTTGGTACCCACCATGAATTTACCCATGGGTGCACTGGTGGAGCAGGCTGATATTGCGCTGTATGCCGCTAAGCAAGGGGGGCGTAATCAAGCTAGAATTTATCGTCCTGAGATGGAGCAGGATGGTGAAATCTTAACCCAGGCTGCATAGCTCAGGATCATTGTTGTCTTGGGCTTCGCGTTGATGCGGTTGGACTGTTCGGGGCGCTTAACCATTACCCTGGGGCTGATGGTCTCTTAACACTTTTGCTATGGAACTTCGCCATTTACGCTATTTTACGGCTGTGGCTGAGGAGCTGCATTTTGGTAAAGCGGCGGCGAAGTTGCATATGGCTCAGCCTCCATTGAGTCAGCAGATTAAGCAGTTGGAAGAAGAGCTTGGTTTTTTGCTGTTTCATCGCGCGAAGCGATCGGTGCAGTTGACGGCGGCAGGGGAAAGGTTTCTGGGGGAGACGCGGTTGATTTTTCAGCGATTGGAGCAGGCGATCGCCACGGGTCGCCGCACCAGTCGCGGTGAATTAGGCGAGCTGTCCATTGGTTTTGTGGGCTCTGCGTCTTACAGTGTGTTGCCATCGATTTTGCAGCGGTTTCGCCAGCGCTGCCCCCAGGTGGAGCTGACGCTACGGGAGCTCACGACCAATGTGCAGTTAGAGGCGCTGCGGGAGAATCGCATTGACATTGGCTTTGTGCGTCCGCC
>CALECT010000018.1 GCA_937949725.1 uncultured Pseudanabaenaceae cyanobacterium
GCCAGTTGCCAACCGCGAACATCGCCGGAACGCTGAATGCGATCGCTCTTCTCGCAGATGCGCTCAACTTCACGGGCAATGCGGCTCGCAACGGCACGAACACTGGCTTTAGTTTTTACAGACCCAGCGAGTTCTTGGAAGAAGACTTGATCTAGAGCCTCACCGGGCGGAGGAGTAGGCTTAGTGGTCTCGGTGGAGAACTCAGGGGCGGCAGTAGTGACTGCGGAGAAAGACTTGGAAGAATTCATGGTAGGCGCGGCGTGGGGTGGATGCACGGACTCGTCAGATGCACTGGAGGGGGGTGAACGGGACTCAGGCGTTCAGGCCCTCTCGGTATGCATTGACTGTATTCGCTACGGATAGGGTCCCGCAGCGTCCGCTGTGTCACTCTTCGAATTAACTCTGACTTGGTAGCCACCCGTGCAACTGTCTTATTTCCCCTTTGAGGGACTCAACCTCAAGTAAATAGGGGAGACAGGCCTGTAAATACACTACCGGGACATGGCCACATAGGACTCCGAGATAGCACGGAGACCGGAGCCAGTTGAAAAAGTGGACGGTTATTTAATTTTGCTTCTGGAATTTAGTTGCCCGCTCTTGTTGGACGCTGACGGACCGCTATCTATGTGTTTCCAGGCGTTTTGAAGGTTATAGCCCCTCTCTGAAGCTGAGGCGAGAGCCCTTGGCGCTATGATCTGTCGGGAGAGGAAACTGTGGAATTTTCCGCTAAAGCGCTGGTCTAGAAGCTTGTCTAAGATTGCCTATTTTGATTGCCCCACTGGTATTGCTGGGGATATGTGCCTTGGAGCGTTGACCCATGCAGGTGTGCCGCTCACCTATCTCCGAGAGCAGCTAGCCAAGCTCGGGATAAAACAGGAATATTCCCTCTCCATAGAGTCTGTCCAGCGCAATCAACAGGCGGCGACGAAGTTCCATGTGCAGCTCGCGGATGCTGGATCCAGTCCATCCCAGTCGAATCAGGCTCAGGATGACAGTGACGCAGCAGAGCATCATCACCATCACACAGCGTTCCACGAAGCGGCCCATGCCGCTGCACGTGCTGAAGGCATGGCGCGACAAACTGGCGATGGAATCGCTCATCCCCACAGCGAAGCCCACAGTCATTCCCGTAGCGGCACCCAAAGCCATAACCACTCGCACAGCCATAGCCATTCCCATAGCGAAACGTTCCACAATCGCAGTGAAGTCCAAAGTCATAGCAATGGCCATTCCCACAGTCATAGCGAAACGGCACATTCCCATTCTTCTTCCAGGCCCGAAGCAAATGCACCTGCAGTGCATCACCACAGTCACCAGCGGAATTTGCCGGAGATTGAGCGGCTGATTCGCCAGGCTCAGCTACCCGCCCGGGCAGAAGCTTGGAGTTTGGCAGTGTTTCGCAATTTGGCGATCGCCGAAGCCACAGTCCATGGCACAACTATCGAAGAGGTCCACTTCCATGAAGTCGGCGCAGTGGATGCCATTGTCGACATTGTTGGCACCTGCCTGGGATTGGACTATTTAGATATAGATGAAATTTACTGTTCAGCGCTGCCCACTGGCGGAGGCACAGTCTGGGCGGCCCATGGCCGATTACCTGTTCCAGCTCCGGCAGTCTTGAAGCTGTTTTCCATGGGTCAAGTGCCGGTTTATGGCAATGGCATTGAGCGGGAACTGGTGACACCGACGGGGGCTGCGATCGCCATCACCCTCGCCCAGAGCTTCGGTCCACCTCCCCCCATGCGCCTACAAACCATCGGCTTGGGAGCAGGAACCATTGATTTGCCCATTCCCAATATGGTGCGCCTTTGGATCGGCGAGTCTGATGCTCAAGTCCAGAAGAGAAAGGCAAAGCAACAAAACCCGGCTGTGACCGCTAGTGCAGTTCTATCTGCTCAGCCCCAAGTCCAACAAATAGAGCGCGATGCAACGCCCGACAACATAACCCTGCTGCAAACTCAGTTAGATGATCTATCTCCCCAGGCCATTGGCTATGCCTTTGAACAATTGCTAGAGGCAGGGGCTTTGGATGTGTTTACCCAGGCGATCGCCATGAAAAAGAATCGCCCCGGCATTCTCCTCAGCGTCATCTGTCCTGATAACAAAATTGCCGACTGTGAATCGATCCTATTTAAGGAAACCAGCACCCTAGGCATCCGTCGCCAGCCTCAGCAGCGCAGTATTCTCCAGCGCTACTGGCAAACCGTCACAACGGACTATGGTCCCGTTCGGATTAAGGTGGCTGGCAGCAGTGAACATGGCGAAAGCGTAAACGTCCAGCCCGAATATGAGGACTGTGCTGCGATCGCCCGCGCCCAGAATCTGCCCTGGCGCGAAGTCCACCAGCTTGCTCTCCAAGCCTGGCATCAGTCTCAGCAATAACTCAATTTCACTTACAACCTCTTTTCCCAGATTGCATGTCTTCTGAACCCACGCTCGAATCTAAGTCTGGGAACCCCAATCCGGAGCAAAAGAGCGCGATCGCCTCAATCATTGGCACCCTCAAGCCCTACCTACGCTGGGTCATCTTAGGCCTCACTTTCTTTTTCATTGCCGCGACCCTGCGTCAGCATTGGCAAGATGTTTTGGCATTGCGGTTGCGGGCTGGGGGGCTGCGATCGCTGGTAGCCGGGTTTGGCGTTACGCTGATTGCCCATGTTTGGTCTGGGGCGGTTTGGGGTGGGCTGTTGCGCAGCTGTGGGCAAGGGCAGAGCAGTCGCTGGGCGATCGCCACCTACCTGCGCACCAATCTGGCGAAATACCTGCCGGGCAATATTTGGCATTTCTACAGCCGCTTGCAAGCATCACGCGCCGTGGGAATTCCCACCGATCCGGCGTTGCTGAGCATTGTCCTAGAGCCGTTGCTGATGGCAGCGGCGGCATTGTTTTTGGCCTGTCTCACCTACCGCTTCTCGCCTTGGCAAGATCTGGTGCTGATTGCGATTTTGGTGGGGATTCATCCCCGCTTTCTTAATCCGGTGTTGCGGAAAACGGCGAGTGGCAAGGTCAAGGCTTTACGTCGGCGTGGAGCGGCAATGCTGAAATCTCAGCCCACATCTGAGTCTTCGGCAGGAGCAGAGGAGGCACATCCTGATGAACTACAACTCCAGAGTTATCCTCTGTTGCCGCTACTGGGGGAGTTATTGTTTGTGGCGCTGCGGGGGGCTGGTTTTTTGCTGGCGGTGCAGGCCCTTTCGGCATTGCAAGTTGAGACGCTGCCCATTTTGGTGAGTGCTTTTAGTCTTGCTTGGGTGATGGGGTTGGTGATTCCGGGGGCTCCGGGAGGGATTGGGGTTTTTGAGGCAGTGGCGATCGCCTTGCTTCAGGGGCAGTTGCCTGCGGAGCAAGTGCTGGGGGCAGTGGCTTGCTATCGGTTGATTAGTACTTTGGCAGAGGTGGCTGGGGCTGGATTGGCTCCTGCCTTTTGGCGTGGTGCAAAGGCTTGAAGACACAAAGCGCAAATCCAGCAGCCTTGGGGGCCAGCCCCCGCTATTAATTTTTGGGCCGCTCAAGGAGGACGAAGCGCCTCCGACTTAGAGGTTATCCTCCTGCGCAAGGGAGCTGGATTGCTTCACTGTTTCAGGTGAGTACTTTGGACAGCGTTGTATTTCCAGGCGCTGCCGTGGGGTAGAGAATGGACAACTGTGGACCCGAGCCGAAAGTTTCAACCTTCCCGTAAGCCCCAGTGCTTTGATCCGCGCAAGCGGTAGCCCAACAGTCAAAACCAGCCCAGAGAAACGCACAAAATCCTTCAACCGCCCAACTGAACGAGCTATAAACCGCAAGGTTGGGAGGGGGTAATCCATAGGGGGAAGCCGTCGGCCCCCTTTGGCGGGAGTTTGAGGGCTGGCCCTCATGGATTTGCGTCTTGCCTCATCGGCTGCTGGATTTGTTGCTTATCTCATCAGCTACTGGATTGAACTCA
>CALECT010000019.1 GCA_937949725.1 uncultured Pseudanabaenaceae cyanobacterium
TGAGGACTACGAAGGTTTGTGGGGGGCGCAGCATCTCGATACCGAATTGAGAACCGGTGGCGCTGTTACGACAGTGACTACGAATGACTGGTTGTTGCTCGGGCACTTCGAGTGAGGAAGGGAATGAAGTCAAAGGAGGCACAACCGTTAAATAACAAATTGATTCACTGCTACCCATGACGGCAGAAGGGGCACCTTATCGATGCCCCACTGTATAGCCTGCTCAAAACTTGACTTTTTCCATGACGGGAAAGAGGTCGGCTGTCTGGCTGTCGAACTCAGGCAGTTAAACAATCGTCCAGTTTGAGGCGGGCAAGGTTGGAATAAAGGCGCTATCCGTCACGCCATAGCTATTCCCCTCGGGCGCTAACATCCAGAGCGCATTTTCCCCCGTCGAGCCCCGACGCCAAGCCAAATCCGTATAGCCATCGCCATCAAAATCCTGAGCATCCACCACCTGCCAATCGGGATTGGTCAGACCGGGGATAAACACCGAACTTTGCAGGAACTTGCCATCTAGCGTCCACAGAGCATTTGCTCCCGTTTGGCTATTGCGCCAAACGATTTCATCCTTGCCATCGCCATCAAAGTCAGCAGCGGCCTGCATCTCCCAGCTGAGATTGGAGAGGGCTCCTTGAGTGCCACGACCAATCACAGTCAAATCAATGAAGCTAGAGGATGCATCCTGTCCGTCTAAATCCCAGATCACAAATCCCCCATTGCGACGATGACGCCAGAGAATTTCGATCTCCTCATCCTGGTCGAAGTTACCCGCCGCTTTCATCTGCCAATCTGGATTCCTAACGACAAAGTTCTCACCGATCGCAACTTCACCCACATTTTCAGTCCCATCCATCAGCAAGACCTTATTTTGAAAAGTGCCATAGTTTCGCAGCAAGATATCGCTATCTCCATCCCCATCAAAATCCACAGTATCGATCACCGACCAGCCGGGCTGCGGCTCACTGTCTAGAAAGCCTGCTCTAATGGCTTGAGGCTCCGCATTGATTTCTAAAATAGACCAGTAGGCCAGGGCACCGTTGTTCTGGTTTTGCCAGAGCAAGTCGGGCCGATCATCTTGGTTGAAGTCCTGAGTGTCTCGCTGGTCCAGGAGTTCAACGGTGACCGTGGCAGTCTCACTCAGGGGCTGATCTCCCTCGGATTCCTGAACTCGAATGCTTAGATCAAAGCTGGGCTCTGTTTCATAATCTAGCTGGGCCAAGCTGGTCAGGCTTAAGCTGCCATCTGGGGCGATCGCAAACCAGCCCGCCTCATTGCCTTCCACAATCTCAAAGGTCAGAGCTTCAGGGGTTTCCGGATCAGTCGCTTGCACAACCCCTAGCAGGGCTTCCGGCAGAGCATTCTCACCAATGGAAAAGGACTGGGCCTGAATGCGAGGCGCATCATTCACGACTTCAACCAACAGAGAAGCATGGCCAACCTCAGCGCTAAAGGCAGTCGCTCCGCCATTGCTCGATGCATCTACCAAGCTGCCAGCTTCACCACTGCTACGGTCCCAAGCGCGGAAGGTCAGGGCCTCACTCAACTCACCGCTGAAGCCAGATGTGGGCTGGAAGTAGAGGCGAGTTTGCTCATCTGCGGATAGCAAGAATGCTTCGGTTTCTGTCACCGGAGGTAGCTCAAGCCAAGTTGCACCCGCATCTAGACTATAGAACCAACTACCATTCGCGCTATCCACCGCTGTGAGAGCAATACCGATCTCTGGGCTGTCGCTATCTAGGACATTGCCGCTAATCGCCGTATTCGCGATGGGATTGACAATCGCAGAGACCAAACTCCCCACGGCTCCCCCAGGCGCTAAAGCATGGTCACTCACAGGGGTTAACACAGAGCTATCCCCAGCGGGCGTCACAAAAACAGCATCATCCCCAGTGCTAAAGCTGAAGAATTCTGTCAAGCGCTCATCGCCCACCAGCACCGTTCCCGCGCCGGTCCCGAGCAACAATTGGCCGCTGGGGGTAATGTCGATATCTATTAAATTCGTTGCCCCCGTCTCCCCACTGCGTAGGAAATTCCCCACCGCACCGAACTGGTAGACCAAACCCTCTCCTGCGACGGCAAAAATCTCACCCCTAGCATTTGCAGCGATCGCCCGATAGTCCTGGGCTCCGGTTAATTCCAATCTCTCTAGCAAAAGGCGCGTCTCCGGGTCATAGACCACCACCTCATTGGTCGTAGTTAATGCGTAGAGGCGATCATCCAGACCAAGGGTGAGATCCACAACATCCTCGTTGGTGGCAAAGCGCGATGTGCCTTCGGGGCTAAAGCGCACAATCCCCTTGGAGCTACCACTCCCCGCTGTGGACATATCTGTTGCAAAGACATAGTTACCGAAGGTGGCAATGCCTCCGGAGCTGGCATTGTCCACCGTACTCCAGCCGTATCGATCTCGGTCGTACCATTCCTGCTCATCCTGGAGATAGGTACTCAGAATGGGGTCTAGGGTTCCGTTATAGATGTGAATATCGCCGAGGCGATCGACGATTAGATCTCGGGCGGGCTCACCGGCATCCCCCGCTTCTGGAATGACGCTGCTGCTGAGCAATTCACCTGTCAGACTGTACTGCTCTAAGCGATTGTCAGTGCTGACCCAAACGCCCGCCGTTGAAAGTCTAGGCGCATCATTAACAGGGGTCACCTCGACATTGGTGAGGGTGAGTTCTGGGGAAATGCCCGTACCAGGTCCATTGATAGACACATCAACAAACCCATAGCCCTGACCTTCATAGCTATTG
Source organism: uncultured Pseudanabaenaceae cyanobacterium (assembly GCA_937949725.1). Classification (GTDB taxonomy): domain Bacteria; phylum Cyanobacteriota; class Cyanobacteriia; order PCC-9006; family JAAUQQ01; genus JAAUQQ01. The sequence continues at coordinate 2,757 of CALECT010000019.1, forward strand.
TCCAAGGCACGGAAACGCAGCCGAGGGGCAGCCCCGCTAAAGTCGGGCGCAGGCACAAAGCGCAGCAAGGTGGAGGGCTGTAAAATTTGCGCATCATATTCATCAGGGCGAAGGTAGACGGCTGACCAGGTCTCTCCATTCGTATCAGAGAACTGCCATTCCCCTTCCGAAGTCGTATCATTGGCCACGACTGCGATGTAGCTGAGGGTCGCAGCGGGGCTTCGAGAGGCCAAAACGGGCTGCATTAGTTGTGCAATGGATTGGCCCTGGGATGGGGGAGCATCTTCGGCGATCGCCGCCAAAGTCACTTGGTTCACCAGGCTCAAGCTCGTGCTGTCATTGATCAAGACATGGTTAGGCCCCTCCGTATTCGTGACCAAGGCATCGAGATCTCCATCTCCATCTAGATCCCCTAAAGCAGTTTCATTACCTTGGGCAAAACCCAGTTCCTGTTGTGCCGCAATGAACTGCCCATTGCCATCGTTAAGCCAAATTTCATTGGCACCATAATTATTGACGAAGGCATCGAGGTCACCATCCCCGTCCAAATCCCCTAGGGAAATGCCATGGGCCTCGCCTTCACTCAGCGCCTGGCCCGAATCAGTAAAATTGCCCTGGCCGTCATTGAACCAGACCTCAGCGGGCTGGAGACGATTGACCAAATAGGCATCCAAATCGCCATCGCCATCCAGGTCGCCAACGTCTAGACCCAGGCTAAAGGAATCGCCCAAGCGCTGGCCCGAATCGTAAAACAGTCCCTCACCGTTATTGAGCCAGAGCTGGCTGGGTCCACCAGGAAAAACAGAGCCCGCCAGAAAAACATCCAGATCACCATCACCGTCAAAATCTCCCAGCCGGGCTTCCCAGGTGTAGAGTCCCGTGAAAACTTCCTGGGCCAAGGAAAACTGCCCCGCTCCATCGTTAAAAAAGACTTGATTCCGCTCTGAGCCAGCGGCAAAGATATCCAGGTCACCATCACCATCCAAGTCCCCCAAACGAACCACCTGGGTTCGATCGCTACGCTCACCAAAGGAGCTGAACTGGAACGTGCCATCTCCCTGATTCAGCCACAGTTCATTGTTGTCTCGGTTGTTGGCGATAACTACATCTATTAGGCCATCTTCGTTGACATCTCCCACCGTCAAGCCCTGTCCATTGTTACGCAACGCAAGAAAATTAAAGGGAGATAGAGAGAATTGCCCCGTGCCGTCATTCAGCCATAGTTCTGTGAAAGACTCGCCTCCTCCGCTAGAAAGGTCTCCATTGGCCAGCACGGCATCCAAGTCACCATCTCCGTCAACATCGAACAGGCTCGCTTCCTGGGTATTGAGGCGTTCACCAAAGGATTGCACCTGGGTAAACGTGCCTTCAGTGGCGGCATCAACCTCAACGCCGAACAAAAATGTCGTTGGTGCAACAGCAACATCATCTACACTCCTTACCTCCGAGGTGACAATCAGCTCAATCACCTCACCGGGAAGTAGTTCAGGATTACCGACCAGCTCCACCGAGGCCACCGCACCATTGAGACTCACCGAGGTCTCCAGCCAGCCACTCTGGCTGCCACGCAACTTTAGAGTTTGCCCATTGACCGTGCTGGGCAGTAGCGGTGCTGCAAAGGTCACCTGCCAAACGCTATCGGACTGGATGTCAGCTCCATTGGGGGCTGGGGTAACCCCCACCACTGGCAGTTGAGGAGGGGCTGGGGTGACCTCAAAGCGCGCCAGCAAGAAGTCCTGGCCCGTGGTCTGCAAATCCTGGGCAGCACCGGCAATCACAATGCGATCTGCGCTATCAAGTGCCACAGAGAGGCCCAGGGAAAGCCCCTCGGAAGCCTCCACAATCGTCTGTCCACCCACAGCAAAGCTCAAATCCCGCGAACCATCGGGGTTAAAGCGAAACAGGGCCAGGTCGCGATTCACAGCACCAACCACAACAATCTTGCCAGCCTCATCGATCAAGATGTCATAGCCCGCATCGGTGCGATCGCTCACGTTGAGAACAACCTTACCCGCATCTCCAAAGCTGGAATCCAACGCACCATTGCTGTCGTAGCGAACCAACGTAACATTCTGTCCCTGGCCACTCACCCCGGCACGCCCCACCACGAGCAGATTGCCTTGGGCATCCAAGGCAATGCCATGGGGATAGTCTTGGCCTTCGTCCAAATCCATAACAACGGCCCCATTCGTACCAAAGCTGGTATCTAGGATGCCGCTAGCGCTGTAGCGAGTTAAGACAAAGTTGTATGTGCGACGGCTCTCTCCTTCTTCGTTCGTGATGCTAGTCCGGGCGCGGCTAGCGAGAGTAATTCGCCCCTGGGAATCTACGACTATTCCATAGGCATCATCCTGATCACCATCAATATCCGTAGTGACCTGGCCACCATCACCAAAATTTTCAAGGTCAAGGGAGCCATCATCTCTCAGCCTCACCAGGCTGATGTCACTGTCGCTATCATTGTCAGAACCTCCAGCAATCAGGATATTGCCAGAGCTGTCCAGGGCGATCGCCCTCGCACCATCATTGCCCCCTGCAATGTCTAGCTGAACCTTACCGTTGGCACCAAATTCCGTATCCAACAGGCCATTTTCGCTATAGCGAACCACACCAAAATCGTAGCTACCATTGGGATTCTCAACCTGCCCAGCTAAGACAATTCGTCCATCTCCATCCAGCAGCATGTCCCGCCCCGCATCTCCTCCACCGTAAAACGTGGTGGTGACCTTGCCCTGGTTGCCAAAACTGGTATCTAGCAGCCCCTCTGCGCTGTAGCGAGTTACCCCGAAGTACTTCGTTCCACCCAGCCCTCCTGCTGTGCCTGCAACTAGAATGCGTCCTTGGGAATCGAACAGAATCGTCTCAGCGGTATCGGTTTGCTGGTTAAAATCTGTGGTGACGATCCCGTTATTGCCAAAGCTCGTATCCAAACGTCCTGGCGTAAAAAGCCCGGTGTAGCGAGACAGAATGAAGTCTTCAAAGGCGAGGGGCAAAGATTTTTCAGTTGAAGATTCAGCATGCAGTTGCTGAGGCATGAGCATCCAGGTGCCCCCGCGTTCAGGGTTGCCGACGGGCTGGGCAGCTGCGTGGAGCGTTGCGTTAGTGAGCTGATGCAGTTTAGTCAGGAATTCTTCGCCTGCATCGCCCGCAGCGAGGTTGCAGCCGTAGAGCAGCAGGTCCGTCTCGCCAAGGTTCCAGGTGGTGAGTTGTAGGGCGTACTGGGCAAAGGTACTGAGGCTGAGTTCGGTGTTACCGAGGTAGAGGCAGCCGGGGGCTCCGTGGGAAACCAAGTGAATGGTCTCGTAAGCAGCATCTTGGAGCAGCTCGGTGATTTGGGTGATGCCGTCGCGCTGGGCATCGAGGATATGGACGGTGGCGGTGGGTAGGATGCCGCTGCGCAGCAGGGCTAGGTCGCTGATGGCGGGGTCGAGGATAACGAGGGAGTTTGCAGGAAATTTCTGCTTGCTGGACTGTTGCGCTGCTGGGGAAAATACCGCCATGGTGCCGAGTTCGATAGATAGACTGCTCTCCTATAGCAATCCCGGCATTTGAGTGGATTTCACATTTCTCTCGGCGAATAACCCAATTTCTGCGGAATTACGGGCTCTGGGGTTGTGCGGAGACTTACAAAGCTGACGCGGGTGGTTTTTCGGAGGAGCTGGTGCATCCCAGACTTAGTTCGATGGATTCTCCTGGGGGGCGTCGTTGGGCTGTGTGTCTTTGGTCTGATTGTCCTTAAACTTACATTTGACCTCGATGGAGAAGTCGGCTTCGGTTTTGGCGTTGGCGAGGACGGGGAGGCCGCCTTCGGCGCTGATTTTGAGGTTGAACTTGAGGTTGAGTTCTTCGACTTCGGCAACGGCGAGGTTTTTGAAGGCACCAATGGCGTATTGGGTGTAGCCCTGGATGCTGTTGTGGACTTTTTGCAGTTGGACGCGGGTTTCTTTGGGGCTGGTGTTGCCGGTGCTGATGCCGGATTTGTTGAGGGTGCCTTTGCCGATGCGGGCTCGGGGTGGGCCACTAGGACCGTAGGATTCGTAATCACTGTCAGAGGGCTGCTGCTCGGCAGTTGAAGATTCTAGAAGTACTTCATAGGTGGTGTCGCCGTCTTCTAGGATGAGGCGTTGCAGTTCTGACATAGACTCAATTGAAACCTGGATTTTCTAATATCCTAAGTTCAAAGAGAACTATCTTTCTAGCGATTACTGCTGATGGCTCGCTATGCACTGGTTATTGGGATTGGCCAATATCAAAATCTAACAAGTCTTTCGAAACCAGCTGGTGATGCTCAAGCGGTGTATGACATCTTGCAGACGCATGGTGACTTTGAAGATGTGCACCTGCTAAAAGATGCTGATGCTAGCCAGAGCAACCTTTTGTCCGCACTGGAGAAACTTTTAGCCCAACGTCAGCGCCCCAGCGACGTCGTGGTTTATTTCACGGGACATGGCTTTACCGCCGGGGAAAGCCAGGATGAGGAGCAAGGATATCTGGCGACCTATGATTGTTGGGTTGAAGAAGAAGGGGTACGTATTGTAGCGGCGCGTAAGGGACTCTCGTTTCAACGACTGAACAAGCTAATTGAACGGGCGAACCTAAGTAGCCTAGTCATGCTGCTGGATTGTTGTCAGAGCGAATTTCTGATTGAGCAAGCACTAATCGAGGATAAGTTACAGGCGTTTGGGCAAGCTGGATATTTTTTGAGTGCAGCTTGCGGCAGCTTTGAGGCAGCGTTTGCCAAAAAGACGGAACAACACAGCTTCTATACCGGAGCATTGATTAAAGCGCTGAAATCGCAGGATTCCAAGGGGCAAGTCACGACGCTATCAACCCATCAAGCCATAGCCTCTTTACTAAAGGGCACAGGGCAGGAGCCAATTTATTATGGCTATGGTAACGACTTAGTATTGGTAGATTACCGAGTCGCTCCGCAGAATGATACTCGAGATGAAGAATGCCCTTACCAGGGACTGAACGCTTTTACGGCAAAGACAAAGCAATTTTTCTTTGGCAGGGATAAGGAGATTGCAGAGATACAAGAAAAGCTTAGGCAATCAAATTTTGTTGCGGTTGTAGGCCCATCTGGGATTGGCAAGTCTTCGGTAGTGCTAGCGGGGTTGGTGCCGAACTGGCGGCAGAAGGGGGGAGAAGTAGTAATCATGCAGCCTGGTGAAGCACCATTTGTGATGTTGAAGCAGGCGTTGAGGAAGCATTGGGCGGATTCGATCTCTACGGCCAAGAAACGACAGTTGTGTAAACTACTCAACAAAGATAATGGTCTTGCGGCTTTGGCGCAGGAGCTGCCAGGTGCAGGGCAGTTATTGCTGGTGGTGGATCAGTTCGAGGAGCTGTTTACGGTTTGTCCGCCAGAGACAGCTAAGCAATTTATTGAGCAGTTGGTAGCGGTGGGGCAGACAGCAGAGTCTCGGCTGGCGGTGGTGATGACGATGCGCTCTGAATTTGTCACTAATTGGTTGTTGACGACGGAGATCCCAGAGTCGATTAATAGTCAGAAGCTGGAGATGAGGCCTCTACAAGAGCAGGGCCTCAGAGATGTCATTATCAGGCCCGCTGCATTGCAGAAATATAAATTGGGAGATGGCTTGCTGGAGTTGGTGCTGGCAGATGTAGACACAGAGCCGAATAGCTTGCCTCTGTTGGAGTTTGCTTTAACAGAGCTGTGGGAGCAGCGTGACCCGGCGCAGCGACGGCTGACTACAACTGCTTATCGCGAGATGGGTGGGTTGAAAGGTGCACTCAATCGTCGAGCTGAGGCAGTGTATGGGGCAATGGGGCCGGTAGAGCAGGAGCGAGCCCAGAAAGTGTGCCTGCAACTCGTGAGAATTGGCAAAGGAGAAACGGATACGCGCTGGCGACGAACGAAAGCAGAGCTGTTGGGATTGGGGAGAGATGAGTCTCAGCGGCAGCAGGTTGGTGATGTGGTGGATGATTTGGTCAAGGGGCGACTGTTGGTCACGGATGGAGAAGATGCTGAACCTACTATTGATTTAGCCCATGAGGCGCTAATTAACCGCTGGGAGCGGTTTGTGGACTGGCGGCAGCAGGACCGAGATCAGCTGCGGCTGAAGCAGCGGGCGGAGGATCGCTATGGAGAATGGAAGGAAAAGGGACAAAGCGAGGATTACCTGATTAGCAAAGGTTTGTTGGGAGAACTGCGTGAGCTAGGGGCTGCGGAGCGCAACGGACTCTTGGGCAGTGCTGACCTATGCGACTTTTTTCGGCTCAGTGACGCAGCGGAGCAAGAACGCGCAGCTGCTTTAGAGGAAGCTTTAGCAATTGCCAAGTTGCGTGAAGAACGAACGAGAATTGTGAACCTGCCTCCAGCTAAAATCGTTGAACAATCAATTGCAGCAATTGATTTGGTTGGGCGCAGTTTAATGCAGTTTGGTGAACCACCGAGATTGCCAGCGGCAGATCTCCTGAAGCGCTCTTGGGACAGGATTCGAGAACGACTCAAGTACGAGGATCGTTCCGGTCTCTGGATACTATTTGTGGCTTTTCACCCCTCTAAAAACTGCATTCTCTCCTGTAGTATCGGCAACACATTCTATCTCTGGGATTTAGAAGGCAACCAGATCGGCAATCTTTTTGAAGGTCATTCAGGCCTAGTATGCTCGGTCGCCTTGAGCCCTAAAGGAGATCGCATTCTTTTAGGTAGCCATGACAACACACTTCGTCTATACAATCTCGCCGGAAACCCAATAGGCAATCCCTTTAAGGGCCATTCTGACCGAGTGGCGGCGGTCGCCTTTAGTCCCCAGGGAGATCGCATTCTATCAGGCAGCCATGACAAAACTATTCGCCTATGGGATCTTAACGGCAATCAGATCGGCAGTCCCTTCGAAGGTCATTCAGAGCGCATACGGTCAGTTGCCTTTAGTCCCAAAGGAGAACATATTATCTCCGGTAGTGATGATGGCACCCTTCGCCTATGGAACGTAGCAGGCAACAAAGCCAGTATCGTTTTTAAAGGCCATTCAGGCCCAGTATGGTCAGTCACCTTTAGCCCCGACGGAAAACGCATCCTCTCAGGTAGCTCTGACAAAACCCTTCGTCTTTGGAATTTAGAGGGTAGTCAGATAGGCAATCTCTTTAAGGGCCATTCTGCTGTAGTGAGTTCGGTCACTTTTAGCCCTGATGGAGAACGCATTCTCTCTGGCAGCCATGACAAAACTCTTCGCCTATGGGACTTGAAAGGCAATCCAGTAGGCAATCCATTTGAGGGGCATTCTGGCAACGTACTGTCGGTTGCTTTTAGCCCTACAGGAAATCACATTGTCTCTGGCAGTGACGATGGGACTTTTCGCCTCTGGGACAGGTCAGGCGAGCAGATTACATCCGGAAGAAGCCTTACAAGTACTAAAACTTTGGAGGCCCACTCCGCTCCAATATGGTCTGCGACCTTTAGCCCTCAAGGAGATCGTATTCTCTTCGGAAGCAATGACTGCACCCTAAGCCTTAGGGATATGGACGGCAACGCAATTGGCAATCCCTTTGCAGGCCATTCGGGTCGAGTAATATCGGTCGCCTTCAATCCAAGCGGAGATCGTATTATCTCTGGCAGCCATGACAAAACCCTCCGCCTCTGGGACCTCAATGGTAATCAAATCGGTAACCCTTTTGAGGAGCATTCCGGTGAGATATGGTCGGTCGCCTTTAGCCCCAAAGGAGATCGTATTATCTCTGGCAGCGGTGACAGCACCCTCCGCCTCTGGGACCTCAATGGTAATCAGATCGGCAATCCCTTTGAGGGCCATTCTGGCCAAGTATTATCGGTCGTCTTTAGCCCAAACGGAGAACGAATTCTTTCCGGCAGCTCTGACAAGACCCTACGCCTCTGGGACCTCAACGGTAATCAGGTACCCCCCGCATTTGAGGGGCATTCTGGCATAGTACGCTCAGTCGCCTTTAGCCCCAAAGGAGATCGAATTCTCTCTGGCAGCGACGACGGAACCCTGCGCCTATGGGACTCGAAAGGCAATCTAGTTGGAAAGCCTTTTGAGGGCCATTCTAGATGGGTGAGTTCTGTCGCCTTTAGCCCTACCGGAAAGCACATCCTTTCCGGTAGTAACGACCACACTCTTCGCCTTTGGGACTTACAAGGCAATCAGATCGGCAACCCCTTTGAAGGCCATTCCGACACCGTATGGTCGGTTGCCTTTAGCCCCACCGGAGATCGCATTCTCTCCGGCAGCTCTGACTCTACTCTCCGCCTCTGGCGCGGCGGTACCTGGCAGGACTGGCTGCGGGGCTGCTGCAACCAGCTCATGTTCCACAGCAGCTTAGTTGCCCCCCAAACCGACTACGCCCAACGCGCCTGCCAAGTCTGCCTAGAACGCTGCTGGACCAAAGCCGAGCAAGCACGCTTCCACCGTGCCCAGGGCTACCATCTACAGCGCCAAGGCGACACCGCCGCCGCCCAAGCCAAGTTCGCCCAAGCCAAAGAGCTGGACCCAGACATCGAAATTGATAGGAAATTGATGTAAGAGCAACATCTGTGAAGCTGCTTCTTTCTCCCCTCTCCCACACTTGGGATGAGGGGCCGGGGGAGAGGGCGGGCTCTGGCTGGTCCCCATCCCCTAACCCCTTGCCCCCGATTTCGGGGGAAGGGGAATCGGAAGCAAGAAGTCGCTGGGGCTGTTTCTCCCCTCTCCCACACTTGGGACGAGGGGTCGGGGGAGAGGGCAAACTAAAGCCAACGCCTCCTCAAAGCCTCAACCTTGTGACCCCATCCTCAAATCATCGAATTCGAAACACCTCGAAAGAACTGCAATCAGCAGCACAGCATCTGCGCAAGAATCCAACCGAAGCCGAAGCAGTCCTATGGCAAGCGTTACGCGCCGAAAAGCTAGATGGTTTCAAGTTTCGCCGTCAGCATCCCATCGGGCGCTTCATTGCTGATTTCTATTGCTCTCAATGCAAACTCATCATCGAGGTAGATGGAGACATCCACGATGAGCAGAAAGAGCAAGATGCTGCAAGAACTGCAGAGATCGAAAAATTCGGAGTCCGAGTTATTCGATTCAGCAATGACGAGGTTCTGGAAAACCTAACAGCGGTGATAGAAAAAATTCGCCAAGCTCTTACCGTTTAAGGCTGTCTCTCCCCTCTCCCCAACTTGGGACGAGGGGCTGGGGGAGAGGGCAGCTTCGGCTTGGCTGGTCCCCATCCCCTAACCCCTTGCCCCCAATTCTGGGGGAAGGGGAACCGGAAGCAAGACCTGCCGCAAATTACTGCAAATTCAGAATCGCCTTGCCTCCATCCCCAACACCTGATGAGCCATCACTGGTTACATCCAGGGCTACCACCTCCAGCGCCAGGGCGACACCGCAGCGGCCCAAGCCAAATTAGCCCTGGCTCAAGAACTGGCCCCCAGCCTCGAAATCGACAGCTAGTTATCCCAGTAGAATGCACAGTGAGAAACGCGCTATGCAGCCCGTAAACCAATCTGATTGCCCCAGCCACAACCGCCCCAAGCAGCCCAAAAGGAATATCACCATGCCGATTCGCTCAGCCTCTCAACTGGGTCTCACAACCGCTTTTTTACTGCTGAGCGCAACAGCCTGTAGCAGCCTTCCAACAAACGCACCAGAGCAACAGGCCAGCGAACCACCCGCCACCACCTCACCCACCCCAGAAGCACCAACGCCCAGCAGCAACACTGCCCCACAACCTGACAGCCAACCCCAATCCTACGACGTTCAACCCCTCACCCCCACCGAAATCACCCAAGTCGCCAAAGAATTAGGCGCATCTGAAGAAGTCTTCAGTGAACACAGCTTCTCCCTCAAGCTGCCAGACAGCGGCGACGTCGCCTTCATCGCCTCCCGCAGCAACCGACCCAACCAGCCCTTTGGCGACTTGGTCATGCGACTGCGATACCCAGATGGCAAATACCAACCCCTCGTTCCCGCAAATCAAATGCAAGGCTCCGCTTGGAACTTTTGGGACCTAAAAGCCGTTAGCTTCGACGATTTCAACGGCGACGGCCTCGGCCCCGACATCATCGCCATCGCGGAATATGTAACCGGCGCAGGCCCCGAAGCCGCTCAGCCCTTCCCCATCGTCACCGTGCAATTTCGCGAGCCCGGCGGCTTCTTTACGGCAAATGCCGAAATTGACCAGCAGCTCAGCGACCAAGGCCTTTCAACCATCAGCGAGGTCCGAGCCGCTTTGAGCCAATAGCGAGCTGAACAAGCCTGCTCTAAGCCAGCCGCTAACGCAATACGAACCAGCCGCCCAGCAGCAAAAGCACCGTTGCCGCGATCGCCACCCATCCCAACGGCTCCGGTTGCATATTCACCTTCTCCGACTCCAGCAGCTCTGGCATCTAAGACTCCTTTGTCTGCGACATGCTCCTACGACTCCACTCCATCGATTGCCCCGCAGCTAGTCCTGCCAGGTCTGCTTAAACCACATCTGGATCAAGGCAGAACAGGTCTGCTTCTAGCGTAGGGCGATCACCGCTCATGCCAGAACAACTCTGCCGCCGCTCAGGAAAAATTTGAGGCAGTCCAAAAGCTTGACCCAACCCTGACCATCAAGCACCGAGCTGGGCATCCTACATCTATGGGAATTAGAAAACAGTTCGGTGCTCCTGCACCTCAGCTTCTATGACCTTGTCAGCCATTGGATTTACTGCTCGAAGGGAACATTATGCGTTTTCATCACATTGCATCATCAAGCCTCTCAATCGCTTCTAGGCTTCTAGCAACCACAGCGCTACTAGCTATCACAGCCTGTGGTGGAAACCAAACTGTTCTAACTCAGCCACAGGCCGATACCGAAAGTCCTGCCAGTCAATCCACAGAGCCTGTAACAGCGACATCATCCGCTCCAGCTCAGCAGTCCTCTAGCGATGCCCTATCTGCTCAAACGCCCTCCCCAGAAGGAACTGCTGTTGCCCAAGCATCTCGCTCCCAAGCAGCATCCTACAACATTCAAAAGCTGAGTGCCGCGACCCTAGCGATCATCGAACAGGAATTAGGGGCTTCGGAGAGCATTTTCAGCGACCATAGCTTTTCCCTTGACTTGCCGGAATTAGGTGGCAATGTGGCTTTTGTGGCATCTCGTGCCGATACAGAAAACAGTTCAACGGGGGAATGGATGATGCGGTTTAGATTACCCAATGGCGAGTATCGGACCCTAGTTCCAAGCGGTCAGCACCCGGAGTCAGCTTGGAATTTTTTCAGAATGAATGCCGTTAGCTTTGAGGATGTGAATGGTGATGGTCTAGGCCCTGACATCATCGCAATAGCGGAATACGCGACAGGTATAGGGCCTCAATCTGGTAAGCCTTTTCCGGTCGAGAGGGTTCAATTGAGGAATGCCAATGGATTCTTTACAGCAGATGCAGCACTTGAGGAGCAACTCAGTTCCCAGGGAATCTCAACTATTAGTGAAGCGCGGCAGGTCTTGAACCTAAGCTAACGATGCACTGACGTCGGCGCGAACACATTTACATCAACCAGGCCAAGCCACCCAGAACCAAAATCACCGCCCGATCGCCACCCAAACAAACGGCTCATCCTGCAAATTCACCTTTATCTGGATCCGGCGGCTCTGGAATCCAAGGCTCCGGCTCCTTCGTCTGAGACTTCCCCCCCGGACTCCACTGCGTCGTCTGAACCTCACCCTCTAGCCCTGCCAAATCGGGAATCTCAACCTTCCACTCATCCGGTGTATCCAAACGCGGCGCTTCAAGGATGTACTGCAACCGCTCCGCCTGCTTCCGCGTCTTGCTGCGGTCCAAACCAAGTTTGATGAGGCACAAAGTTCTCGATATAGAATAGGATCACCCGCTACGAGCCTCCCCCAAGAAGCCATGAGCAAAGCCGAAGTCCTCAAAGCCCTACACAGCCTTACCCTGGAAGAGATTCTAGAAGTTATCGAGGCCGCTTCCCAACGTCTCAAGCAACTGCTTTTTCCTTCTTCCACGAACAACACCAGTCCAGAGACAGAGCTGAACACTGAACTCTGGGAAAACGCTGCCGCCACAAACCCGAGCTTCGCCTTCTTAGAAGACCCTGAAGAAGATATTTACAGCCTAGAAGATGGCGAGCCCGTCAACCACGAGCAACCGACAAGCTACGCTGCTTAAGCATGAAAGGCAAAATCGTACTCATTCAGTTTCCCTTCGACGACCTTTCCTCTAGCAAGGTCCGTCCCGCATACTCCTTAACAGAACCAATCGGCAACTATCAACACATCATCTTTGCCCTGATCACCAGTCGCCTTCTAGCTTCTCCCTTAGCCACAGACATCTTGCTAACGCCACAAGATCCAGACTTTACTCAAACGGGTCTTCGCAAAGCATCAACCTTAAAACTGGACCATCTCATCACCCTGCGCCAGTCACTGGTACGCCGACAGCTCGGCTCATTAAGCCAAGACAGTCAAAACCGAATCGTAGAGACACTCTGTGAAATGCTACGAACATAGCATTCACCTCCAAGAGCGTTACTGAATGAAGCCCCCCTGTCTCGCAATGTCGTGGCTGCGGACATGACGATGTCATGTCCCTACGTTAGCCACACCAAACTACCCAGCAGCAAAATAACCGCCCCGATCGCCACCCAAACAAACGGCTCATCCTGCAAATTCACCTTCTCCGGATCCGGCGGCTCCGGAATCCAAGGCTCCGGCTCCGGCTCCTTCGTCTGAGACTTCCCCCCCGGACTCCACTGCGTCGTCTGGACATCCCCCTCTAGCTCAGCCAAATCGGGAATCTCAACCTTCCACTCCTCCGGCGTATCCAAACGCGGCGCTTCCAAAATGTACTGCAATCGCTCCGCCTGCTTCTTCGTCTCCGGATCGGGATGCCGCCGCAAATCCGTACAAATTTCGATCGCCCTACCCCCATCCCCAGCCGCCTGATAAGCCGTCACCCGCCACACCTGAATATCTCCATGGAGCGCCGTCAACGGCTGCACTAACGCCACCGCCTGATCAGCCAGCTCCACCGATGCCCGGTAAGCACCATTTTCCAGCGCCACCTTACTGCGCGCCAACAACTTCCGCGCCTCTGCCCGCTTAACTTCTGCCGGGCTCAATTCTCCACCCTCCTCACTCATTTTGTTTCACCTTCCCCAGACAGTTGTAACAACACCGTACGGTCCCTAGGACCATCTAAATCAAACAACAAAATCGACTGATAAGTCCCCAGCGCCAACTCCCCATCCACAATGGGAATGATTTCACTCTGGCTCAGCGTCATCGCCATCAAATGAGAGTGAGCATTCAGCGGCTCATCGTCCGGCGTACTGGGCCGCAGATGCAAATCATTGTGCATATAGCGATGGCTACCGCCCCCCGCCACAGGAATCTCCGTCTCCGGAGCCAAGCCTCTGAGATAGACCTTAATATCCTCAAACAGACGCTCCTCATCCTCATTAATCGCCAGAGCCGTGGTGGTGTGGCGCGAGAAGACTAGAGCATGGCCATTTTGGATGCCGCTGTCCCGCAGCTTTTGGCGAACTTCAGCGGTGATATTCGTGATGCTGATGCCGTCATCGCTGCGACGGCGGAGCTGGTAGTTGATGATCATAAATCGCGGTTAACCCTGGGAAGCGGCTTGGTCGTCAGGACCCACGACCATTTGCACAGAAACCTGCTGAGCGCCTTCTTCATGGTGGCGATCGCCCCAGTCCCGCAACAACTGGTCCAACTCCGCCAAAGCCCCTGGCAACTTCTCATCAGAAATATCCAGTTGCTCCAGCACCCGCATCACCTTGGGCTCATGGCGAGACCACTGACGCATCATGCGGAAGAAGCGAGCCGTATCTTCAATGGTGATGTAGTTGCGCTCCTTATCATCCGCCGGGGAGTAGGTCGTGCGGGTGAGGGCGTAGTAAGGCGTGCCCCAGGGCAAGTCAATGCGCATGACCGTGCCGGAATAGAGCAGGCGACGGCGAATGTGCTCCGCCAGGGCTTCGCTCAGGTCCACGCGGCGGCTTTCGGGCAAGTCTTCTTGGGAGCGATCGTGGAGGAATTCCAGTAGCTCCATTAACTGAAATGAGGTAATTGCCTGGGCATCGGGCAATTCCTGGGGCAGCTTACGCTCAATATAGGCCCGCTCATCATGGGTCAGGCTGGGATTAACCACGCGGGGACGGGGAAAACCAGGCTGCTGCTCTGGCAAGGGATAGCGCTCCAGCCACACATAGGGGAACTGATTGAGGTAGCGCGGCTCCTGGGAGCCCAGCATTTTCAGTATTTTGCCTTCCGCCAGCTCCTTGCGAACTTCCTCAACGATCGCCTTCACCCGCTTGGGCTCCAGGTGATGCAAATGCCCCGTCATGCGCAGGTTCTCGCCCTGCTCCAAATAAGTTGTGTAGATCGCACATTTGGCCGCAGTTGCCGCCGCATCTAGGAAGGCGCCGTGACGATGGCCACCCGTCCGCATGGCAGAAAAGGCCAGATACAGCAGGATCTGGTCCATGGCGCTGGGATTGAGATGCTCAATCAGCGAGGGCACCTGGTTCGAGTCCCGGCTTTCAACGTTGGGTAGCCCTGAATTTGGAGCATTGGCCGCTGTGCTGCCCCTATCCTGAGCAGCATCGCCAGTTGCCTTCGCTTGTCCGTTTCGTTGAGCCATTTCGACCGGGCACCCTTCTTACAATTCCTCTAAGTTCGGCTTTGTTAAGCCAACCAGTACTAAAACCAGCCTAAAGCCGACTGACAGTCCAACCGGCAGAAACCGAATCGACTTTGCATCCTGGCTTGAGCCAACAAAATTAAAACTCAGTCATAGTCAATAACATATAGATGCGTAGCCAGAGCCAAGTTTCCAGCCCAGTGTATAAGGTCTAGCTGAGTTTATCGAGGTAATCTCACCCTTAGTCATAAATTCATCGTTCCAGCTCACCTCTACCGCCCTCGCTCAGCCCCAAACAGAGAAACCAAGGGACAAGGCTAAGAGCCCCAGTTCATGTGGCATCTGTGGCACAATCATCTAGGCATTTTGCAAGTCGTCCCCCTACCTGTAACGACCGCTGCAACACAGCTCGCCCAAGACCACAGCCCAAGCCACCGCTCCCTGCACCTTTCCACCATGACTTCCCCGCAAGCCGCCACCCCTTCGGCGAATCCATCTGAGCTAGCCTCCCAGTACAGCCCCTTCGATATCGAGGCCAAGTGGCAGAAGCTGTGGGAAGAGAACAAGGTCTTTACGCCAGATCCGGCGGATGAGGGCGAGTCTTATTGCGTAGTGATCCCGCCGCCAAACGTCACCGGCAGCCTGCACATGGGCCATGCCTTCGAGGCATCCCTAATCGATACGCTGATCCGCTACCACCGCATGAACGGCAAGAACACGCTGTGGCTGCCGGGCACGGACCACGCTTCCATTGCCGTGCAGACGATTCTGGAACGGAAGATTAAGGCGGAAGGCAGCACGCTCAAGGAATTGGGCCGCGAGAAGTTTTTGGAGCGGGCTTGGGAGTGGAAGGCGGAGTCTGGGGGGGCGATCGTCAATCAGCAGCGCCGCCTGGGCGTCTCTGTGGACTGGAGCCGCGAGCGCTTCACTATGGATGAGGGTCTCAGCGCTGCGGTGCTGGAAGCCTTTAGCCGTCTCTATGAAGAGGGGCTGATCTATCGCGGTAACTACCTCGTCAACTGGTGCCCCGCCTCCCAGTCCGCCGTGTCCGATGTAGAAGTGGAGAACCAAGAGGTTAACGGCCACCTCTGGCATTTCAGCTATCCCTTAACTGATGGCTCCGGCCACCTAGAAGTGGCCACGACCCGGCCTGAGACGATGCTGGGCGATACGGCGGTGGCAGTGAACCCTGGGGACGATCGCTACAAGTCCCTGATTGGCAAAACCATCACCCTGCCCCTAGTGGGCCGGGAAATCCCCATCGTCGCTGACGACTACGTGGACCTAGAGTTCGGCACGGGCTGCGTGAAAATCACCCCCGCCCACGATCCCAATGACTTTGAGATGGGCAAACGCCACGATCTGGAGTTCATCAATGTGATGAACAAGGACGGATCGATGAATGGCAATGCCGGGGATTTTGAGGGGCTGGATCGATTTGAAGCTCGCAAGGCTGTGGTCAAGGCTTTGGAAGCGGCGGGGAATCTGGTCAAGATTGAGGACTATACGCACAGCGTGCCCTTTAGCGATCGCGGCAAGGTCCCCGTCGAGCCCCTGCTCTCCACCCAGTGGTTTGTGAAAATGACGCCCCTGGCTGAGAAAGCTCTGAAAAAGCTCGACGAGAACAACGACCCCAACCTCGTCCCCGAACGCTGGCGCAAGGTCTACCGCAACTGGCTCGCCAACCTGCGGGACTGGTGCATCTCCCGCCAGCTCTGGTGGGGCCACCAAATCCCCGCCTGGTACGCCATCAGCGAAACCGGCGGCCAAATCACTGACAGCACCCCTTTCGTGGTTGCCAAAGATGATGCCGATGCCCTGGAGAAAGCCAAGGCCAAGTTTGGCGATGACGTAAAACTTGAGCGCGACCCCGACGTCCTCGACACCTGGTTCTCCTCCGGTCTCTGGCCCTTCTCCACCATGGGCTGGCCCGAAGAGACTGCCGACCTGGCTCGCTACTACCCCACCTCCACCCTCGTCACCGGCTTCGACATCATCTTCTTCTGGGTCGCCCGCATGACCATGATGGCGGAGCATTTCACCGGCGAAATGCCCTTCAAGGACGTCTTTATCCACGGCCTGGTGCTGGATGAAAACGGCAAGAAAATGTCCAAGTCCAAGGGCAACGGCATTGACCCCCTGGTGCTGATTGAGAAATACGGCACCGACGCCACCCGCTACGCCATGATTCGCGAAGTGGCCGGAGCCGGTCAGGACATCCGCCTGGCGTACGATCGCAAAACCGACGAATCCCAAACCGTCGAATCCAGCCGCAACTTCACCAACAAGCTCTGGAACGCCTCCCGCTACGTGATGATGAACCTGGATAGCAAAACCCCAGAGCAATGGGGTGAGCCCGTTCAGGAACTAGAGCTAGTGGATCGCTGGATACTCTCCCGCTTCCACCGCACCGTGAAGGAAAACAGCGAAAACATCGAGAAATACGGCCTGGGCGAAGCCGCCAAGTCGCTGTACGAATTCACCTGGAACGACTTCTGCGACTGGTACATCGAGCTGAGCAAAGTTCGCATGTTCGCCGACGACTGCCCGGAGAAGACCCAGGCCCAGCAGATCCTGGCTACCGTCCTGGAAGGCATCCACAAGCTGCTCCACCCCTTTATGCCCCACATCACCGAGGAGCTGTGGCACAGCCTCACCCAAACCGAAGCCGAGGCGGCCTATCTGGCCACCCAGAGCTATCCGGTGGTAGATGAGAGCCGCATCGACTTGGACTTGGAGACCGACTTCCAACTGGTGATCGAAACCATTCGCACCGTGCGTAACCTACGGGCCGAAGCCGGGGTTAAGCCAGGGCTGAAAGTGCCCGTACTCCTGCAAACCGAGAACGAGCGCGAAGCCAATATCCTCAACGAAGGCAAGGTCTACATCCAAAACCTCGCCAAAGCCGAAAGCGTCACCATCGCCGATGCCAAAGCCGAATCGCCTGAGAACAGCGCCGTCGGCGTCACCGGCACGGTCCAAGTCACGATTCCCTTGGATGGCCTGATTGACCTGGACGAGCTCAAAGCAAAAATTAACAAGAACTTGGAGAAAATCGAGAAAGAGATCAACGGCCTCAGCGGTCGCTTGGGTAATCCCGGCTTTGTGAACAAGGCTCCGGCCCACGTGATTGAAGGCGCAAGGGCTGCGTTGGCGGAAGCGGAAGCCCAGCGGGAGATCTTGCAGGAGCGTTTAGCTGGAATTTAGAGCATCGGGAATGGGGAGAATAGGGCGCGCTCAACTTTTTGGGTTGAGGGAGCGCCCTATTTTTGATGGAGACTCGTGAGTTTCGGAGACCGCTGGCGATGTTTGCCCACCGGCTTTAGTGGATAGGAGTACTTAGTTTGTTAGGGTGCTCGTGGACATATTTTCTGCAAAGACTTAGCCCGTAATTATGTGGGTTTAGGGGGCGATCGCCGAAACTGACAGTCCCAAACCGAATCATCCCGTAAACTAATGACTCGGTTTACATCCCCCTGAACCAATGTTGTACTTGGCCGACGTGAGCCACGATGCCAGCACCCAGCGTCTGCATCTCCGGCTAATTGCCCAACAGCGCTCTGAGCACAGTTGGCAAGTGATCGAAGAACCTGAATCTCTCGTGTTCGACCAAAGCGAGGCCCCTAGCATCACGGGTCTCGCTTTGGTTGAGCTATCCAATAACAACGAAACTTTTGAGCTTCAGAATGCTTCGCCTTGGATTCTCGATATTGTCCGTAATTTCCTGAGTACGGGGGTTACGGCTGATTTTCTGCAGCAAGAAGCGGAGCGGGCGGAGCAGTGGCGGCAGGCTTTGACGTTGCAGAGTCAGGAGTTGGGGCGGCGGACGTTGGAGCTGGAGGCGCGGATGGGGCAGATTCAGGAGTTGGAGGAGAAGATTAAGCAGGATGGGGATAAGGATTGTGGGTAACGCGCTTTGGCTTTAGGAAGTATGAGTCAAATCCAGCGGCCTTGAGTCAAATCCAACAGCCTGAGGAAGCAAATCCAGCAGCCTTGAGGGCCCTGCCCTCAAACTCCCGCCGATTGGGGGATTATCCCCCAGACGGGTTAACCCCCTGAACCTGGCGGCTCATGATTCCTCCGGTTGCGCGGTGAGAGGATGATGGGCGTTTCTCTGGGCTGGTTTGGTCTGTGGGGCTGCCGCTTACGCGGTCGAAGTGTTGGGGCGTACGAAAAGGTTTAAACCTTGCTTGCCTCATGTTCCCCTGCCCCTTGCGAAGGGGTAGGGGATAGGGGAAGGGGTCGGCCATGCCTCAGTGCATTAACTCCGAGCCCCCAATCATCCCTCACCCACCCCACAACAACGCCCGACATACCGACCTCTCCCACAGTACTCACCTCCAACACTGAAGCAACCCAGCCCGCATCGGAGGGGTGACCCGTAGGGGACGCGCCCGTCCCATCCGGCGGGAGTTTGAGGGCTGGCCCTCATGGCTGCCCCAGCACAACAGGCCATCTTCAAACCACAACAGTCCAAAAAGCCAAGCAACAGCAAAAAAAGCAAACAGCAGCGCGCCACAACATCGCTGTAGGATAGTTCCTGGCACAAATAGCGCGACCGGCCCAGGAAAGAGAACATGACCCGCCAGCCCTCCAAAATCGTCTACACCTTCACCGACGAAGCCCCCGCCCTGGCCACCCACTCCTTCCTCCCCATCATCCGCGCCTTCACCTCCGCCGCAGACATCGAAGTCGAACTCAAAGACATCTCCCTCGCCGGTCGCATCATCGCCACCTTCCCCGAGCACCTCACCGACGAGCAAAAGCAACCCGACGCCCTGGCTGAACTGGGTGCTTTGGCTAAAACCCCTGAAGCAGCAATTATCAAACTGCCCAACATCAGCGCCTCGATTCCGCAGTTGACCGCCGCGATCGCCGAACTCCAGTCCCAGGGCTACAACATCCCCAACTACCCCGGCGACCCGAAAACCGACGCAGAAAAAGCAATCAAACAACGCTACTCGAAAGTCCTGGGCAGTGCAGTGAATCCAGTTTTGCGAGAGGGCAATAGCGATCGCCGTGTAGCAGCAGCCGTCAAAGAAGACGCCCGCAAAAATCCCCACAAAGTCGGAGCCTGGACCGCCGACTCCAAAACCCACGTCGCCCACATGGACAGCGACGACTTCTACGGCAGCGAGAAATCCGTCTTCATCGACCAAGCCGGTGACGTCAAAATCGAACTCGTCGCAGCAGATGGCTCCACAACTGTCTTAAAAGAAAAGACCCCCGTCCTCAAAGACGAAGTCATCGATGCCAGCGTCATGAGCGTCAAAGCCCTCCGCGCCTTCTACGCCAAAGAAATCGCAGATGCTAAAGCAAACGACATCATGCTCTCGCTCCATGTCAAAGCAACGATGATGAAAGTCTCCGACCCGATCATCTTTGGCCATGGCGTCACCGTCTACTTCCAGGACGTCTTCGACCGATACGCCAACGCCTTCAAAAAGCTAGGCATCAATCCAAAGAACGGCCTTGGCGACGTCTACACCAAGCTCCTCACTCTGACCGCAGCGGAAAAAGCCGCTATTGAAGCCGACCTCCAGGCCACCTATGCCACCCAGCCCAGCCTTGCCATGGTGGACTCGGACAAAGGCATCACCAACCTCCACGTGCCCAGCGACGTCATCATTGATGCCTCCATGGCCGCTGCCATTCGCAACGGCGGCAAAATGTGGGACAGCGACGGCAAGCCCCAGGACACCAAGGCCCTAATCCCGGATCGCTGCTACGCCACGATGTACCAGGAATGTATCAAGTTCTGCCAAGAGCATGGGGCCTTCGACGTCACCACCATGGGCAGCGTCGCTAACGTCGGCCTCATGGCCCAAAAGGCCGAGGAATACGGCTCCCACGACAAGACCTTCGAAATCGCCACCGCTGGCACCGTCCGCGTCGTCGATGCAGCGGGCAAGGTGCTGATGGAACATGCCGTCGAACCCGGCGACATCTGGCGCATGTGCCAAACCAAAGACTTGCCCATCCAAGACTGGGTCAAGCTGGCCGTCAACCGTGCCCGCGCCACCGGCAGCGCCACGGTCTTCTGGCTTGACGAGAACCGTGCCCACGACGCCAATATCATCGCCAAGGTCAACGAATATCTGCCCCAGCACGACACCACGGGCTTGAACATTCAGGTACTGGCTCCAGTCGCCGCCATGCGCTTCACCTGCGAGCAAATCAAAGCAGGCAAAGACGTCATCTCCGTCACCGGCAACGTCCTGCGCGACTACCTCACGGACCTATTCCCCATCCTGGAGCTGGGCACCAGCGCCAAGATGCTCTCCATCGTGCCCCTGCTAGCAGGCGGTGGCCTATTTGAAACCGGCGCGGGCGGCTCTGCCCCCAAGCATGTGCAGCAATTCCTCGAAGAAGGGCATCTGCGCTGGGATTCCCTCGGCGAATTCCTCGCCCTCGCCGTCACCCTAGAAGACGTCGGCCAAAAGACCGGCAACGACAAAGCCCTAGTCCTCGCCGAAGCCCTCAACCAAGCCAACAGCACCCTCCTCAACCATGGCAAATCGCCCTCCCGCAAGGTGAATGAGCTGGACAATCGCGGCAGTCACTTTTATCTGGCGATGTATTGGGCGCAGGCTCTGGCAGCGCAGGATAAAGATGCTGAGTTGAAAGAGAAGTTTGGGGCGATCGCGCAGCAGCTCAGCGAAAACGAAGCGAAGATTGTGGAGGAGTTGAATACCGCCCAAGGCAATGTTGTGGAGCTCAGTGGCTATTACCGTCCCAGTGCGGAGCAAGCGAGCCAGGCCATGCAACCCAGTGCCACCTTGAAAAATGCAATCATTGCAATGGGCTAAAATTTCATAGCCCTAATCAGTCTTAGCTCCTTTCGTTTCAATGAGCTAACTGGGAAACATCTCCACCCCATGAACTTCAGGAAAGTCTCCTACACCCTCGGCATTAATCTGCTGATCCTCTGCGGCATCCTCATGGCCCTAGAAGGCATCACCCGGCTCATCACCTCCGGCAACGACAGCAAAGCCATCTTCGATGACCCCACGCTCCGCACCCGCAATCGCCAAGGATTTGTAGAAACCGATCGCGATCGCGGCTTTGCCCTCAAGCCCAACAGCAGCCAAGATCTCTACAACATCAACGCCTCAGGCTTTCGCGGCGAGCCCCTCCCCCAAAATCTCGAAGACAAACTAACCATCCTCACCCTGGGCGAGTCCACCACCTTCGGCTGGGGCGTCAGAGACAACGAAACCTATCCGGCTTACCTCAACCAAGCCCTGCAAACTCGCCAACCCAACACCTACGTCATCAACGGCGGCGTCCCGTCCTACACCTCTAGCCAAGTATTGGCCTACCTCGATCAACTCCTGGACGAGGACAACCTCCAGCCCGACTTAATCTTGATTAGCATCGCCTGGAATGACATCTGGTACTCCAGCATCCAAAACTGGCATCCCGATATTCTCATCTACCAAAAGCCCCCAGCAGTACTCACCTTTCTCATGCGCCATTCCCGCCTGGTGAACGGCATCATACTGGGATTTTCAGCCCAGGAGCAATCCCTCGTAGACATTGAAAACCCAGCAGCCCTCAAGCAATACCGCCAAAACCTCCAAGCCATGGTCAATCGCTGCCAGGGCAAAGGCATCAAGGTCATCTTTATCGAGCCTCCCTTCGATGGAGATCACATGCCCGAAGAAGGGCTCAACGAATTCCACATCCGCTACACCAAAGCCTTCTTCATTGAGCAATCTCGCAAATACCTCGCCACCCTCCGCAGCGTTGCAGAAGAAACGAACGTCCCTGTAATTAATCACCGCCTAGGACTACAAGACCTCAACCAATTCCCCCTCTTCCTCGATACCCTCCACCCCACCCCAGCAGGAAACGCCATGATGGCCGAAGACATTGCCAATGCAATTCCTGAAACCCATTGGCCACCAAAACTCTCTAACCCTCAACAGCCCTAGCCCCACCGGAAAGCGATAAAGTTGTAGAGAAATGAGTCTCATTGCTTTAGGCCACAGCTTTCCCATGACGTTTCCCATGATGGGCTGCTTCGCCTGCTACCTGCGGCATAGCTGCCGTTACAACTGTCTATGAACATCCTGGGAATTTCAGCGTTCTACCACGACAGCGCCGCCGCCCTCGTTGTGGATGGCAATATTGTTGCAGCCGCCCAAGAAGAGCGGTTTACTCGCAAAAAGCATGACGCAGCCTTTCCCGAACAGGCGATCGCCTATTGCCTCCAGTCCGCCAACCTCCAGCTCAGCGATCTGGACCATGTGGTCTTCTACGAAAAGCCGCTAATCACCTTTGAACGCCTCCTAGAAACCTATCTCGCCTACGCTCCCAAAGGCTTTCGTTCCTTCCTCATGGCCATGCCAGTGTGGCTAAAGGAAAAGCTCTACCTCAAGGCCGTAATTCGCAGAGAACTGGCCCAGCTAGGGGAATATGACCGCCGCGATCGCCAATTCTTACTCTTTGCCGAGCACCACCAGTCCCATGCGGCCTCGGCCTTCTTCCCCAGCCCTTTCCAGCAAGCAGCCGTACTTTGCATCGATGCCGTGGGCGAATGGGCCACCACGTCGGTATGGCTCGGCCAAGACAACCAGCTCATCCCCCAATGGGAAATCAACTTTCCCCATTCCCTGGGGATGCTCTATTCGGCCTTCACTTACTACACGGGCTTTCGCGTGAACTCGGGCGAGTACAAGCTCATGGGCCTCGCGCCCTATGGCCAACCGATCTATGCCGACAAGATTATGGAGAATCTACTAGACCTCAAGGAGGACGGTAGCTTCCGACTCAACATGGACTACTTCAACTACTCCGTTGGCCTGACCATGACCAGTCGCAAATTTCACAAGTTATTTGAAGGGGAGCCGCGATCGCCCGAAAGCGCAATCACCCAACGAGAAATGGACCTCGCCGCCTCCATTCAAAAAGTGATTGAAGAAGTTGTCCTGCGCCTCGCCCGCACCGTCCACCGCGAAACAGGAGAAGACTATCTCTGCCTCGCAGGGGGCGTTGCCCTCAACTGCGTCTCCAATGGCCGCTTGCTAAGAGAAGGCCCCTTCAAAGACATTTGGATCCAGCCCGCTGCGGGCGATGCCGGAGGCTCCGTCGGTGCAGCCCTTTCCGCTTGGTATCAATACAAAGACCAGCCCCGCAAAGCTGCCTCTCCCGATGCCATGGGCGGCAGCTACCTCGGCCCCCACTTTTCCAATGGCGAGATTCAGCAATACCTGGACAGCATCGGAGCCACCTACGAGCACTTCGCAGATGCCCAGCTCATGCCCCAAGTCGCTGAGATCCTCGCCAGCGAAAACGTCGTCGGCTGGTTCCAAGGCCCCATGGAATTTGGCCCCAGAGCCTTAGGCGGACGCTCCATCCTTGGGGACTCCCGCAGCCCCAAGATGCAGTCCGTGATGAACCTCAAGATCAAGCAACGGGAGTCCTTTCGCCCTTTTGCACCCTCCGTACTCGCAGAGCGCGTCAGCGACTATTTTCAAATGGACCGCAGCAGTCCCTATATGCTCCAGGTTGCTACTGTCCAAGACAGCATTCGCCAGCCCATCCCCGCCCAAGCAGCCCTGGCACAGGGGCTCGACCAACTCAAAACACCCCGCTCAACCATCCCCGCCGTCACCCATGTCGATTACTCCGCGCGAATCCAAACCGTTCACCGAGAGACCAATCCCCGCTACCATCAACTCCTAAGCCAATTCGAGCAGAAGACGGGCTGTGCAGTTCTGGTCAATTCCTCCTTTAACGTGCGGGGCGAGCCCATCGTCTGCACCCCTGCCGATGCCTATCGCTGCTTTATGGCTACGGAGATGGACTACCTCGTGTTAGAAAACTATCTACTGTGCAAAGCCAAGCAGCCCCCCCAGCTCAAGGCAAAATCTTGGGCTGCAACTTTCGCCCTGGATTAACACGTCCTATGTTTACATGGACGGCATTGACGTTTTCTGCATCTACAACACCGATTCTGATATGGAGTTGAGTCCGGTCCAAACCAAACAAGAGCTGAGACAATTTGGCTTCCTCATCGGGGGGCTCATTGCCCTGATCTTTGGCCTCGGTTTACCCTTACTGAAAGGTCATAGTTTGCCGCCCTGGCCCTGGGTTGTGGCCTTGGTGTTGGGCAGTCTAGCTCTGCTGACACCGAGGGCACTTCAGCCGATCTATCGCCTCTGGATGCGCTTTGGGGCAGTGATGGGCTGGATTAATACCCGCATTATCTTAGGCCTGGTGTTTTATTTCTTACTTTGGCCTACAGGCTTGCTGATGAAGCTGTTTCGCCATGACCCCATGCAGCGCCGCCCAGCCAAAAACCAAGCCAGCTATCGGTCTCCCTGCGAGAGCAAAGCCCCGGACACCATGGAGCGACCTTACTAATGTTTCTTGAATTCGCAATTGATTTTATCCAAGACCTCTGGGGCTTTCTCAGGGTTCGCAAGAAGTATTGGCTGGCTCCGCTGATTATTACGCTGGTACTGCTGGGTGCTTTGGTGGTGTTGACCCAGGGCTCTGCGATCGCTCCCCTCATCTACACGCTGTTCTAAAACCGGCCAGGGTCTAACTGGTGGGGAAGAGCCGCTAGAGTCCCAGTCAGAGGGGGTTCTAGCGGCTCTTATTCAAATACAGCACTCTTTTGGTAGGAAAGGGCTTCTATCTGCTCCCCTCCCTTTTCAGGCCAGTACCTGAGTCTCCATCTACTTTGTGTTGCCGCGTAGAGATATCAGCGCTGTACGACCACTTCACAACTAAACTTGTTTATTTTTATCACCTGTAAATTGTCTTACTTAGGCTCTTGACAGGGAGCATCCCGCTTTTGCAGATATCCCCTCATTTCAACGACAGAGCCAGGGTCTCAGACACCGAATTTTGTGCTTTGGCAGCTTCAGGATGCTCCATCTGAGAGTTAAACTCTCATGCTCTAGAGAACAGATTCGTATACATTGCTTCAGAACAGATTCGTCACCACTTAGACCGATTCAGGTAACCAATGTTCCCTAAATAGTCTTGAATATTCTAGTCTTAGAACTTCCAAATTCAGTGTGTTCTATTAGACTTTGTTGGGAATCACTCAAAGACACATTACAAGCCTTTCCACAGCCCCTCTACAAGCACTTTGCAGCCAAAACATCGGCAAACATTGCATGGGAGAGGATTACATCCTTAAAAATCCTTATTTCTAGTTAAAGTTTATTAATAGCCGATGCCCAGGCACTATTTTTCTCTTAGAGAAAGGTGATTTCAAATGATTAATATACGCTTAATTGCTGATTTTTGAATTCAGGTAAATTGCCCTTATTTAAGGGTGTTGGCTGACAAAACCTGCTTTCCAAAAATGTGTGATTTGGATGATGGAATCTCTCCAAAGAAACACTATAATCAAGATCTGAGTCTAGACTTCAACGTAAGTTCTCATTTGGACTGCGCCATATCTTAACGGTCTGAGATGCTTTCAATGCATGGATTCAAATCTATGTATTGCGGAGAAATTGAATTCTAATTGCGGAGTAATATATTTTACTTCAATATTTTAGATACACTTGTCTCCATAAAAATCTGTTCTGTTTGGATTGGCACGCAATAGGGTTCTTAGGATCATTTAAATCATAAATAAATGCCTAGAGTTTCTGTAATCGTTCCTGCCTACAATGCCATGCGCTATTTGCCCTTAGCGTTGGAAAGCATTTTGGCGCAGTCTTTTCAAGACTTTGAGATTATTATTGTTGATGATGGTAGTCGTGATGGGATTAAGCGGTGGGCGGCTCAGCTAGAAGACCCTCGCATTGACTTTTTTACACAGGCAAATAGTGGCAGTGCAGCGGCTCGCAATACAGGGATCTCCCATGCCACTGGAGAGTATATTGCCTTTCTTGATGCTGACGACTTGTGGGCATCCACCAAGTTAGAACAGCAGGTCAAGCTCCTCGACGAAAAACAAGACGTTGGGCTGGTCTATACCTGGGTTGCGACGATAGATGCAGAAGGCGAATTAGATGGTAAGTCTTACTGCCATTCTGAGGTTGGAGAGGTCTGGGACTCTCTGATAGAAGGGGATCTTTTGGTTTGTGGAAGCACCCCCATGATTCGGCGCACTTGTTTTGAAGAAGTGGGTTTATTTGATATTCGGTTTGCCTATGCCCAAACCTGGGAAATGTGGCTCAGGATTGCCGGGAAATATTCCTTTCAAGTGATCCCAGAAATATTGGTTCACTATCGCTCCCATCCCGGCAATATCTCTAAAAAATGGCAGCATGTAGAGAGCAACTATAAGGCCATTATTGAGAAGGTCTTTGCCAATGCTCCTGCTCATAAGCAGCTATTGAAAGGCCGCTGCTATGGTAACGCCTACTTGAGAGTGGCTTGGAAGGTCTTACAAAATAAAGGTGGAGACTTTGTGGCAGCCAAGCGATTCCGAAAAATAGCGTTGGGTTATTGTCCTGCATTGAAGTTCTCGAACCAATGTATTCGCTTGAGTCTTGCCCTGTCAGTCGTTCAAACGATGGGCTTGGACCGTTATAGTCGTTTTCGAAATCTATTTCACCATTTGAAGCATTTGGTTGGTGGTGTTCCAGGGAAGCTCGTTCCGTTTCTCTCAGAGGTTGTTTGAAAATTCAGCGAAGCGGCAAATCTTAAACCTCGACCCACAATGAAACGTCGAAATCACGTTCATTTTGGCAGCGTCATAGGTCATCCTGCTACCGCTAGAGGCCTTTCTCAAACAACCTTTTAGAGCTGATGAATGCAGCCAGACCTAATTGATGTGGACTACGTTTTTTAGATCGAACCAGTTGTGGCGGCGTATGCCTCGGGGCAGCAGCACAAGTCCTGCTAAAAAGAGGCCTGTAATCACGACAAATGCTCCAGTTCCCAGGTGAAAGGCTCCCCCCAGATAGGTCAGTAAGAAGGTTGAGGGAATCATGCCCAGCAGGGTGGCACTGGCATAGATAGGAAGCGACAGTTTGGTGACGCCAGCACCGTAGCTGATGATGTCGAAGGAAAAGACTGGGACTAATCGCATTAGAAAAATGAGCCAGCCCAAATAGCGCTCGCCGCGATCTTTGGAGAAGGTAATGCTTTTGCCCGTGAGTGCTTTAAGCAAGCCAGGGCCAATGGCTTTGCCGAGGCTGTAAGCAATCAGTGCACCTAGGAAGCCTCCGATAATGGTATAGATGCCAGCGGTTAGCGGTCCCCAGACGGCTCCTGCCGCGATCGCTAACCCTGCCCCCGGTATCTGGCTGACCACCACTGAAATCACCAGCAGTAGTACGTATAACAACGGCCCCCATGGACCAACTTTTGTGACTGCCGTTTGTAAACCTTCCGCCGTGAACAGATTGATTTCCCACTGTTGCTGAAGAATGAAAAGAGAGAGGGCGATCGCGAGGGGAATCGCCAGCGTGCTCAAGGTTTGCCAGTTCCGAACAGACAGGCGAGGCTTGGGAGTGGCGCTGGAGAGAGGGCAAACCGTCATGGATTCAAGTTGCTCAGAGCTGAGGTTTGATTTCCTTGCTATCTTGGCCCGCGCCTCTGAGTTGAATGGGAAAGGATGCTGAGTGATTCCTGAGAGTTGTCGCTGTTTTTCTGAACAGCCCCCGCTACATACTTCTTGGGGAGGTCTTCTAGGGAATGTGTCTGTCAGATGTTGTAGGCCTAGAACAGACAGATACCTGGAATGTTCTATCTGCTATTGATTTTGGGCTGATCTGCATGAAAAAGCTGTCTGGGTTCTTGGCATTGCTAACGCTACTAGCCCCCTTAGCGAATGCCTCCATTGCGATCGCAGCTCCGTTCTCCTCGCCAAGCCTCATAGAAGAATTCTCGCCACCTGAGAAACAGGCTCTCCGCCGCCATCCCTGTAGCTACTCTGAATGGGTTAAGGCAAGGAGTATAGTTTATCCCGTCCGACCTTGTAGCTTGAATCTGGAGCCACTAAACCGGAAGTTGCTGGAGCTAGCACTGCTGAGAGTGGAGCAAATTGACGAGCCTCTAGAGCGGTCTGAAGCCTTGCTCATTCTGGCCCAGAAATACCACGACTTTGAGCTAGATCTTGAACTGGCGATGTTGGAGGAAGTGGTAGAGCTCAATGATTCCATTGAGGGTCCAGTGCAACGTCTTACCCTATTGTTACAAGTTGGCCATCTCTACGATACATTCACGTTTCATGACAAATATAAGACGGAGGCTAATCCTCAAACATTAGCTGTGATGGATAAAGCCTTTGACTTAATTCAGGCTGTTCCAGATGCAAAGCGCCTCAAGCCTACTGGTCCCAGTAGATTAGCCAAGTGGTATGCCTATCGGGGAAATGCCTTTAAATCACGCTATGTGATGGAGCATGTCTATGAGGGCAGCACTCCCGGTAGCTTCGACAAATTACGGGAGGAGCGCTTGGCCGGAGTTCTAGGTGATGCATATGTTGCTCCTGCATGGTTAAGAGAACAGCAGGAAGCTGAACGCAACAGGCAGTTGCTACGTAAACAAAAACAAGCAGAGCGGGAAGCTCTGGTTACGAAGCTAAATCAATTTGAAGGAAGTTTAGATACGTCCTTTGCATTCCAGCTACTGCAACAAGAGCGAGACCTTCTGGAAGTAGAGGCTTCAGGTTTTTCGTTGGCCTTGGTGTTGCCATCTCTAATTGTTGAGAGAGCAATAAAGGAAGAAGATTTTGGTCTAGCTGCTGATGTTCTAGTTGAGTCTAAATCCGAAGTTTTTGATCCAGATGCGGAATTCTCATTCATCATGACAGCGACTTCTACGGCAATGCACTATGTGCAACAGGATGAGCTGGCAACAGCCACCTCTTTGATGAGTGCTTTACCAGATGATTATCCGGGCATTCAATTTCAGCAAGCCCGGTTTAAGGCTGCTGTCGCGAAGCATTTCCTTTCGCTGGATAGACCTGATCTTCAGCAGGGCCAAGACTTTCAAGCTCAAGCAGAAGCGATGGCTGAAGCCTTACCAGACCAACGAGGCAAGGCCTGGGTTCTCTGGGAACTGGCGGAGACCTATGACATTTCAGGAGATCGCGAGACAGCCTTAAGGTTTGCCGAAGCAGCTATAAAACTAGAACCTATTCTCAATTTCTATACAGAGGTTTGGTTGCCTAACTTATACAAGCCGGATGCGATCGCAATACTTGACTTCGAACAGAGGGTTGCGGCATTTGAAGAAGCGCTAGAAGCAGGTGAGCTAGAGAAAGCTGAATCTTTGATCCAAAGCGATCTACCTGTCGAAGATCTCGCTGAAATGACGGCAAAACTCGCTGCGGAACTAAGCCGAACGGAGAGAAGAACTGAGGCCGTCACGTTGTTGATCCATGCCAATGCCTACGAAGACAGCGTAGCTGCAAGACGACGCATGGGAGATGCCAATCCCATCAAATCCATTGTGCGTGATGCTTACATAGATCGCCTCGGAGCCATTGATGTTGCCCAAGAGGCAATTCAACACGCTCCCATGTCTGACAATGCTGAACTAGATTTTGCTCCATATCTAAGTCGATACGATGTGTCGCTGTATCGAGAAAGTATTGAGCTTGAAATACTAGAGGCTTTATTTGATGAGGCCCAGGCTCTCCCTGCCTCGGACCGTCGAAAACGCTTATTGATAAAGCTCACGGCGAAAACGGCATCGATGGGGGATTTGGAGACGGCGATCTCCTACTCCCAGACCTTCTCCGGTGTTGAACAAGTCGAAGCTTTAACAAAGTTAATAGATGCCTATGCAGGCTTGGAAGTTAAGCCCAGCAGGTCTCGACAGGCATTGGCAATGGAGTTCATCGAGACGTTGATGGGAGAAGGGGCGATCAGGCAATAACTAAACCAAAAGAATTTGGAATCCGGGTTTGTTCGGTTGTTGATCTCAATAGTTGGGGCTTTTGGCCGATGCCAAGCACTTGATATGCCAGTCCGCTATTTCCCACGCCGCACTTCCCTCAACACCGATGAATAAAAAGTTTCAGCGCCTCGGTTTTGCCACATTCCTGCCCCTGCTCCTGTCCTCTCAAGTGATGGCAGCCCAGGTCTTGGCGTCTGTAGAACCCAGTCACGAAACTGCCGAAGCATCAGCCAGTGACTCCGAAGCCAAGACCTGTGTCCTAGATGCCACCACCACTGAGCTTGGGGAAGGCGCATCCCTGGTTGAGCGATTTGGCCCCTCTTCTCTCGCTGAGCTGCGAGCTGCATCCTGTCCTGACAAGCTGGATATTTTTAGCCGGGCAATATTGTTAACTGCTCTGGCCAGGGTGGAGCAGGTGGAGGACTCCGAAACGCAGTTCACCATGTTGATGGAGATCACAGGGATTTATCAAGCCCTGGAATTGCCCCAAACACTTCCCCTATTGGATTACCTCTTTGAGCGTAGCCAAGCCCTAGAGGAACCTGGTTCTCGCCTAAACTTTGCGGTTGCCTTAGCCCAACGCTACTCCAGCTTTCGCACCGATGAGAAAATACCCTTCCCTCAGGAACAAGCAGCCATGGAAGCTGCTGCAGAGCAAATTATTCAGCTGAACTTCAGTGACGATGGCGAGATTAGCCCAGAGCAAGGCTCAGATATTTACTCAGTGGCCCATTGGTACAGCAAGCAAGATGACCTGGCTAAAGCTCGCCAAATTGTTTCCCACATTGATAAGTCCTATGGGCTAGAGATGTTTCAGCAACAGCTGGAAGAATCCTACGCCTATGCTTTAGAGCAGGCAGGGGAGCAGGCCAAAGCCGATCGCCATCGTCGAGAGAACCTTCCTCCCGAAAGCCTAGCCATCTATGCTGAAGCCAAGGCCCACGAGCGCATGGTTGCCCTAGCCGAGGCCTTACCCGAAGAAGGTGAAGCGATCGATCAAGACACCCTCAAGAGCCTGCAAAAAAATGTCGATAAGCTGGACGTGCCCTGGGCAAAGTACACCTATGGTCAAATGGTGGCGCGTCAGCTGATTCTTCAGGGTCAATATGATGCAGCCTTAGAAACCTTGACCCAGGCTCCCGTCCCTGAACCGGCTGAGTATGAATATTACTACGAGCCGACCGATGCAATGGAAGAGGGGGAAGAGGTTGACCCCACGACCCTAGAGATTGACCTCGGCATTGAATCTGCCAGCTTGCTTCCGGCCATCTTGGCAACGGAAGTTGCGGCGGATGGCTATGTGGATGAGGCCCTCGCGTTTATTGAGCATTTGCCGGAAGATGACTCGACTCGTCTCCTCCAGCGGGCGATGTTGCTGAGTGGGATGTCAGTGTTCCAAGAGGTGAATTCTGGCGAAGCCGCCCTGGGAGATGCCTACTTGGAAGAGGCGATCGCCCTGGCCCAAGACCTGCCCGAACAACCCATCAATGCCAGCCTTTGGTTTTTGATTAGCCTGGCCCAGCGCTGGCGCAGTGATGATGTGGCTGCAGAGCAATCCATGGCACAGGCGATCGCCATTGCCCCAGCCCTGGATTCGGTCAACGAAGAAATTTTGACAGAGCTGGAAAAAGATCCCTGGATTCTGGACGAAGAGATGATTGCCGCCAGTGAGCAATATGGCAGCATTCGCGAATTTTACGAAGCTCTCCAGGAGAAAGATCTAGAAGCTGCCGAAGCTGCCCTGGCCGAAACCGAAGACCTTCACACCCTGATTTCCATGAAAGGCACCCTGGCTGCCGCCTACAGCAAGGAAGAGCAGCCTGACAAAGCCAAACAGTTGCTAGTAGAACTATTGGAGCTACGCACCTCAGAGGAATTGCTAGAAGACTTTGGTGATGATGAGTATCTACATCAGCACTTGCTGTCTGCCTTTACCTCTAGCAACGGCCACATCACCGTGCTACAAGAGGCCCTGGCAACCCTAGAAGATCTGGAGCAGGAGCAGCGGGAGGAACTCCTGCGCAATGCTCTGGAGGTATATAGCTATAGCCAGGGATACGAGGACCTTGGCATCGCAGAGATCATGGCCCGGCGGGATGCAGTCCTGTCTATAGAAGAGGAGGATTCTTCCCTGCGTAAGCAAATGCTGCGCTCCCTTGCGACGAGCTTGGCGAACCATGGTCACTGGACAGAGGCGATCACATTCCTTCCTGAGTTTGGTCTCAAGGACCAGGCCCATGGACTCATCGCTCTGGCTGAACTATATGTTCGACAGAGTGAGAAGCCCGAAGAGGAGATGCAATCGCAACTACAGGCTCAGCTTCAAGACTTGGAAATCCCCAGCCCGGAAGCTGACGAAGAGGAGGAGGAGTCAACGGAAGCCACGGCAGCTGAGATGGCGGCTGAAGCTGCTGCTAGCGTTCCTGAGGCTGCTGCCGAAGCCACAGCTGGGGAGCAGGAATCTGAGCCTTCCGCGTTGTAGCAATAAAAGTCTGGGCTGCGGGCGATTGCCTGACGGGCCCTTAATTGGGCTTCTTGGGCTGGAATTCGTAATTTGAGTGATTAAAAGACGTTTGTTATCTAGAACTATGAAAAAGCTACTGTGCCTCCTTGGATTGACGATTGCATTTCCCTTGGCGATCGCCCCGGAGGCTCAGGCTTGCTCCACACCTGTGCTCATGGCCCAAGCCTTGCCAGAGGTTGACCAGAGCCTGGTAGATGCCTTTGCGCCTCCCCAGGAACTGCCAGTCCCCACCCAACCCTGCCATCGTCAGATGGATGAGGTGAGCCGAGAGCTTGTCTTAGCTGCATTGCGAGCGGCAGACCAAATTCCAGACCCAGCTGAGAAAACTGAGGCGATCTTGGAGCTCTTTTGGACCTATAAGCATTTCGAATTGCCGTCAGCCTATGGTTTGCTAGCCGTGGCTGAGCGGGAGGTTCGCCAGGTCCAGGAGCTACCTCGACGGTTCGATCTGACCCTTGATATTGCCAATGCCTATGGCTGTTTTGGTGGCGATGACGAAGTCGCGTCAGCTCGGGAAGCTGCCATGATTGGTGAGGCATGGATGCTGCTTCAGCAAGCCAGTCCAGATGGACAGCCCAGCTTCCAGGGGAATTTAGGCCCACTGATCTTCTGGTACAAGGAGCAGGGCGACAGTACCAAGGTGGAGTGGCTACAGCAACAGCTTGATGCGGCATTCCTGGAGCAGATGATCGCCAATGGGATGCCGGAAGTAGAAGCGATCGCCTTGCTAGAAGAGCAAAGAGAGTTTGATGCCATCGAAGGTGACGGCTCGATGATGCAATTAAGCAGTCGGATTGAGGAACTCAGTGCTGCCATCGAAGCTGAAGGACCAGAAGCACTGAACGGCGAAACGATTGATGAGCTGCGTCAAATGCTCAGTCAGATTCCTGCTCCCTCATTGCAATTCCCAGCCTCCGTTGAGCTGGCTCAGCTGTTGCTCCAGGCAGAGCAGTTTGAGGCTGCAAGGGACTTAACCTATGAAATTCCCCTGCCCGAGGACTACAGCGCATCAATTACGGAATGGGGCATGGAGCTGGATGACAATGCAATCCGAGCCTTGATGGTTGTGGGCTCAAGCATGGAGCGAGATAGCGGCAACCGAGCCATCGCTTTTGTGGATGCTTTCCCCGCGAGCGACCCCAACGGCCCTGGCCTCCAAGCGGCTGCCAGGGTTTTGGTTGCTATGAGAGATTTTGAGTCAGAAAATGGAGAATCGGCTCAGCCAGCTGTTGATGAGGCCATTGAGCTTGCTCGGCGTCTGGAAAATCAGAACCATCAAGCCCAAGTTTTAATGCTCGCGGCCATGGCTCAGCAGGAACTACAGCTGGGGGACAAGGCTCAAGCTCTGATGGAAGAAGCCCTGGCGATCGCGCCCAGCCTGGCACCCTGGGCAAAACAGTTCACCATGATGTGGGAGAGCGAAGATAATGCTGCTGCCTCCAGCGAGGCTGAGAGTTGGGAGGCCGCCGATCGCTTATATAGCGACTTCTATGAAGCAATGGAGGCTAAAGACTTAGATAAAGCTGAGTCCCTGGCGGCGCAATTCACAGCGGGGGACCAGATGAGCATCTTTGTGCAGTTAGCTGGGTTGCAGAGCCAACAGAAAAAGCCTGATCGGGCCCTTCGAAGTCTGGAGAAGGCTCTAACCGCCATGGATGTCACCGATTTAGGGTTTGAAAGCTCTACCGATATGGTTAGCTACGGCATCATTTCTTCCTTCTCCTATGCAGGGGGCAGCATTACGCTATTGCCCCAAATCCTAGCCCTGTTGCCAGCTGAGCAGGTAGATATTGACACCATCAAACTGACCTCGCTGGAAAATTGGACCTTAAGCCCGGAGCATCCGGAGGCTGTCAGCGAAGCCCTCGCCTTAATGGCCCAGGTTGATAGCTTGCCCAATGGTGAAGCCCGGACTGAATTGTGGAATCGTTGGCTAACAGAATTTGCGGCGGCGGGGGCTTGGACTGAAGCTCTGGCCTATGTGGCACAGCTCCCTTCAGGTCATAGCCAGGTTGATCACCTGACAAATTTAGCTGTCACCTACAGCAAACAAGAGACTCCTCCTGATGCTGCTATGCAAGCGAAGCTGAAAGAAGCTGCCCAGTCGTTCTAAGTGGTGAGTTCTGTCGAGCAGCGTCCTGGAAAATCGTCAGTCGAGGTAATAACGCTGTTCCAGCCAGGCCCGTACTTCAGTTTCCGTCGTGAAATTGTGAGTCTGATAGCTCACAGGGTCATATACCCGCCACTGCATCCCCTCATCCGTCATCACGCTAGAGATCTGGGGCTCCTTGCCCTGGGTCAGTGCTGCCACTGCCTTCGCTCCCCAATTGCGTAGAAGCTGGTTCCAGCTGGGGCGGTGGCTTTTCTGCCAGGAACGTTCAAGCTGTTGCCGGGGTAGACCATACTGCACATTATTAATGTTCATGCGGTTGCTCTCCTAGAGCCTGCGATGTCCTTACTCTAGGCAGGCTGGTGGAGAAGAACCACTGACTCCATCAATGGCAGCTATGCATGGAATGAATACAGCTCACAGTGAACGATTTGAGGGCGTTTGGGGCTAGTGAGCTTTGCTACAAACGAGAGAAAAGGGCGATCGCCATAAACATGACGGTCGCCCTTTTGGGTTTCCTCTAGGGAGATCCCTTAATAGGGGTCGCGAGCGCTGAAATTGCTGCGCACATTCTCAAACCGACGCACGAGATAAGCCACACCAAAGTCACCTTTAGGATGATTCTCTAGATCATCGGTTAAGACAAATATTTTTTCAGCCAGCTCCGGACCTAGCTTTTCGATGATGGCTGCCCGTTCCTTATCAATCATTTCCTGCTTGCGTACCCTGGCCTGCCAATCCTGGGAAAACAGCTTATTGATGGCAATGTGAAACCCCAGCTTCTCCAGCACGTTCCACTCGCCATGGTCACACCAAATGCCTTCACAGGCCGGGCAACGCTCCACGTAAAATGCGGGTCGCCAGTTCACACGGGCACGGGAGAGATAAGCCCCACATTCTGGACAGAGAGAGGCCTTCGTGTCGTAAGGAGACTGGATAAACTCCACATCAAAGTTATCAGACAGCTTAGCTGGGTCCAGCTCCGCTTGGGGCTGCTTCTTTTGCCACACTTTGTAATCTGCTGCAGGGAGCCAAGTGCCCTTGCAGTCAGAGCAATGCTTACTGCTGAGGCCTTCGGTTAGGCAGGTATCCGTCAGTATAGTTTTGCGATCCTTAGGACAGAACACGGCAGTGAGCAATTAAAGGAACAAAGTAGCTCGAACGCAAGGCTGTGGGCATGTCATTCCCTAGCAGCGCTCTAATAGATAGTTGCAGATGATGGACCAGAATCATCAGTCCTGTCGCAATTGAGGGCAGTCCCTATAAGTGGGAAATACTCCTCATCTCTTTGCTGGAACCGTATTTCGCTGGAATTCTGCTCTAGAAGAAGGCTGAGAGCCTGTTCAAAATCCTTCTCTAGGGTAAAAGCATCAGTGAAGAGCTCGGGTGACAGACCTCACTCCAGTCCATCGATCATAAGAATTGCTGATGGCAAAGAACACTCCACCATATTAGGAGCCTCTACCTCCAGCAGGTATTCACCCGATAGATGGCCTCATTGGGAGCGGTTTTCTCGGCTACTGCTCTACAGGAGCTGGGTCTTCAGCTAACTTGATGATTGCATCGCAGTAGCCCTGCAAGTTGGTGAGGCGATCGCAAACCTCCTGCCGCCTCTGTGCCTGAGTTTCAGCTTGCTTCGCCGCCTGCAAAAACATGAGATCTGTGGTGAGTAAACGAAGCTGCTTATGCATTTCCACTCGAATGGACTGGAGTAGCGATCGCTGCTGGGCAGGCCAATTGCCCCAAGTTAAAATTTGCACCTGACTTTGAAACAAAACATTGAGTTGAGAACATTCCTTAGCAATCTGGAGCTGCTCATGCTCCATGAGCGATTGAATGACTGTGACCTGAGTTTTTAATTCCATAAAAGGAATACAGCGGGGATCACCACTGGTCGAGGGGTTAGCCATGGGAAGGATAAAATATTAAGAAAATGTTAAATGTGAACATTTTTTTCGCTATGATTAGACCTACTTCAGTGGGCTGAAACATGCGCGCAATGGGAAAGAATTAATTGTCTTGAGAGGTTTGGCGTATTTTACCTACGCTCAGTTTCCACTCGCTAGAATTAATCTATTCGGCGCGATTCACCAGAATCTTATGTCTCCTTGAGGCTTGACTCTCTCCTTGGAAATGAGTCACAGGTTGATAAGGGGCGATGTTCATTCATCGCCAGATTCCAAAGGTGATTTTTCCAACTTGGTACTCGCAGTTGAGGTTAATCCTTCTCGGCTGTACCAGGGGGCTAAATCTCCTCCTAACCTGAGCTTAATTTGTGAGGAAATTGATAGTTTACCCTCGGTAAACGTCAACCCTAGGAGCAATTAGACGGCCCATAAGCCATTCGAACAGCAACCACCTGTTTGAATTCTATGAATCATCTTCCAGCTCTGCCCCGTCTTCGGAGACTGCTATGAACGTTGCCACCGCTCCTGTTGCTGTTGCTTCTGCCCCAGTCATCGAGCTGCCTGCCTGGTTGTCAGCTCGCCTGGATGAACAAGTCCCCGGTCATGGTGCCCAGCTTTTCTGTCGAACCAACCTCAGTGATGAAGGGACTGAGGATTCGGCTGATATTGTTTGCAAAGCCTTACAGTTTGCCTACTGCCTCCATGAGGGGCAAATGCGCAAATCCGGTGAGCCCTACATCGCCCACCCCATAGCCGTTGCGGACATTCTCCATGAGCTGGGCAGTAGTGATGCTGTGATTGCAGCAGGGTTCCTCCATGACGTGGTGGAAGATACCGAGATTTCCTCAGAGCAGATCGAACAGCGCTTTGGTGAAGAAGTTCGACACCTCGTTGATGGGGTAACCAAACTCTCCAAATTCAACTTCTCTAGCAAGACTGAAGAGCAAGCAGAAAACTTCCGGCGCATGTTCCTGGCCATGGCCCAGGACATTCGCGTGATCATGGTCAAGCTGGCCGATCGCCTACACAACATGCGAACGCTTCAGCATATGCCCGAAGCTAAGCAGCGTCTCAAGGCCCAGGAGACCCGCGATATCTTTGCCCCCCTCGCCAACCGCTTAGGCTTGGGCCGCATGAAATGGGAGCTGGAAGACCTCTGCTTTAAGTATTTGGAGCCTGAAGACTACCGCGAAATTCAAACCCTCGTCTCGGCTAAGCGTGCGGCCCGTGAGGCAGGCATTGCTGAGGCCATTACCCTGCTCCAAGAGCGGCTGGAAGAGGTGAATATTTCCGTTGTGGACATCAGCGGGCGACCCAAACACCTCTTTAGCATCTTCAATAAGATGCGTCGCCAAAACAAAGAGTTCCACGAGATCTTTGATATCGCAGCCCTGCGTATCATCGTCGATAGCAACCAGGAATGTTATCGATCCCTAGCGGTGGTCCATGATGCTTTCCGGCCGATCCCCAACCGCTTCAAGGACTACATCGGCTTGCCCAAGCCAAACCATTACCAGTCATTGCATACGGCGGTCATTGGCCTAGGCGGTCGCCCCGTTGAAGTGCAAATCCGCACGATGGAAATGCACCAAGTGGCGGAATACGGTATTGCGGCCCATTGGAAATATAAGGAAAGTGGTGGCTCTCAGGCCCAAGTCTCGACAAGTGACGACGAGAAATTCTCCTGGTTGCGTCAGTTGTTGGAATGGCAGAGCGACCTTAAGGATGCCAACGAGTACATGGAGACGGTGAAGAACAACCTCTTCGACGAGGATGTGTATGTCTTCACGCCCACAGGTGACGTTTTTGCTTTGAGCCAGGGCTCAACTCCCGTGGACTTTGCCTATCGCATTCACTCTGAAGTGGGCAATCACTGTGCCGGAGCCAAGGTGGATGGACGCATCATTCCCCTCAGCACCCCTTTGGCGAATGGCAATATTGTCGAGATCATCACCCGCGAGAACGCCCACCCCAGCATGGACTGGATGAACTTTGTGGCGACCTCCGGGGCGAAGAATCGCATTCGCAATTGGTTCAAGCGCTACAACCGCGAGGAGCATTGGGCCAATGGGCGGGACATGCTGGAGGGGGAGCTGGGCAAGTCTGGCTTTGAGGCACTGCTCAAATCTGATCCCATGCAGCAGGTGGCGGAGCGCTGCAATTACAACAATGTGGATGACCTGCTGGCCGGGCTAGGCCATGGTGGGACGACGCTGAATCTGGTGGTCAATCGCATTAATGAGGCCATCCGCGCACAACAAAAAATTGATGGGGAACTGGAAGAACCGGAGCCCATGCTCCTGCCTAGCCAGCGTCAGTCCAATAAGCTCCCCCGCGATGGCTCACCTATTCTGGGGGTGGAAGGCATGGTTTATCGCCTGGCCAAATGCTGTAATCCCCTACCTGGGCAAAGCATTATTGGGGTAGTGTCCATGGGGAGCCGAGGGATTGGAATCCATCGCCATGGCTGTAATAGCGTGAAGGATGTACCGGGCGATCGCCTCATCCCCGTGCGTTGGAATGGCGAAGAAATGAACAGCAACCATCCCCCCACCTACCCCGTACCGATTCAGATCGAAGCGATTGATCGCATCGGCATCATGCGCGATATCTTGGCTCGTTTGAGTGACTACAACATCAATGTCAGCAAGGCCGGTGTCACGACGACCCACAATCGTCCTGCCCTGCTCGATCTCTCCATTGATATTGCCCACCACAGCCAGCTCAATGATGCGATGACCCAGTTACTTCAACTCAGCGATGTCTTGAACGTTCGACGGGTGGGAGATTAGCGCTAAGGGCTTTGTCTTAAAGGAACAGCGTTAGGGTCTAGGCATCTGAGAGAATGGATGCCTAGGCTTTTTCGATGCGTCTCCATGCTGCAACAGACCGATAACCCTTTCTTGCGGCTGAATTACGAGCCCGCCCTGGAATCCCTGGGGGACGACTATTTTGATGTGGTGGCAGCAGCGGAGTTTCCCGAACATACCCTGCGCTGGCGCAACGATGATTTATTGCCCCAGTTAGGTCTGGACCCAGCCCAGGTGAGTGACCTGGAGTTTACCGAGGCCTTTGGTGCCTTTTGGGGGCGATCGCCATTCTTGGCTCTGCGCTACCACGGCTATCAGTTTGGTGAATATAACTCCCGCTTAGGAGACGGTCGGGGCTTTCTTTACGGCCAGGTGCGGGGCATTGATGGTGAGCTGTACGACCTGGGCACGAAGGGCTCGGGCACAACGCCCTATTCCCGTGGCGGCGATGGTCGGCTGACCCTCAAGGGTGGCGTGCGAGAAATCCTGGCTTCCGAGGCCCTCCATGCCCAGGGCGTGTTTACTTCTCGCTGTCTAAGCTTGGTGGAGACCGGAGAGCAGCTTTATCGCGGTGATGAGCCCTCGCCCACCCGGGCTTCGGTGATGGTGCGCTGGAATCGCTCCCACATTCGCTTCGGCACCTTTGAGCGGTTGCATTACCACAGCCGAGGAGACCTGATTCAGAAACTGCTGAACCATGTGATTGAGGTCTACTATCCCCATCTCTTGAAAGATTCAGAAGCGGGCTCTGGGGAGATTGGTCTGCGCTTCTACGGTGAGCTGGTGGAGCGAGTCGCAGATCTGGCAGCGCAATGGATGGCGGCAGGCTTTTGCCATGCGGTGCTCAACACCGACAATATGTCGATCACGGGGGAGAGCTTTGACTACGGCCCCTATGCCTTTATCAATACCTACGACCCTAAGTTTGTCGCAGCCTACTTCGACTATTACGGGCGTTATCGCTATGGCAATCAGCCCGGCATTGGGCAGCTCAACCTCAGGATGCTGCAATCGCCACTGGCGATGGTCTTACCCAAGGATGAACTGGAGAGCATTCTCGAAGCGGCCTATGAGCCTCGCTTCCGAGGGACTTATCAGCGATTAATGTTGCAGCGTTTGGGCTTTAATCCGGCAAATGCGGAGAGCTTGAATGGCGAGCTGGCTGATAACTTAGTGCGTTGGACAATTCAGCTGCTGGATAATTTACCCGTGGGCTACCACGACTTCTTCCGGCGTTTACGGCAGCAGTACAAGCCGCTGTGGCGTGAGGAAGCCGCTGCCATTCCGGTGGGGCTCTTTGAAGCGATGGTGACTGAGACTTCAGAAGATGCTCCGTCGAATACCTCCCCAGCCGAGCCATCTGATGAGCCTGGAGAGGCGCTGAGCATTGAAGGCTGGGAGCCTTGGCGGGATGCTTATCACCTCTGTTTAAACCAATGTGCCCAGCCGGACGAGGTCGGAGCGACTTTGGCTGCTCATAATCCAATAACCAGCTTGGTGCGATCGCAAATCGAGGCCATCTGGGAGCCCATAGCCCAAGAAGACAATTGGCAGCCGTTCAACGACTTGGTGGCCAAACTACAGCGCTTGGATTGAAACTGGAGTGGCTCCATTTGGGTCTTGCTGTGGTCTTAACGATGGTCTTACTCGGCCGTGAATTGGCACTGCACAGGATAGACCAAAGGTAATGACCCTATGGTTTTTCGGGGCTGAAGGCCTGGAAAATCGTTGGCTCCCAAAGGAAAATTGGCGGATTGTTGGGTAGGGCGCGATCGCTTTGGAGAATCAGTGCTATGGTATGTCGACACATTCCATGGGCATCAGGCTGACCACCTTTATACCGCCCCTTTCCGTGCGATTTGTTGGATTTTTTCTACAAACCGCCCAGCTTCCTGGAACAACCGTTCCTAGAAGGGAAAGCACGATTCCCTGGATTGTTGGCCCACTCACCAGCCCTAAGGTGTTACTTACACCGCTATGAGCGAGACAACGGCATTTTTGGCAGGCACTGCGGTGGCTGGCGTGTCGGCGCTCCTTCTTCTGAAGGGGGGCCTGGGCGTCGGTGATGCCATGGTGCCTAGCTATAACTCTGGGCTATCCACCCCACCGAATTTATCAACTTCACCTGCGGTGGTTCCCCAAGATGGCTGGAGCCAAAACCGTAACCCTGAGCAAATGCAGCTCAAGCTGGATCAGCAGAATACGCTGACTGCCCAGCTCCGCACTCAGCTGGACCAGCAAGAAACACTTACAGATGACCTTCGGGACCAGCTGGAGCGCCAGCGCAATGAATTTGACCGAGTGGCGGCTCGCCTTGAGGATCAGCAGCGCTCTGTGGATCGCCTGACCCTGCAGCAGGGCTTACCGGATTCCGGGGGCAGTGGTTCTTTATCCGTGCCCCAGCAGGGCAATGGAACGGCGATCGCCATCTGGGTCATCGGCGGCATTTTCGTAGTCGTCGTTGCGGGCGGTGGGGCTTTATTGCTGACGGTGGTTCTGCTCTCTGGCCAGCAGCAATCTCGTCGCCAATCCCGCACTCA
The DNA here is from genome assembly GCA_937949725.1 of uncultured Pseudanabaenaceae cyanobacterium. GTDB lineage: Bacteria > Cyanobacteriota > Cyanobacteriia > PCC-9006 > JAAUQQ01 > JAAUQQ01. The sequence goes on from CALECT010000019.1 coordinate 45,093, forward strand.
GCAACAGCAGCATTACATTCTCCACAATGCGCCTGGTGCTCCCCAGCCCTATGCTGCGCCGCCACCACCACGCTATCCCTCCCAACCCGCCTATCCCCGTGGGGCCAAGCCAGGGCAAACCTATACGCTCCCCCCGCGCAATGTCCGGCGCATCGATAGTGACTATTACTAAGGGCTGTTGTTCATAAGCGCTGCTTCTTGGATTGAAGCAGCAGGTGATTTTTTTTAGTGGCGTTTGTTTCGAGACCGACGTCTACTTTTGCGCTGGCGTGCTCTTTGGACAAGGTAGAGGCTGCCCCAGTAGCCGCAAAAGCTCAGCACTGAGCCCACAACCATGCAGCCGAAGAAGAGCGCTGTCAGAAAGTCTCCGCCTAGCTCCGAGAGGAGATTAATCGAACCGATCGCTTCTTTGGGGAACGTGAGGTTTTGGTAACCCAGGAGCGATCGCCCCACATGGAAGCCAAAGGCGTAGAGGGGAATATAGGTAAAAGGATTGCTGATCCAAGTTGTGGCAGCGGCGACGAAGCGTTGACCTTTGAAGATCGTGGCAAAGGTGAGGCTGAAAATAACCTGAAAGCCAAATAGAGGAAGGCAACCGCAGAAGCAGCCAATGGCAACACCTCGGGCAATCTCCCTCGCGCTAGAACGCAACCTGGCGAGGCGATAGTAGTAATAGCGCAGCGTGCGTAGACCGAAGCGATATTTCGCCCGACGAGACGGTGGCTTGCGAGAAGAGTCTGCCTGGGAGGATGGAGGGGTCACGCTTTGCTGGGGCATCGGTCGATGGAGCGGTGCCGGACGATCGGTAGTAGACAAACCCGTTGCTCCCTGAAGGGTTTAGCGTAAACGGCGAAAGACTGGTACAGACTTTGGGGCGGGGATTGAGTCGCTGGACTGAGCTGGGCTTTTGAAAACCTGCAACGAGGTCAAGGGCAGCGGTATCCTGCTGCTAGGTCGCTTTTCATTATTGACCCACCTTTCCACCTTCGACAACTTGGCTTCACTGTTCTTCAGTGTAAGCTTCCGCTTTCCATGACTGACACCATTGCCGCTATCGCTACTGCCATTGTGCCCCAACAGGGAAGCGTGGGGATCGTTCGCCTGTCTGGCTCCGAGGCGATTTCCATCGGTAAGAGTCTCTTCCGGGCCCCTGGTAATCAGCCCTGGGAGAGCCACCATATTCTCTATGGCCATATCTATGAGCCGGTCACGGAGCTATTGGTGGATGAGGCGCTACTGCTGTTGATGCAGGGCCCGCGCTCTTTCACCCGCGAAGACGTTGTGGAGCTGCACTGCCACGGTGGACTGATGGTGGTGCAGCGGGTTCTTCAGCTTTGTATTGCCCAGGGAGCACGTCTGGCCCAGCCAGGGGAATTTAGCCTGCGAGCCTTCTTGAATGGCCGCATTGACCTGACCCAAGCGGAGAGCGTGGCGGACCTCGTCAGTGCCCAGTCCCCTCGGGCGGCGGAGTTAGCCCTGGCAGGCCTCCAGGGCAAGCTGGCCCAGCCCATTCGGGAACTGCGTACAACCTGCTTGGATACGCTGTCAGAAATCGAAGCACGGGTGGATTTTGAGGATGACTTACCCCCGCTGGATGAGACCGAGATTAAGCGCCAGCTCTCTGCCGTGCTGGACCAGCTGCGGCAAATCCTAGCTACAGCTGATCGAGGGGAGCTGATGCGGTCGGGGCTGAAGGTGGCCATTGTCGGGCGGCCCAATGTGGGTAAGTCCAGTTTGTTGAATGCCTGGAGTCGCAGCGATCGCGCCATTGTCACCGATCTCCCCGGCACCACCCGCGATGTGGTGGAATCTCAGCTCGTGGTTGGCGGTATTCCCGTGCAGGTGCTGGACACGGCAGGCATTCGCGAGACGGCAGATCAGGTTGAGCAGATTGGCGTGGCGCGATCGCGGGAAGCCGCTCAATCCGCAGACCTGGTTCTCTTTACTCTAGATGCCACCGCAGGTTGGACCGAAGCGGACCAAACCATTTACGACCAAGTGCGAGCCGTGGCAGAAACTCAGCCTCTGATCCTGGTGCAAAACAAAATGGACCTAGTGGCGGAAGGCAAAGCGCCCCCTCCCCTGCCAACTTCCCTGACCGAACAATGCCCCGCCCAAGTACAAACTGCTGCCGCCCAGAACCAAGGCATTGAAGCCCTGGAGCAGGCGGTGCTGGCTGCGGTTCAGCTGGGAGATGTCCAGGCGGCGAACTTGGACCTGGCCATCAATCAGCGACAGGCTGCGGCTCTCACCCGTGCCCAGGCCGCTCTGGAGCAGGTGCAACAGACCATCGCTGAGGAATTGCCCTTTGATTTTTGGACGATTGACTTGCGATCGGCCATCCAAGCTTTTAACGAAGTGACCGGCGAAGGCATTACGGAGCCTGTGTTGGAGCGTATTTTTAGCCGGTTCTGCATTGGAAAGTAGTAGTTTCTTCGCCAGCAATTTGGCTGAAAGAACTTCTTTTCCCAAGGGCTAGAGCCCTGATGAGCCAGGACTTGCTGTAAATCTTGCGGTAAGAATTTACATTTCCTCTTCCCAGCAATTAAATACCGTGAAACAATTGCTCTGAAATCAAGGTCAAGGGCACTTATCTACTATCAATAAATATTGGTGGTTCAGTCCTCCCCCGTTGAGTCCAGTGAAGAAAGGCACAAGCAACATGGTTAATTGGCGCAATCTCCTATTGGGCGCAACGCTGCCGATTTTGGTTCTTGCTGCGAAAGCTGAAGCCGGAACACTAAATAAGTGGGCTTTTAATCGCAGTACGAATAATCTCAGCTTTACGGTAACTGAGGCGACGAAACCCAATGCCTTCCTTATCTTTAATCCCCAGCGGGTTGTGATTGATCTGCCAGGGACCAGCTTGGGCTCTGTGACGCGGAAGCAAGACTATGGCGATCGCATCAAGCAAATCCGCCTGGGTCAGCCCAGAGCTGGCACCTCCCGCCTCGTCGTTGAGCTAGCTGACGGTTACATCCTCGACACCAGCAAAGCCCTGCTCAAGCGCACCTCCGGCAACAACTGGGAAATCAACCTCAACGGCATTGTCGCCGTCGCTCAACCCGGTGCCCGAGGCGTCGCCCTCAAAATCCCCACCTCTGGTGGTAGCGTAAGCCCTGCGACACCCATCCCTGGCCCTGCCACGCCGACCCCGCCGACGCCCCCAACCCCAACCCCAACAACGCCCCCCGTTAGCAACAGACCCGTTAATCGGCAGTTCTGTGCATCCCGCACCTCAACGGTCCTAAGTTCTGTCCTTAACAAAAATCGCCGAGCGCGTTGGGGGGTTTTGGTTCAAGACTCCAGCGATAAAACCCTCTTTGATCGCAACGCTTCCACGCTCCTGGCCCCCGCTTCCAATAACAAGATTTTCACCACGGCCGCTGCCCTGAGCAAGCTAGGTGCGAACTACCAAATCACAACGCCTGTGCTGGGCAGCAGTAGCAGCGCCACCGTGAACCAGCTCCGCATCGTTGGCCAGGGCGACCCCAGCTTCAACACCGCCGACCTGAATACCCTCGCCCAGCAGCTCAAGGGCAAGGGTATTCAGAAGGTCAATCTGCTGGTGGGCGATGATACGACCTTTAAAGGCCCCAATCTCAACCCCAATTGGGAAGCGGAGGATATTGGCCAAGCCTATGCGCCGCCGGTCAATAGCCTGATCGTTAATGAAAACATCATTGGCCTGATCCTCGCTCCGGCTCGCCAGGGACAGCGCCTCAACGTGAAGTGGGAAGATCCAACGGACCAGCAATTCTGGACCCTGGATAATCGCTCTGTGACAGCTTCTCGCTTTGGCGGTGAGTTTCTCGATGTGCTGCCTTCGGGAAATCGTATTGTCATCACCGGACAACTACGAGCAGGTTCCGCATCTGAGCCTGTGGGTGTTGCCATTCCCAACGAAGGCAACTACCTCGTGCGCAAGTTCGATGATTCCCTCAAGAAAGCGGGCTTAAATGTCACCCGAGCGACTCGCGTGACGCGGACTCCAGCGCCTAAGAGCTTTGTGCAGCTCGCGGCTGTGAAGTCTGACCCGATGTCCAAGCTGGTGGCGACGACGAATCTACAGAGCAATAACCTGTACGCTGAATCTCTCTTGAAAGTCCTGGGCAGTCAGCGTTTGGCCAGCTCTTCAGATACTCGCATTAGCGGCATTGCTGCAATTAAAGACATCCTTGCCAAGCAAGGGGTTGATACAAGACAGCTCCAAATGGTGGATGGCTCTGGCTTAGCGCCCAACAACCGCGCCAGCGCAAAAGCCCTCGTGCAGACCCTTCAGGTCATGTCTAAGGGCTCTAATGCAGCTGTTTTTCGCCAATCCTTGCCTGTGGCGGGCCGTAGTGGCACCTTAAGCACACGCTTTGTGGGGACACCTGCCCAAGACCGGGTCTTTGCTAAGACTGGCACTATCTCCAATGTGGTTTCCTTGGCGGGTTATGTGACGCCGCCCAATCACCCCCCGCTTTCGTTTGCGGTGCTTGTGAATGACTCTAGCTCTCCCTCAGCACTTAGAGCTTTGGTGGATGAGATGGTTGTATTTCTCTCTCAGTTGGAGAGTGGTTGTTAGAGATTGCGTTGTGATCTTGTCCCGATGGGTTCGTCCCAGCTCAATTGATCAAGCCTGTTGTTTGGGTTGCAATCCACACACCCACAGGTTTGATCACAGGCGATTGATGGATAAGCTATTACTCATTTCAGCCGCATACCAAATTGTTTTGCTCGTAGGTAATGTAGGAGAGAGATTTCTTTGGGGATGTCGTTGCAGTCTGCCAAACTGAGGTCTCGGTTGGCAGAATGGCTAAAAAATAGCGTAATAGTGATGGGTTGAGCATGCTGAGCACTGGATGCAATCTCAGTTGAGAATCCACCTTCCATGACTTTTAAAGTCAGAGTTTCACAACATATCTCTGCCGATCAGAATTTTCGAATTTGTATGACGAAGGCGTAGGTGGCTGGAAAAGCTGTTTGGGCACCTAAAACAATAGATATATGTCAGTATTTTTATGTATGAAAATGATTTTCTGTCTCCTTGGCTGATGTGGATATTGTCAGGGGAGTTGAGGAGTCTGGGAGGGAGATTTCTAGGCTAAACAGCTTCTAATGAGCCTGACTACACTTGTAGTTAAAGTAAGGTCTGTCACCCAGAAAAAAGAAATCTTGCTGTCCTTCATTCTCTGAGAATGTCAGCAAAAGTTTGCTTCTGAATGCTGATTCTCTCTGGGAATAACTCTTTACAACTCTCTGTATGAGCGGACAAGAGAAAGGTTAGAGGGCACTCGAATGATTTGAGATTGGTTTGCTGTTGCGCCATTGAGAAATGAGTGACGACGACTCTGTTCAGAAAGTAAGCAAGATATGATGCCTTGCCGGGTCGTCTATTCTCTAGGCCCTGATGGACTCAGTAGTTCATTAAGTGTTTGCACTTATTGCTTTGGCAGTAAATATTACGTCTAACGGCCTGTTTCATCTCTCTTATAAGTTGTGTAGCTTTGGTTTAGCAGAGCCTGCCTTTGCCTGGTCTTTTCTGTCTGTCTCTGCGGTTGGTTTTCTGATCGCCGGGTCGAGTTGTGGTCATTGGGCTCATTAACTTGACGTGACTTGGAACGAATTGACGCGATCGCCTAGCTAACCGCCCCACCGAACTTAGGGCCAGTCGACTCAATTTGGAATCTATGAATAGCTCAACATTTGCTCGAGGGGGCCTGCTCCTCTCTGCGGCAACGTTTTGTGCTGCGCTGGGATTTGTCTCTGCAGTGCGTAGCCAAGAAACCACGACGATTTTGAATCAAGCGGATGCCAATTTTGGTAATCCATTTGATTCTTCGGTTCCGTTAGAGCCGGTTGAATCTAATGAGGTTCCTGCTGCTGCGATTTTAGGCCAGGCCACCCTGGAGCTAATTAAGACAGGCGATCGCGCAGCGGCAGAGCCAGGTGAAACAGTTATTTATCGCCTCCTCGTGACCAATAGCGGTACTGCCGCCGTCAACAATATTCGACTTCTAGATCGCCTACCGTTGGGCATGCAACTACTGGATGATTCTGTTCAAGCAGAGTTCACCACCGAGTCTGGCGTTAGCTCAGAAGCGACCTTGAGCCCGCTAACGCGGGAAGGCAGCACGGTGACATTTGAGTACCCCGATCGCTTAGAGCCAGGCGATTCCCTCACCATTGCCTACGCGGTGCTGCTCACCCCAGATGCCATTCGCGGTTCGGGTCGTAACTTAGCGTCTGCCATTGGTCGCAGCCCCACCCAGGACATTACCTCCAGCACTGCGAGTCACTTGCTGAAGATTCGCCAGGGCATTCTGTCTGACTGTGGTTCCTTGATTGGCCGCGTCTTTGTGGACAAGAACTTTGACGGTGAACAACAGCCTGGTGAGCCCGGTGTGCCCAATGCCGTGATCTTCATGGATGACGGTAACCGGATCACAACAGACCCCGATGGTCTGTTCTCCCTGTCCTGTCTGTTACCGGGACAGCGGACTGGCACCCTCGACCTCTCCAGCTTGCCGGGCTACAGCCTGGCACCGAATGAATATCGCATTCAAGACAACAGTCAGTCTCGCCTGGTGCAAATTTCGCCAGGTGGTATGGAGCGCATCAACTTTGCTGTTACCCCCACGTTCCGAGAAGTAGCCCCTGCTGAAGGAACTGAAAACTAATGAACAACCTGAAAAGTCGAAATTGGATGGTCTCTCGCTTGCTGCCCCAGACTGTGGGAGCTTTAGGCTTTGTTATTGCAGCGACTGCGTTGTCTCTGCCTCAAGTCGCCGTTGCCCAGGAGGAGTCTGACCTGAGCCTGGTGGCTGAGACTGCTGAGGCTGAAACCCTGGAGGTGCTTGATGCTGCGACTGCATTGAGCCAGTCTCCGGTGGAGATGACACCGCCAGAGATGGCGGAGAGCATCTCTGGTCTTACGGAAGCAGCTCCAGAATTGGTTGTTAAGGCAACTATTCCTGGGTCTGCTAGTGAAGCCTCCTTGGTTGAGGCATTGCCGCCAGAGACAGGATTGGACGCAGAGCCTCCTGTCATTGCAGAAAATGAGACCGTTGCGGAGTTGCTGGATGAACCGCTGGCGGAAGCTGAGGCGACGGAGAGCCCTATCGCCGAGAGTTTGCCTGTTGAGCCTGCCGCTGATGTCGCTGAGTTATCTCAGTCCCAGACCGCTGCGATTGGTGGTGATATTCAGATCCTGACGCCGAGTTTGTCCTCGGTCCGGGCCAAGTCCACTAACCTGGTGATTCAGTATGACGCCGGGCTAGAGGATGTCCAGGTCCGGGTGAATAATCGCCCTATTCCCCCCGAGACACCAACCCAAATTAATGAAAATGCGGGCCAGGTGACCCAGGCTTGGTATGACATCCCACTGAGAACCGGTGAAAATGCCATCTCTGTGCAGGGGGCGACGGGTGAGCCGGTCACTCTGGAATTGATGGTGGAGGAAGCTGAGACTCAGTTGGCGATCGCGCCCAAGGATGACGACCCTCGCATTCAGGCCGATGGGCGATCGCTGATTACCCTGCTGGGCAAGGTGACCGATGACCTGGGGGAGCCGATTGATCAAGATGCGATCGTCACCCTCACCACCAGCGCGGGCGAGTTTGTGGATGCAGACTATGACCCTGACACTCCCGGTTTTCAAACCGTGGCCCGTCGCGGTGAATTTTCCACTCGCCTCCAGTCCACCATCGAGGCCCAAAAGGTGAAAGTGCGGGCTGGGCTCAGCCGTCTCAAACCTGACACCGAAGAACCTGGCAACTGGTTTGAGCCCGAGGAAGATCTCGAAGCCTACACCCAGCTAGAATTTCTTACCGATCTACGGCCTTCCCTCGTGACCGGTTCGATTAATCTGCGCTGGGGTGCCAGCGGAGCCGATTACTGGAGCAGCTTCCGCGAATTCCTCGACCCTGATGCAGAAGGCCAAGAATTTAGAGCCCGTGGCGGTCTATTTGCTACGGGGCCAGTCGGCAACTGGCTCTTCACCGGTGCTTACAACAACTTCCGCACCCTGGGCGAAGACTGCGGCGGTGGCACCCAGCTCTTCCAGAACGAGCAATATTGCGAAGAGCGCTATCCCGTCTACGGCGATAGCTCCACCGTTCAAGATGTCACGCCTTCCAGTGACAGCGTTTATGCTCGCTTTGAGCGGACCTCCACCATCCTGGATGCCGAACCTGACTACGTCATGTGGGGTGACTACAACACGGCGGAATTCTCCCGCTCCTCCCAGTTGTTCACTGCCATGTCCCGCCGCTTCCACGGCTTGAAGGGCAACTATAACCTGGGCGATCTCCAGGCAACGGCCTTCTTTAGCAGCGATGTGGAAGGCTTCAAACGGGACGTCATCGTCCCCGACGGCACCAGTGGCTATTACTTCCTCTCCAACCGCCAGGTGATTGGCGGCTCCGAGAGTCTCTACTTGGAGACCGAGGAGCTAGCTCGCCCCGGCACGGTGATTGAGCGCCGCCAACTCTTCCGAGGCACCGATTATGAACTGGATGAAGATCGCGGCACGATCCTCTTCCGCCGTCCCCAGCAGGCCACGGAATACGACCCCTTTGGAAAAACGTTGGTGCGTCGTATCGTTGCCAGTTACCAGTTTGACAATGACGGTGCAGATACCAATTTCTATGGTGGCCGTTTACAGTACAACTTAGGTCGTGGCTTAGATCGCGATAGCTGGATTGCTGGCAGCTATGTCCAGTCTGACCAGGGCAACCAAGCCTTTGATCTCTACGGTGCAGACTTCCAGGTGGGCTTGGGTCGTGGCACCCGCTTAGTGGGTGAGGTTGCTCAGTCCAACCACAATGCTGACCAGGGCGAAGACTCCGGCACAGCCTATCGCTTGGAAGCTAACGCCAACATCAATGACTGGATGACCGGACGAGCCTACTATCGCTCTGCCACCCAGGGCTTCTCCAACGATGCCACCCTGAGCTTCACCCCCGGTCAGACCCGCTACGGCACCGAGCTAGATGCGCGCGTGGCCTAGGGCACTAACCTGACCTTTGCCTACGATCGCGAAGAGAACTTTGGCCGCTCTCCGGGTCTGCGCAGCAACTTCTTCGACCTGTTTGACCCTGAACCAGAAACGGCATTGGGAGCCAGCGTCGATAACTCCCTGACTGAAATTCGAGCCGGGGTGCGTCAGCAACTGGGTCGAGCAGATGCCAGCCTGGAATATGTCAATCGCTCCCGTGAGGATAAGAAGACCGGTACGTTTGACAGTGATGCGAACCAGTTGGTTTCGCGGGTTAACTATCCCTTCTCTGACAAGTGGACCTTCCGGGCCCAGAATGAACTGAACCTGAGTGGTGAGAGTGATCCGCTCTACCCCGATCGCACCACCTTAGGTTTGGATTGGGCTGCCATGCCCGGCGTGACATTGCACCTAGCTCAGCAGTTCTTTGACGGTGGTGTCTTTGATGGTGAGTCCATCACCAGTTTGGACACCGTCTTGGACCATTCCCTCTCCGAGAATGCCAACCTCACGGGCCGCTACACCGTCTTAGGGACCCACAATAATGTTCTGGGTCAAGGCGCATTAGGGCTCAACTACGGTTGGAAGGTTTCACCGGGTCTACGTCTGAATGTGGGCTATGAGCGCATCTTTGGCGACCTGCTGAATGAGAATGCCAGTGCGATTGATGAATTTGCACAGCCCTATTCCATTGGTGAATCCACTTCTGCTTTGGGCTTGATTTCGGGCAACAGCTACAACTTGGGCTTGGAGTACACCGATAACTCCAACTTCCAAGCCAGCACACGCCTGGAACACCGCACCTCTTCGAGGGGCAATAACACGGTGATTTCGGCTTCAGCGAACGGCAAGATTACACCGTCGCTGACCGGCTTCATGCGCTACAACCAGAGCAATGCTTCCAACCAGTTGCTGCGTGGCCTGGGCGATACGATTAACGGTAAGTTGGGTCTAGCCTTTAGGGACATTAGCAACGATCGCGTCAACGCTCTGCTGCGCTACGAATATCGCCAGAATCCCAGCAGCATCCCCGAGACTCTCTTACTCGGCAGTGGCACGGGCTACGATGCCCACCTGTTTGCCCTAGAAAGCCTCTACTCCCCCAACTGGCAATGGGAGCTGTATGGCAAATATGCCTTCCGCAACAGCAACACCTACCTGGCGGATAACTTCTCCAACCGGAGCAATATTTCCCTAGCCCAGGTGCGCTTGTCCTACCAGCCCACCTATCGCTTTGACCTAGCCGGTGAGGCGCGCTGGATTAATCAACATGATGCCAACTACAGCGAGACAGGCTTTGCCCTAGAAGCGGGCTATTACCTGACCCCCGATCTTCGCTTTGCGGCGGGCTATAGCTTTGGTAGTGCCGATGACGAAGACTTCACGGGCTATCGCTCCAACGGCGGTCCTTACCTCGGCCTATCCATGAAGCTCAACCGCCTGTTCAATGGCTTTGGTCTCCAAGAGGTGGCCCCGGTTCAGCAGGGCGAAACCCTGGTGGAAGACAACACTGGAGATGGCTCCTTAGTTGGAACAGAGACGGAGCCACTGTTGGAATCCTTTGCGCCCGAGGCTTCTCTGACGGAGGCTTTGACCGCAAAACCTGCGGTGGATAGCGATGGCTTTGAATCTGAGAATCTCGAAGCAAATAGGACTGAGATTGAAACGCTCCAGAGTTTAGTCCCCCCAAGGATTCAGCAATAGATGTTGATACACCTTAAGCCTGTGATTGCGTAAGTCTTTGAATTCTATTGCCCCCGAGGAGTGAACGAATGTTGAATGCCCCCTTCGCTTTACGGCTAGCCGCTGGCTCGCTGTTGCCACTGTTAGGTCTGGTTAATTTAGCCCAGGCCCAAGAAAGTTTGATTGAGACGGCCCAGGTTGAGACTGAGCCCATCGAAACAGTTCGCCCCTTCGTTCCTCCGCTCAAAGTAGTGGTGAACAGTGCCCAAGATGGTCCTCGCCAAGAAGATGAGGATTTGGTTCTAGCCGAGGACGATCGCGTCATCGCCGATGGTTCACTCACCCTGCGAGAAGCCATCCACCTAGTCAATGGTGACCTTCAAATGGCAGACCTCTCCCCAGCGGAGCAGGACCAGGTGGAAAGGCTTTTCCCAGAAGAGCAGTCCCAAATTCAGTTTGATTTGCCAGCGGGACAGACCACGATTGAGTTAGCTAAATTATTGCCCGCGATCGCCACCCCTGGCACCGTCGTGGATGGCACCACCCAACCGGGCTACGATGCCTCCCGCTCTGCCACGGCGGAAATCGAAGTGCCTATTCCCATCGTCGCCCTAACCGTCGCCCCCGAAGCCGAAGTCTTTCGCGGCTTGACCTTGGTTGCGGATGACATTACCGTACGCGGCCTCAGCCTCTATGGCTTTGCAGCGGACCACCGCTCCACCCAGGTGACTCCCCCAGCGGATATCTTCATCTCCCACATGACGCCGCCGCCCTACAAGGACAACCATCCCGTTACCCCTGCCCGCTTCTTCACCTTCCGTCTCGATGAGGATCGTCCTCCCACAGGCATCGTGATTGAAGATAACTGGCTCGGTCTCACCCCCGAAGGAAGGATGCCGATGCAACCTTCCACTTTTGGCGTTTCGGTATTCCACAGCCAGGGGGCATTGATTCAGCGCAACCGCATCGCCAACCATGACGGCAGCGGCATCATCACCTCCGTTCGCGCTGAGAACCTAGAGGTGAGCGAGAACATCATTACGGGCAATGGCTTAGCCGGGATGCCCGATGGCATTCGTCTGGAAGGGGTACTGACCGGCAGTAGCATCCACAGCAACTTGATTTGCGCCAACGATGGCAGCGGCATTTTCATGTTCAAGCCTGAGACCGCTGGGGTAACCATCCGCAACAACGACATTAAACACAACGGTCGTCGCCTACGCCGAGCCGCTGTTTATGTCATGGGCAATGACAGCCTGATCACGGATAATCTCATTCGCCACCAGGAAGGTCCCGGCGTTGTGGTCACGGCCTATCCCCAGAGCCACCGCAACCTGATTGAGAACAATCGCTTTGAGGATCTTCAAGGCCTCAGTATTGACCTCAATACGCGGCACAACACGCTCTCCCAAGACTTCCAAGTGGGCGATGGCCCCAATCCCCCCCGTCGCAATAGCAACAACCGCCAGAGCGATACGGGCAATGCGGCCATTAATGCGCCGCTGTTCATTAGCCAGCAGGCCTATGAACTCGGTGATCAGGTTCTGCTAGAAGGCACGGTAGAGCCCAATGCGGTCGTGACCTTCTACCTCACCAGTGGTGGCATGGGTGACTACGGGCCTTTGAATGAGCCCTTGGGTACTGTTCAGGCTGATGAGGAAGGTCGGTTTACGTTCGGTACTAGGGAGTTGAGTCCTGGCATCGTGGTGAGCGCGATCGCCACCCACCCCGACTTCGGCACCTCCGAGCCCGCCCTCAACCTCACCGTCATCTCTCCCGATGGTGCTGGAGCAACAATTTCCCAAGCCGATGGCCTGACCAAAGAATCCTCTGAACTACTGGTCAAGGACTTGCAGCAAGCCACTCCCCAATGCACCACGGCACCCCAACCGCCGGTGCCCGTTGCCATTGAGCCAGTGCCTGAACCTACCTCCCTTCCTGCACCGCCAGAGGCGATCGAACTTCGCATCCCCCGCAACATCCACTTTGGCCTGGACCTGGACAACATCAGTCCTGCCAGCGCCGCCATCCTGGATCAAATTGCAGCAGCTCTACAGCAACATCCCAGCTTAACTGTGGAGCTGCAAGGCCATACGGACCTGCGTGCCAGCGTGGCTTACAACAAGGCCTTGGCTAAGCGTCGTGCCAATAATGCCCGTCGCTACCTCATGCAAAAAGGGATTGCCCCAGAACGAATGACCATCCTCTCCCTGGGTGAATCTAACCTGCGAACCGATGGTCAGAGCAAGGTTGACCATGCTCGTAATCGAAGGGTGGAATTTATTTTCAAAGACACCCGTGGTCTCGACGTGGAGTTTATCGATCAAGAAAGTGATCTCCAGCTAGAGCGCTAGAAAGCTCCCCCAAACACACACCTGTAACGCTCTCGCAATCCCTCATTCTGTAAGGCAGTAAGACTAAACATGAAGTCTGCACTCAAATATCTCAAGGCTCTTGATCGTCGTTCCCAATCCAACATTTCTGCAACGTCAGTCTCCACCTCGACCACGCTCATTCACCACCTATTGCCTCAGCAACAAAAGGCTCTTGCATCAGGCTTGCGCTCCGGCCTGCTGACGGCGGGCCTAGCTGCATCTATGATGCTTGGTGGTGTCGCCCCAGCTCTGGCTGCCGATGTCGTGTTCGATTTTGAAACGTTGAATACCGGCACTGCGCCTTTCGACGGCGATGATAGCCCTGGCAATGATTCCAACGCAGGCAATAACATCGTACGAACGCTCGACCTGATTACCTACCGTTGGAAATATGCGGTCAACAATGGTGATTCAGATAACTCCGTTTTCACGGTCACTTTGTCGCCCAATCATGTGATTGATGCGATACCGCCAGTTTGCCAACCTGGATCGATTACAACAGCAGCGAACGGTGCCCAGACCCTCACCTGTAATGCTGGAACGCTAGTGAGCGGTAGTACTGGCTTCATTGATTTTGAAGCAAGGGTGATCACTCAGGAACCTGATGGTAGCTTTGTTCAAAATGGAGACACCACTGTCGCTAATGCGACTTTTGCTTCCGATACTGCCGCCTCCGCCAGTGATGGTCCAGAAGAGGCGATTATTTCTGCGGCACCCAAGGTTGATTTAGTCAAAAACGCGGCGTCAATTCGAGGCACCGTCAATGATCCTGTGACTGGAGAACAGGGGGTTGTCATCCGCTATCCCCTCAGTATGCTGGTGACCGGAGGCGGCAAAGGAAACGAACCACTCCAAAGCCCCTTCAGCTTTCAAGACAACCTCAGCAACCATGTGCCTGGCACCAAGCTTTATGACTGGGGTCCCCATGCAGGTTGTGGCTATATCGGACAAAATAGTGTCTTCTACGGTAGTCGGCCCTACGGCATCAATGATGGTACCTATGCAGCCGATCGCGCCGTAGAAGACTCTGGCATCTGGTCCTGTAGCCAACCTGCTGCGGGTACCCCGATCAATTACACGATCACCGGAGCAGATACCACCGGTAATCACACGCCAGATAAGTCCTACAACAATGTCACCCTGCCTGTAACCGAAAGCTGGCTGGTCAGTGGTTGGACAGAAATTTGGTCGCCAGTGCAACCCATCCTGGATGCGGGCGGCAGTCTGACAGTGACGAACACCGCTGATAACTTTAATGCCACAGGCGTCAGCGGTAACCCCAACCAAGAGCCCACCCAAGATAACAACAGCTATGAGCACACGCTGCTGGCCGGTAATGGCAGCTTTACCCAGTACTACGTTAATAGTGTTAACGCCCGTACTGCCCGCCTGCCGGGGCTGAGTGTCCTCAACGGTGGTGATGGCCCAGTCATGGCCACTCAGAACTTTGGTAAGCGTCTCTACGGCAAAAACACAGGTTTCGTAGATTGGACGAATTATCTCTACTGCGAGAAGTTTGATAACGAAACCCACAACCTGACCCAGGTGCCAGGACAGGCTGCAGGTGAGGCCGTCAGGATCTACAATTCAGGCTCCTATCCCTACGTCATTGAGTACGGCATTGGTGGTAATGGTCGCACTGATACCTGTGATGACGGCGATTCCACTGTGGGTTGGCACACCAGCATCAACGACCCTGCCTTTGGTGGTTCAGACAACATCAACAAGCTACGCTTCCGTGCCACGGGTCCCATGCCCCCCAACTCCACCATGGACGTGGCAGTCAACTTCACTGCACGGAATACCTTCCTCACCAGCGGTGCAATGGTTCCGGTCGGTGAGATTTTGGAGAACTACTCTGGTCGTAAAGTTGACCAATTGTCCAATGGTAACTGGTATAACGGCACCTACAATCCGGTAGACCATAGTGGTACTAAGGCCTATGGAGACCGACTCACGTTTGTGAGAGGCATTGTACGCATCACAAAAGAGACCGTTCCCAACGACGAAGTTAACTCCGTTTTGGCAGGTGGCACAGTCACCTTCCAGCTCAATCCTTCGGTGACTGCACCTATCGACCCAGCACCGTCTAATCCTGAGGTAACCGTTACAGACGTTCTACCTGCAGGCCTTAGCTACATAGTCGGCTCCGCGAGCATTCCCCCCACCAGCGTCACACCCAACCCAGATGGTACAACAACTATTGTTTGGGCTTTGGGACCTCGAGTGCCCAACCAGCCGCTACCCCCGATCACCTTTGACACTCAAGTGAGCACCCTGGTTGCAAATAACACGAGCCTGGTCAATGAGACTGTGATCTCTTCGCCTGAAGATGGCTCACCTGAGTCGATCAGGGATGATGAACGCAGCATTAAGGTCGGTAACCCTGGAGCCTATGGCCTAGATAAGGACACCACCACCCCGCTGATTCCCCTCGATAATCAAATGACCTTCCGGTTGTTTATGGCCAACCTGAGTGCCGTTGACCTCGGCACTGCTGAGTTCATCGATATCTTGCCCTTCAACGGAGATGGTGGCCTGGCTCCCAACGGCCGCTCGCCTGCCAGTAACTTCACCGGCTCTGCGACCTATAGCTCGATCACAGGAAGCAATGGTGAAACTTTCACCTTCACCAATGCGCTTCAATCCACCATTGACCCAGACCCTGCGACCAATACCAATACCTGGTGTCTCCCCACAGCATTTGGTTCAGGCGGTTGCCCCAGCAGCAATGCTGATGTCACTGCAATTCGCATCTCAGCTCCTGCTTTCCCAAGCGGTGCACCCACGCGCCAGATCGATTTGGTTCTGGATACGAACGGTAACGACAAGGGGCAGGTCTACACCAATGATGTCTCCGGCCGTCCCGATGGGCTGGGCTTCATTGCTTCTCCCGATGCGACAGTACGAACCCTCGGTCGCCAGGTGGATATTGAACTAGACAAGAGCGTTAACGATGCGGACGGCATTGTCGAAGTGGGTGACACGGTTATCTACACACTGGATGTGGTTAACCAGGGACCAGACGATGCACGTCTCGTAGAAGTCGCCGATGCTCTACCTGCGGGCCTGACCTACGTTTCCGATGATGGTGGTGGCGCTTACGATAACGTCAGTTCTGGATAAGGAAAGGAAGAGGAGTTTAGGCTGAGACTAACCAAAGACCTCATCCCTCCTCTCCCCATGCCTAGCTTAGAAGAGCTGTTCTGTGACGTCGATGACTTCTGCCAAGTGTTCGAACCCAAGTG
>CALECT010000020.1 GCA_937949725.1 uncultured Pseudanabaenaceae cyanobacterium
CTTCGTGTCACAGGAACTTCGTGCGGCTGAGGACCCTGAGTTTGAGACGTTCTACACCAAGAACGTTCTGTTGAACGAAGGCATGCGCTCCTGGATGGCAGCGCAGGACCAGCCCCATGAGCACTTTGTCTTCCCTGAGGAGGTACTGCCCCGTGGTAACGCTCTCTAATAACGTCGGGGGCGGTCGCGATATCGAGTCCACAGGCTATGCCTGGTGGTCCGGTAACGCTCGCCTCATCAACTTGTCCGGTCGCCTGCTCGGTGCCCACGTGGCCCACGCTGGTTTGATCGTGTTCTGGACCGGTGCGATGACCCTGTTTGAGGTCTCTCACTTCGTTCCTGAGCAGCCTTTCTATGAGCAAGGCTTCATTCTGCTTCCTCACCTTGCCACCCTAGGCTTCGGCGTAGGTGCTGGTGGTGAAGTGATTAGCTCTTTCCCCTTCTTTGTGGTTGGTGTTCTGCACCTTATCTCTTCTGCAGTGCTTGGTTTGGGTGGTATTTACCACGCTCTCCGTGGCCCTGAGACCTTGGAAGAGTATTCTGCTTTCTTCAGCCAAGACTGGAGAGACAAGAACCAGATGACCAACATCATTGGTTACCACCTCATCCTCTTGGGTGGTGGTTGTCTCCTGTTGGTCTTTAAAGCCATGTTCTTTGGCGGTGTTTATGACACCTGGGCTCCTGGCGGTGGCGATGTTCGTATCATCACGAACCCCACCCTCAACCCCGCGATTATCTTCGGCTACCTCACCAAGGCACCTTTTGGTGGCGAGGGCTGGATCATCGGCGTCAACAACATGGAAGACATCATCGGTGGTCACATCTGGCTTGGCCTGATCTGCATCGGCGGTGGTATCTGGCACATTCTGACCACTCCTTTTGCTTGGGCACGTCGTGCCCTCATCTGGAATGGTGAGGCTTACCTCTCCTACAGTCTGGGTGCGTTGTCCTTCATGGGCTTCATCGCTTCCACGATGGTTTGGTACAACAACACTGCTTATCCTTCTGAGTTCTACGGCCCCACCGGTGCTGAAGCTTCTCAGTCTCAGGCCTTTGTGTTCCTAGTGCGTGACCAACGCCTGGGTGCAAACATTGGTTCTGCTCAAGGTCCTACCGGCCTGGGTAAGTATCTGATGCGCTCTCCTACTGGTGAGATCATCTTTGGTGGTGAGACCATGCGTTTCTGGGACTTCCGTGGTCCTTGGCTGGAGCCCCTGCGTGGCCCCAACGGCCTTGACTTGGACAAGCTCCAGAATGACATTCAGCCCTGGCAGGTTCGCCGCGCGGCTGAGTACATGACTCACGCTCCTCTGGCGTCTATCAACTCTGTTGGTGGCGTTATCACTGAGCCCAACGCTGTGAACTATGTGAACCTGCGCCAATGGCTTGCTGGTTTCCACTTCATCATGGGCTTCTTCTTCTTGGTCGGTCACCTCTGGCATGCAGGCCGCGCTCGCGCTGCTGCTGCTGGCTTTGAGAAAGGCCTTGACCGCGAGACAGAGCCAGTGTTGGCAATGCCTGACCTCGACTAATTTAGGTCAAGTATCGGCTTCTCTATAGCCTTGTTGCTTTAAGAGATTGCAAAAAGAGGCCCCAGCGGATTCCGCTGGGGCCTCTTTATTTATGCCGGTCAATTGGTCAATGTTTCAGTTGTGTGAGTCTCCTCAAGTCCATTCGTAAAGCGGCGTCTGCGGCTTGTAGCTATATTTACAGGGACTTGCTATGGCAGGTTCCTGAATGTTTTGAGGAGAGCTATGCAGATTCATCAGGCAGGTGATTTAGTTATTGCTCCTGAGTCTGTGGTGGAGCCCGGCTCTGAGGTGCCGCATTATGCGATCGCCTCACTCCTGGGCCAAGGCAGCATGTGCCAAACCTACGCCGCGACAGAAGTTGCAACGGGACAGCCCGTCGCCATCAAAGTCCTGTCCTTGCTAGAAGCTACGGATTGGAAAACAGTGGAGCTGTTTGAGCGCGAAGCCAAGGTGCTGAAGCATCTGGGCCACCCCAATATCCCTAACTATCTCAACCATTTTCAAATTGAGCTGGAGCAGGACCAGCGATTCTATTTGGTCCAGGAACTGGCAGAGGGTCAAGCTTTAGCGGTTCTAGTTGAAGGCGGTGAGAGAAAGCCTTGGCGAGCCAATGAGAAGCAGGTCCGCTGGATCGCGACTCAAGTGCTGCAAACGTTGGACTATTTGCATGGCCTGACGCCGCCCGTGATCCATCGAGACATTAAGCCGCAGAATCTAATTCTTAAGCCGGGTGGCCAGGTTTATCTGGTGGACTTTAATGCGATGCAGGCGGTCTATCGCAATACCAAGAGCTATCGCGGAACCTTTGTGGGGACGCTGGGCTATATGCCGCCTGAGCAATTCAGCGGCCAGGCTTGCTTTGCTTCGGACTTGTATAGCTTAGGAGCCACGCTGGTGTATTTCCTGTCGGGCAAGTCTCCAGCGGATTTACCTGAGGAAGATATGAAGATGCAGTTCCGTGGGGTGACGCCTGGCTCCGCTGCATTGCTGGATTGGCTGGATCGTTTACTGGAGCCTATGGCGGAGGATCGCTTTGCCACGGCGGAACAGGCTTTGGCGGCGTTTCAGGGACAGGTGATTCCCAGGGCTGCGGTGCCGAAGCTGATGACGTTTGGCGAATATGTGGATCCCCAGTTGGATGAGGCAGGGGTTTGGCTTGCGGATCAGGAGTTTGATTCGACGGTCATTGGAAGTTGAAGCTGGGGGCTAGAACCAAGAGATTGTCGGGCTCTCTAGTCCAGACCGCAGCGTAATTGAGGCGTTTGGTGGCTGAATTGACAGTTGTGAGTTTGCATGAAATTGAAGATGTGGTGGCAGGTCGCTATCGCATCTACGCTCTATTGGGTCGAGGCGGTACAGGCAGTACGTACCAAGCGGAGGATTTGAAAACTCATCGCTGGGTCGCGCTGAAGGTGATGAGCTTAAAGCAGTTGGGTAACTGGGATTTGCTAACGCGCTTTGAGCGGGAGGCGGAGGCGCTGGGCAAGATTGACCATCCTGGTGTGCCGGACTATATCGAGCATTTCCAGGTGGAGACGGCGGATGATTGTCGCTTTTATTTGGTGCAAGAGTTTGCAGCAGGTAAGTCTTTGGATAAGTGGGTAGCGGATGGCTGGCGAGCAACTGAGGCAGAGGTGAAGCGGATTGGGGCTGAGGTTCTAACCACGCTGGCCTATTTGCATGAACTAGACCCGCCGATGATTCATCGAGATATTAAGCCTCAGAACATTATTCGTCAGCCGGATGGACGGATCTATTTGGTGGACTTTGGGGCGGTGCAGTCGGTTTGTCGCGATGCGTTGCACCAGCGAGGGACGTTTGTGGGGACGATGGGCTATATGCCGCCGGAGCAATTGCGGGGGAAGGCGGTGTTTGC
This sequence comes from uncultured Pseudanabaenaceae cyanobacterium, assembly GCA_937949725.1. Lineage (GTDB taxonomy): Bacteria > Cyanobacteriota > Cyanobacteriia > PCC-9006 > JAAUQQ01 > JAAUQQ01. The sequence continues at coordinate 3,409 of CALECT010000020.1, forward strand.
GTCAGACCTTTACGGGCTGGGGGCGACGCTGGTTTATTTGCTGACGCACCGCAATCCCGATGAACTGCCGATGGAGCGGATGCGGATTGCCTTTCGGGGGCGGGTGAAGCTGTCGGAGGGTTTTACGAATTGGCTTGAGAAGATGCTGGAGCCGATGGTCAAGCATCGATGGGTTAGTGCAGATGCTGCATTGGCAGGGCTGCCAGCTCTGCCAAGAGTTGCTAGCTCTAAAATGCAAGCGCTATTGCCCAAAATAGCAGAGCGAAGTGTTCCCCATAATATTGCCCACGAGCCCATTGTCTCTGACTGTAAGGTTCATTTGAAAGCCGAGGACCGAGCTCTAGCAATTTATGTTGGAATATCTGGGGAGGAGAGGCTTCAAACTATTGTTGCAGTCTGTGCTGTGATGGCTTGTGCACAGGTGCTTGGCGTTGTCGGAGCTATCTTTGGGGGGACGATATTCGGAGTTTTACTCTCTTTGTTTTTTGGGTGGAGAATTCACCATGCAATATGGAAAGCGATCGCAACTTCCAAGATGGAAAGCCGAGGCTATAACTGGATTTCACTCTCCCCTAGCCACTATTCCCTAGGGATGTACTGGCCCAATCGAAAAGTCAAATTACAGACAGGGTTAGCAATGGAGGTTTCGCATTTTGATGTAAGGCCTCAAGTAAGCAATGACCAGTCTGGGAAAATGTTTTTCGGGGGATTACACACTTCTGAGACAACTTCTAATCAGGCGTTATTTCTTGTTTTTACATCAGGCTTAGCCTTGCAAGTGGCAGGAAACTTGCCCTCTGAAGAAGCTGTCGAGCTAGCAGCAAAGGCCAATCAGCTTTTGAAGGAACAGCGGTTGAAGTTTCCTCCTTTTGTTCCGAGCCAAATTGTTAGGCTTGATTCCTAGACTTTAGAGAGATTGCCATTAAGTAAAAGCCGGTTGGATCACCAAGATCCAACCGGCTTTTACTTAATGAATGGTCGTTGCTTTGACTCAGTATGATACCAAATCCTAATAGCTGCTCCCCGAAACCCTCTGCGGGCGAACAGCGCTTCGCTCCTACGGTTCAACTAATGTGAATCGGGTGTCACTGAAGCGGATTGGGTATGAGCACTCGATACGGACGGGAGAAGACTAAGCTGCCTGGCTGGGCCAGCGCTCTGCGGGGTCGCCACCGATCCAGCGGGGCCATTCGCAGCAGGGACCAATGGGCTGA
>CALECT010000021.1 GCA_937949725.1 uncultured Pseudanabaenaceae cyanobacterium
GTTCCAGGAGTATTTGATTTGGTCTTCGGTGGTGCCTGCGGTGCCTTGGATGGTGTTGGTGGAGCTGCCGGAGATGGCGGCGGTGAGGAGTTCGGAGAGCATGGATTTGGCGGTGCCGGGTTCGCCGATGAGGAGGAGGCCCCGGTTTCCGGCGAGGGTGACGATGCAGCGGTCGATGAGGGCATTGTCGCCGAAGTATTTTTGGCTGATGACGGTTTCTAGGTTTTTTTTGCCCTTTTTGTGGGGGAGGGCTTTGCCGTCGCTGCCGAGGATGAATTGGCGGACGGCGCGGGGGGAGAGTTGCCAGCCGGGAGGCTTGGGGAGGTTGTCGTTGGCGGTGAGGGCAGCGAGTTCTTCGGCGAAGCGGAGTTCGGCGGGGGGGCGGAGGTTGGGGTTGGTCTTATTCTTTGCGGCGGAGCTGGGCATTGGGGAACGCTGGCGAAGGCTTTTTTAGTTTAGAGGATGGGGAGAGTGGGGGATTGGGGCGATCGCCACCTGAAGCTTGACCCAAGAGGGGAAAGACTATAATTGATTTGATTGCTGACCCCTTTTAGGTGGTGAAGATGCTTTCTGCCGACGACATCAAAACCCTACCGCCCAGCCATGAGTTGCCCTGCTCCGACGATATTCCTGTGGACAACGAAGACCAAAATTTCGTACCGAACTACTTGCTGTTTCTCCTTGAATATCTCTGGAAACAGCGCCAGGACTGGTATTTTGCGGTCGATATGGCGATTTATCACACGACTGGGCCTAATCCGAGAGTTCCGATTGTGCCCGATGCCTTTCTCAGTCTGGGGGTGCCGCGTCAAAAGGATGGACAATCTCGTAACAGCTATATCCTCTGGGAAGAAGACAATATAGCCCCTGTCCTAGCTTTAGAAGTGGTTTCCCAAACACCCGGCGGAGAATACGACAAGAAGCTCAAAAGCTATGCCAAGCTGGGCGTTCTCTACTATGCGATTTACAACGCTCGCTTTTCGCAGCGAGACGGTCATCAACCGTTAGAGGTCTATAAGCTGGGCAAAACGGGCTATCAGCTCCAGCCGGGTGAGCCTTGCTGGATGCCGGAGCTTGGTTTGGGTATTGGGCGTTGCGCGCTGCCGGATGATCCCTTGGAGCGAGAGACGTTAAGTTGGTTTGATGCGGGGGGCGATCGCTTTCTCAACGAGGCTGAAGTCAAAGACCAGCAGCTCCAGCTGGAGCGTCAACAAGCCGCACTAGAAAGCCAGCGAGCAGAAGCGGAACGTGAGCAAGCCGCACTGGAGCGGCAGCGGGCGGAGCGGTTGGCTCAGCGTTTAAGGGAGCTGGGTGAAGAGGTTTAGCAAGGGGAGGTCGTTGTCGCTGCTGGAAGGGGCAGCGATGGAAAAAGGTTCTAGTTTCTGGCGAGGGTGACGACGCAGCGGTCGATGAGGGCGTTGTCGCCGAAGTCTTTTTGGCTGATGACGGTTTCTAGGGTCTTTTTGCCCTTTTTGAAGGGGAGGGCTTGGCCGTCGCTGCCGAGGATGAATTGGCGGACGGCTCGAGGGGAGAGTTGCCAGCCTGGGGGTTTGGGGAGTTCGTCGTTGGCTTTTAAGGCGGTGAGTTCGTCGGCGAAGCGGAGTTCGGCGGGGGGGCGGAGGTTGGTGGCGGTTTTAGGCATGGGTTTAGGTTATCGCTAGGAGGAGCGATCGTTGTGGTCTACTGCACCCATGAGTTTGAGGGCGGTGCGTTGCCCCTCGGTCAAGCCATGTACACCAGTGATATTCATTTGAGCGCAAACTCGTTCATCAATAACTTCCAAGCATTCACCTGTTTCCACATCCCAAATCCTAACGGTTTCGTCATCACTACAGCTGACAAGGCACTTTCCATCTGGGCTAAAGGCCACAGACCTTAACCAGTCTTGATGCCCTTCTAAAGTGGCTAAACAATCCCCAGACTCCACCAACCACAGCTTCACTGTTGAGTCATCACTGCCACTGGCTATTCGCTCCCCATCTGGGCTAAAGGCCACAGACCTTAACCAATCTTGATGCCCTTCTAGAGTGTTTAAACAGGCCCCAGATTTCACAGACCACAGCTTCACCATCTTGTCACTACTGCCGCTGGCGATTCGCTCCCCATCCGGGCTAAAGGTCACAGACTCAACATAATTTTGATGCCCTTCTAGAGTGGCCAAACAGGCCCCAGACTCAACCGACCACAGCTTCACTGTTGAGTCACTACTGGCGCTAGCAACTCGCTCTCCATCTGGACTAAAAGCCACAGAGCTGACATAGTTTTGATGCCCTTCCAAGGTAGCTAAACAATCCCCAGATTCCACCGACCACAGTTTCACTATCTTGTCATAACCGCCGCTGGCAATTCGCTCCCCATCCGGGCTGAAGGCCACAGATTCGATAGAAGTTTGATGCCCTTCCAAGGTAGCTAAACAGTCCCCAGATTCTACCGACCACACCTTCACTGTTGAGTCATAACTGCCGCTGGCGATTCGCTCCCCATCTGGGCTGAAAGCCACAGAGCTGACATAGTTTTGATGCCCTTCCAAGGTAGCTAAACAGTCCCCAGATTCCACAGACCACAGTTTCACCATCTTGTCATTACTGCCGCTGGTGATTCGCTCCCCATCTGGGCTGAAGGCCACATCCCCCACATAGTTTTGATGTCCTCCCAAGGTAGATAAACAGTCCCCAGATTCCACCGACCACAGTTTCACCATCTTGCCATAACCGCCGCTGGCGATTCGCTCCCCATCTGGGCTGAAGGCCACAAAGTCGATAGAAGCTTGATGCCCTTCCAAGGTAGCTAAACAGTCCCCAGATTCCACCGACCACAGCTTCACCATCTTGTCACTACTGCCGCTGGCGATTCGCTCCCCATCTGGGCTGAAGGCCACAGACCTGACATAATTTTGATGCCCTTCCAAGGTAGCTGAGCAGTTCCCAGATTTCACCGACCACAGCTTCACTTTTGAGTCATAACTGCCACTGGCGATTCGCTCCCCATCTGGGCTAAAGGCCACAGACCTGACATAATTTTGATGCCCTTCCAAGGTAGCTAAACAGTCCCCAGATTTTACCGACCACAGCTTCACTGTTGAATCATAACTGCCGCTGGCGATTCGCTCCCCATCTGGGCTAAAGGCCACAGACCTGACATAGTTTTGATGCCCTTCCAAGGTAGCTAAACAGTCCCCAGACTCTACCGACCACAGCTTCACTGTTGAATCATAACTACCACTGGCGATTCGCTCCCCATCTGGGCTAAAGGCCACAGACTCAACAGAATTTTGATGTCCTTCCAAGGTAGCTAAACAGTCCCCAGACTCTACCGACCACAGCTTCACCCTCTTGTCACTACTGCCGCTGGCGATTCGCCCCCCATCTGGGCTAAAGGCTACAGATTTTACAGAAATCTGATGGACAGATGCAATCCATAAAACCCTTTCAGACTCAATGTCCAAAAGTTGAACTGTGCCTTTATCATCAGCAATTACTAACTTTTTTCCATCAGGACTAAAGACTGCTGAAGTGACATTTGCTATGACTTTGGAAAAAGTGGCATCAGCTAAACTAGCACCCTGGAAAATACTGCCGTGAAAATAAGTTCGACAAAAATCGACACCTTTAAGTTTGACATCACTCAAATTCATGTCACATAACCCACGATCTGTTCGAGCCAGTATCACCTGAGCTATATTCCCTCCCACATAGCCCACCTCCTGCAAGCTTCTCTCACGCGTCGCCAACAGCCGAGGCAGAAGTTGCTCCCGCATCTGCTGACTCAGCATTGGATGAGCTAAATCCAGCACCGCTTTCGCTAACTTCGATGGCCCCAGCATCGGCCAAATCTGCTCCCAGCTCACCGCCGCAAAATTCGCCAACGCCGGAATTGCAGTTGGCTGACCATCTTCCCCACAGCTTCGCCAGAAATACTCCTCCCAGCAATAATCCTGCGCCTCCGCTGTTTCATCAATACAGCCCTGCTCCCGCGCCACCGCTGTAAAATCCTCCGCCATCGCCCCCAGCGACGCCACAATCTTATAGGCCACAAAAAACTCCAGCAGCGATCGATGCGCCGGACTATAGTCCCCCTCCGAATTGCGAATCAGCATCGTCTGGCCCAACATGTCATAGCGCCAATGATCCAGCTCCTGCTCCTCCGCCACCACCTCACCAAACATCCCCTTCAACCGCTCCGGAAACGCCCGATAATTCAAACTCATCCGGTCCGTCGAAAGCATCTCCCAAGACAACTCACAGAGGAAATACAACTTATCCGCCAGCGACGTAAACGTCCGCTCACTCCTAATATCCCGCTGCATCTTCCGCGTCACCGCATACAAATACACCCGCGCCATATCCACCGGCTTATCCGCCTCAATCTCCGGCAGCGCCTCCAAAATCAAATCCACCATCACCGGACGCCGCGCCAAATCCAGCAACTGCTCATTCCCCGTCACCTTCTCCACCGTCGCCGCCTGGGCCTTCCGCCCCAGCAGCTCCGCAATCTGGGCATCACTAAACTTCTCCAGCTCCAACACCTCAAACTGCGGCGGCTCCCCCGTCAAATTATCCGTCGAAGCCTTCAGCTCCGCCCCCAACAACCGCCGCCCCTCGATCGCATCGGGAAAATGCTCCGTCCGGCAAGTCAAAATCGCCTTCGCCCCCGGCACCACCACCTTCGCCAACTGCCAAAAATTATCAATCATCGACTGGCGATTCACCCGCGCAGCCATCTCATCAAACCCATCAAAAATCAGCAGCAACTTCCCCATCCGATTCAGTTGCTCAAACACCGAATAATTCTTCAAAATCTCATGCTTACGAAAAAAGAACTCCGAAAACAGTGACTCCACCGTCACCGCCTTGGCATAATCCCTAAGGGGCACCACAATCGGAATCCGGGGCCGCTGCGTCCCCCGCTGCTTCGCCGTTTTGTAGCGCTGCAACACCAGCCAGGCATAGTGCAACGCAAACCAAGTCTTCCCCGTACCAAACTCCCCCAAAATCGACAGATGCTCCTTCGCCGGATCATCCAGCCACTGATCCACATAGCCCTCAATCCAGCCATCCTCCTCCCCATAGCTGCTCACCCCAATCTTGCGCCGCCCCGACCCATCAAACTCATCCTTGCGACAAGCCAACGGCAAATAGCCCTCAGCCACCCCCTTCGCCTGAATCTCCTGCTCTAGCCAATCCAAATAGCGACTAAAATCCGCATCCTCATCAATCAGCTCATCAAACGTGTAGCAACTGATATCCTCATAGGTCGCGTCATCCTTCGCCGCAGTGCGAGCCGCCTTACTCACCCGCATATCGCACACCAGCCAGCCTTCATCCGCACCCGTTTCTTTGATGACTCGCTGGAAATCTGCCAAATCATCCAGGCCAATTTCACCAGCAACCCCGCGAACTAAAGTGCGAGACGATCTCCGCCGAGTAATCTGAAAACTAATCATCCACTCAAAATAATCTGCCGCCCAAACCTCCTCATAGCTATCATCCCGGTCATAATCCAACGCCTCAAACCAATCCCCCAACCGCCGCGCCAAATCTGCCGCTTCGCTCTCCTCTGCCCCAGCAGGCAAAGCAGGCTGCTTCACCCCAGCCAGTTGCCCCACCATCTGATTGATTGCATCCTGGCTTGGCAACGCCTTTATCTGCTGCATCATCTGCTGAATCTGCTTCTGTAAACTATCCAGCTTCTGATCTTCCAGCACCTCCCTGGTGGATCTCGTCGCCTTCAACGTCTTGATAAACGCCACCGCAAACAAACTCAGCTCCCGCCTCGGCTCAAACCCCGCCCAATCCGCCGACAGCTTCCCATCCAAATGAAACTGAGCAATCTCCTCTCCCTTACTCAGCCATCCCCGAGGCGAATTGTCATTGAACTCCGCTTGAAAGAGATCCCGCACCTCCTTCAACTTAAAAAACTCGATCAGCAGTTCAGGCTTACACAGCCCCACCTCATCAAAGCCATACTCCACCAGCGCATAGGCATAAACATCCTCAAACTTTTTCAGCGCCTCCAGATCATCCAGCCCAAACTGCTTCAACAGCCGAATGATCCGCTCATCGCGCCCAAGCTTCTCCTTCGCACTCTCAAAAATGGCATCGACGACCTTATCAATAAAAGGAATCATGGATGGCGGCAGGCAGAAAAGAAGGGGACAAGCAGAGAGCAGCAAGCACAGGCTCAGCAACCGAGGGATAAATCCCCCGGCTCAAAGCGAAAGCCTACTAAAGTAGGCTGCGAACCAAGCCATCAGGCTGTTCAGTCCGTTAAAACGGACTTGAACTTTGAGCTGTGAACTTTAGCTCCCAGCTACAACGACCCAAAGCAAGGCCAAAGCACAAGCTCAGCAACCGAGGGATAAATCCCACGGCTCAAAGCTAAAGTCTACTAAAGTAGGCTGCAATCCAAGCCATCAGGGCTATTCAGTCCGTTTTAACGGACTTGAGCTCTTAGCTGTGAACTTCAGCTCACAGCGGCAACAGCACTAAGCAAGGCCAAAGCAAAAGCTCAGCAACCGAGGGATAAATCCCACGGCTCAAAGCTAAAGCCTACTAAAGTAGGCTGCAATCCAGATGTTCAGGCTATTCAGTCCGTTTTAACGGACTTGAACTTTGAGCTGTGAACTTTAGCTCCCAGCTACAACGACCCAAAGCAAGGCCAAAGCACAAGCTCAGCAACCGAGGGATAAATCCCACGGCTCAAAGCTAAAGCCTACTAAAGTAGGCTTTAGCTTTGAGCCGTCAGGGCTGTTCAGTCCGTTTTAACGGACTTGAGCTCTTAGCTGGGAGCTTCAGCTCCCAGCGGCAACAGCCCCAAGCCAAAGCAAGCCTTATTTATCGCTCAGCCTTCAATATATGGGCAGCCATCCCTAAGTGCCTGCCGTAGCCCCACAAACCTCAGAAGTCCTCGACAAATCGAGAAAAATCGTCACAACCCGTCGCAAACACCCATCAAATTCTTGACAGCTCCCCCAAAGACCACCAGACCCAAAACACTTCAATAAAGCTAAGGCTGTAACCTTCCAGGCACTGAAAATACTTTCCTACAACGACATCAGAACCCTACCCCCCAACCACAAGCTGCCCTGTTCAGACAAGATCCCCGTAGACAACGAAGACCAGCATTTCGTCTAATAGCGTCAAGCAAGCCGCTGTATTCCCCCAGTCTTAATCAGCATCCACCAGCTCAAAACTCAACGAATCAAACACCTGGCCATTGACCTGCAACGTAATCTCATGTTCCCCCAACGCCAATCGCCGCGTTGTCATCAACCGCATGGGATGGCGCTTCTTCAGCTTCACCATTTCTCCCGCTTCAAGCTCCAACTGCTTAAGCTTGAAGACCTTTTGCGATCGCTTTTTCCCCTCACTGGCAAACAACATCACATAATCCACCAGCAAATTCTGCGCCAGCCTCGCCTCAATCTCCAGCGAAAACTCAAACGCCTCCCCCAACTTCACCACCGGTGTCGTCGTCACAAAATTCATAATTGCAATCTCTGGTGCATCCCCAAAACCCAATAATGCCAAGGCCTCTGCATTGCCCTGCTTAACCAGCGATCGCAATGAATGCTTGGTAAGAAACGCCATCTCAGCCTCAGCCTGCTTTTCCATGGCAGCCCATTGCTCCAGCGTATTAATCACCAGGCTTGCATCCAGCTTACTAATGTCATTCAAATGATTCGCCACCGATCGCGTCACAAACCGCGTTCGATCTCCAAACAACCGCTCCAAAATCGGCAGGGGCTGCTGATAATCAATCACCAACTTTTGTGCCCAAGGTAGCTTAGGCCTTGTCCCCTCACTCGCCAGCCGCCGCACATGATAATTCTCATCCCCCGCGCAGTCCAATAAAAATGCCAGCGCCTCCTCAGGAAAAGCATTAATAAAAAAGCGAATCGCATACTCCGCCGAGAAGCGCTTCGTAATCTCCCGCAGCGCCCCCAGCGATCGCTCCAAATACTGGGCCTCACAGCCATAGGTCGCCACAAACAATGACAGTGGTGAAAAGATAAAATCACCAAAATCATCATCCGCCTTCGTCGGGTCCAGCTCCGGCGGCAGCGACTGGAGAATGATCTTGACTGCTGCTGGATAATCCTCCGGTAGGTAGTCATGCAAACAGCTTGAAATATGAGCAATGCGCTCCTTCAGCTCCAGCTTAGGAAAGGCCTTCACCACATCCCGCTCAAAACTCTGCTGGTCAAAATCGGTATAAGCTTCGGCAATCAAGCCTGCCAAATAAGCCACTTTCTCAGCATTAAAAAGCTGATCCTTGAGCGAAAAACTGGACTTAGCCTTCATGCTGATGCTCCCCTAGACTCAATAGATTTGGCATGGCGTTAAGCGTGTAAATCCAGTAAGAATTCAGGAATCTCCAAAACGTGAAAATAGACTAAAGCCGCAGCGAGGATGGTGTACAGCGTTGCCCCACCAAAGCCCATCCAAAGATCTCGGCTTGTATTTCGTTGGTCATCCGCCAGAAAGAGATCCACCGCACCAAACTGCATCATCACCATGCCCAACACATTCGAAAGCCAGTAGCCCACAATCGTGCCTGGAATAAACCAGTGGGGATTGAGCCAACTCACCCCATAGCCAAACACAAGGGCGATCGGCAAATTGAAAACAAGATCGTTCCACCAGGAGAGCGGCGATAGCATATAGCCAATCCCCACCAATGCGCCGCCACGCAGATTCTTCAAAAGGTTCACAGCCACCTGCTATCAACTTTCATTTTTCCAGCGTAGCCTGAATATAGCTAGCGAAACAGGCTGTGGCCGAGAAGCAAATTCCCCAACTGTCTTAACCATGACCCAAACACAACAGACAGAGAATGCATGGGAGGCGGGCAATCGCTTCGCCAACCTCTCTACCCCTTGGTTCACCCTCATCGGCGAACATATCCAGACCGGTGACCAAACCCTCGACTACTGGCGTGTCGAAAAAGCCGACTCCGTCATCATCCTGCCCATCCAAAACAATCAAATCCTCCTACCCGCCCCCACCTATCGCCCCGGCATCGGCAGCGAAACCCTCGACTTCCCCGGAGGCCGCTGCCCCAAGGCACAAGATCCCGCAGAAGCAGCACAACAGATTCTACAGCGAGAGCTGGGAATAGATGTAACAGCAATTCTGTCTCTCCAACCCCTCAATCCCCAGGGCTGGCTCGTCAATAGCTCCTTTTCCAATCAAGAGCTCTACAGCTTTATCGCCCAACTCCATTCTGGCCCTGTGCCCAAGCAAGATCGGGCATACGCGATCGATAAGGTTGGCATCGATCGCCTCCGCTCCGACCTCTCCTGCTTGCAATGCCGCATGGTGTTGTTGGAATGGTGGTATTCCCGTCAAACTTGTCGGGTATGAAGCTGGCCTCAAGCGTTATTCTTCTCACCACAGCTAGAGAATGCTTTCGTACAGACAGGAGCGCTTTAGGACAACTGGTGCAAAAGACGGACTACCCGTCTATCCAGATAGTGATTAGAGACAATAAATAATGAGCCTGCGATCGCTCCCCCATAATTGGAGCCTTGAGTCTGGGAATAATATGTACGGCTAGCTTGGGGATCCAACCATGCTGCCCGCCTCGCAACACCATGATTATCTGTCCTGAGCTCTACTGACTAACCGCGGATGTACATATAGTGCTCTGTCTCTCCACGGTTATAGCCCTGAGCATTGCTCTAGGCTTATTCATTAAATAACCTCGGCTCTGCTTGGAGCAGCGAATCTACGCTGAGTCGTGTTTAAGGGCCATGGTTAGTCTGTTTGGTGCATAAATCTCTCAACTTAACCTAATCATCTATACAAAAGCCTACTTCTCCATGCACCAGTATCAGCCTAAGAAAATTAACCGGAACCAAGTCGTCGTTGGTCTGATGATCACGACCATGCTGGCTGCTTGTGGCGCACCTGCTGTCAAAACGGACTCCAACGCACCAGCTCCCATTCCTGCGACGACACCGGCCCAAACGAAAGCTGATGCTACCGTAAATGCCGCGAAAGCAGGCCAAGAGGAAATTACTTTTACGGACCTCGCAAGCTGCAAAACTGAAACCGAGCGACTCCAGGCAGAATACACAATCCTCCAAGAAGCATTCGATTCTGGAAAACTGACTGGCGAAGCCCCAATTAAGCCTAACCTTCAACCAGACGAATGCGAGGCATTCTTAGCCGCCGCAGAGGAAAAGTACGCCGCCGAAGCCCCCACCTACGCAGATCAAAATTCCTGCGAAGCCAGTGGAGCAGAAGAATGTGAACGGGTGGACCCCAGTCCCAGCAATAACTACGTCCAAACAATTTATCGGCCTGTCTTCTATGGGGGCTATTCATACAACCCCTGGATAGCACCCATCTACATCGGCGGGCGACGGAATTATGGCTCCCACACCACGGTAATTTATCGGGATAGTGGTAGTAGCAACTTTAGTAGCTCTGGCAGTAGTCGCACAACGACGACTAAACCCACGGCATCCACAACCACTAAATCCACAACGACCAAGTCCACCACCAGCACTTCTCCTAAAACCACAACAACAAAACCAGCAGCGACCTCCGGCAGCAATGCCATCACAGGGCGTGGCACCTCTGGTTTTGGTAGTTCCTATAAGTCCACTGGCAGAGGCGGCAAATAGTCTTTCCTGTCCCTAAAGCCGTCACCGCCCATCTAGCTGAGAAGCAGAAGCCATGCGCCCGATCGAAATCCAACGCCGCCGCAATTGGCAACAGCACATTCGTGAGAATGCTTATCAGGTTGAGGCCCTGACGGACAAGGACATTCGCTACTGGACTGAGGCCCTAGACAAGCCCTATGCCATTCAATTCAGCGAAAGTGAGGAAGAGGCATTGGCCGATGCTACAGAAGCCCTGTGGGAAATGAGCTGTGAGTTCTTGGACCGCTTCTTCACTGAAGAATCCGAGGGTGCTGTTACGACTCGGCTTAAAACCCTGGGCATTCCCTCCGAGTACCACCGCGCGATCGCCAACTCCTGGGACCGGGAAGATCCCGAAGATTTAGAGCTGGCCACCCGTTTCGACTTTGCCACTCGAAATGATGCCCTGGGAGATCCAAGTGCTGCTGAAATGGCAATCAAGCTGATCGAAATCAACGGTGAGACCCCACTTCTAGGGGCTGAGATGGTTTACCAATGGAATTGGTTCTGCAACTACCGCAGCCAGTTTCCGTCGGGGTATAAAGCCTTGCCCAAGGATGCTCACCAGTTCAATGAGTATTGGGAAAAAATTGCCAATCGGTTTCGAGTTTTAGCTAACGAATACGATTTTCAGGGTCGTGGGATCTCCTTCCTTGTGGATGAGAATCTTGAAGAAGATTCTGAGATGGCCATGCAACTCATCCAGATTTTGCACGACGAAGTCGACGACGAAATCTACACCCAAATCGTCACCCTACGAGATAGCTATGACGAGAATGGGGAGATGATTAACCGAGGCATCGGCCTGGATTCCGAAGGTTACCTGGTTGATGCCCAGAATGACCGTATGCCTATTATTTGGAAGATTTACGACTGGCAAAATATCCAAGCCGATATGGCCAATGATGGCTCTACGGCAGCTCTCGTAAACCGCCTTGAAAAGGATGACCTATCGGATCAGGTCATCATTGAGCCGCTGTGGAAGCAAGTGCTTAGCAACAAAGGAGCCATGACTTACATGTGGCAGTGGTTTGGCGATCACCCCAACTATGGGAAATACCTTCTGCCCACCTACTTTGAAAATGACCTTTCAACGGAAGCCACTCAGTTAGCAGTAGCTCTTCACATTCGCAAGCCGATTATTGGCCATGAAGGAGTAGGCGTTGCCATCACTAATTCCATGGCGGGTGAGATTGAAGCCAAGCTCACCCTAGGATATGGCGAAGAGGGCTATATTTTGCAAGAGTTTTTCGAGCTTCCCGTAGCAGAATTGGGCAGACAGCGGCAACATTACATGATCGGTGCTTGGTCGGTGGATGGCGAAGCAGCGGGCATCGTAATCCGTGGCGATAGCTCCAGAATCACGGGCCGCTATTGCACCATCATTCCGCATATTGTTGCTGGGGCAATTCAGGTTTAAACCACACCTCAGATACCTATCTCCCTGCAAGCCCATGGCCACCTTCACCCAACAAAACCACTGGGACCTAGATACTGTCATCGCTGTTGATCATGCCATTGACCCTGAGTATTTTGCGAATGCTCCTGAGCAAGTAGCAGAGAACTTTGAACGCTTGCTTTCCCGAGATGTGTTTTCGGAAGCGGATGCCCAGTTTCTCTACGACTGGCTACTAGAGCGAGGAGTCAGTCCAGCCTTCCGCCAAATGCTGGATCACTGGCTAGAGGATGAGCTGAAGCATTACCAAAGTCTCCGCCGCTGCTACCGTGCGCTATCTGGTGTGACCTATGCCGAGATGGATCAAGAGGCCGAGGCGCGGGCAAAGAAGCGGAATATTGAGCCGATCGCAGACTTGTTAGTAGACGAGTTCAGCATCTTGCTCATGTTGGCCTACGACGAGATTGGCAGTACCTATTCTTACCGTCGAGACCTGGCTGAGTTTTATTGTCACTTTGGGAGGGAGATCGCCAAGGTCGGCCAACACTTGGTCAGAGATGAAGGCCAGCATTTCAGCAACGCCGCAGAGCTAATTCTGACCCTCTACCCCGAACGACTCAAAGATGTTTCAGCAACTCTTGCCAAGTTCGACGTCCGCGAGAAACAACTGGCCCGCACGGGAAGCTACCACGGCACCTTCTTCTTGGACCATGCCCAGGAGCAAGCTCGTTTCCCCACTGACTTCAATGCCGTCACCATGCAAGTGATCCAGGCGCGGCTGGGCATCGCAGCCATGCCCAGTCAGGAAAAGGTAAAACGGCTATGGCAGTGGAAACCCAAAGGGTGTCAGTTCGTACCCGTTTGATCAACAGCGTTACTTCCCTTGCAGTTCCCCAGGTAATCGCCTCTTTGCAGTAGACGCCTGCTAAAAACGATATCCATAGATCCATGGCTTGCTGGTGAAGTTGCTGGGCGATCGCCCGGCGGGTCGCTGGGTTCAGCAGCGCCAGATCAATCCAGCCAAAGATCCTGGTGACGATGCCCCCTGGGAAGCCGTTCTGGCTAAACTCTGAATTGATTGCGATCGCGTTTCCGGTAGGTCAGCCTGAGATTAAGACTCACTGGAGCGCAGCTTCTCTAAGCCATCTAAAATCAGGTTTAAGCCCAGCTCAAACTCGTGCAGACCATCATATTGCTGCTCCATCACTAAGTGAGTCAGACGATTCATATAGGGATACTTTTCGGCTGGAATCATCGCCACATAGGCTTCTGCGGCCTCGGAATAATCCTCAACCTCAAAGGGAAAATTCAGCTCCTGCAAGGTGAAGCCATAAATGTGGCTATCCATGGCATTCCAGGCATGATCCGCCATTTCCAGTGAGAAGCCTGCCTCCACCAAGCAGCCCAGGGTTGAATCGATATAGCGCAGCATGGCAGGCCCCACATTCACTCGCGATACCAGGGGCATCGTTGCCCAGGGATGCTGTAGCAACACTGTGTGGGCAGACAAGGCCCGCTGCAGCATCGCCGCTTGCCAATTGAGCTGAATTTTGGGCACCTCAATCTCGCTCACGACGCAATCAACCATGCCATCCAAGAGGTCATCGCGATTGCTCACATGGTTGTACAAAGACATAGCTTTAACATCCAGCGCTGTGGCCAGCTTTCGCATGGATAGAGCTTCTAGGCCCGCTTCGTCGGCTAGGGCGATCGCGGCCTGCAACACCCGCTCCCGGCTGAGGGGCGATCGCTGTGGTGGAGTTTTGTTGTTTGCAGTCGCCTTCGTGCGATTGGCCATGCTTCATCCTTCTCAATAACCTGCCTAAACCTTTGGTCCAAGCTCTCTTGCCGTAACGCCACCCATCGACAATCTTGCCAGACTTACGCTGTACGTTAAACTTACACTGTAAGTCGATGCTTATTGTTTAGGTTAGACCCATGGAAACCCTTCAGCATCCTGCGACGAATTCCCCAGTTTGGAGGGAGCCAGCTCGACCGAATACTAGAACAACTATGAAAGCGATCGTTCAGACGGAATATGGTTCACCCAATGTTCTGTCCTTGCAAGAAGTTGTCAAGCCCATGCCCAAGGGCAATGAAGTGCTTGTGCGGATTCGGACAACCTCTGTCCATGCTGGGGACTGGCATTTGATGCGTGGCAGTCCATTCCTAATCCGCCTGATCTTTGGGGGATTGCTCAAGCCCAAAGTCCAAACCATTGGCACGGACATGGCTGGGGAAGTTGAAGCCGTCGGCCAGGCGGTCACGCAATTCAAACCTGGAGATGCAGTCTTCGGCGACCTGTCCGAGTCGGGCTTTGGAGCTTGGGCGGAATACGTTGCAGTGCCAAAACAGAGCTTGGCATCTAAACCGGAAAACCTCAGCTTCGAACAAGCTGCCACGGTTCCCGTCTCTGCCTTAGCAGCTCTGCAAGCTCTCCGCAATGTGGGGCAAATCCAACCAGGGCAGCGAGTTCTGATTAACGGAGCCTCAGGCGGCGTGGGTCACTTTGCCTTGCAGCTGGCGAAAGCCTTTGGCGCAGAAGTGACAGCAGTTTGTAGCGCAACAAAAGCCGAGATGGTAAGGTCTCTTGGCGCAGACCAGGTTATTGATTACAGCCAACAGGACTGTACTCAAACGAACCAGCCCTATGACCTCATTCTAGATACTGCCGCTTATCGCTCCGCCCGTGACTTTCTTCCTGCATTAACCCCGGCAGGAAGATACGTTTTGATCGGTGGCTCCACGCCTCGCCTGTTTCAGGCGCTGTTGCTGGGGAGTTGGCTTAGTCGGGGCAGTAAACGCACCATCAAATGTCTGACTTCCAGCCCCAATCAAACCGATCTACGGACGCTCAAAGACCTGATCGAAGCAGGCAAAATTAGACCTTTCATCGATCGCCAATACAACCTCGACCAAATCCCTGATGCCATTCGTCATATCGAAACTAGGCAAGTCCAGGGCAAAGTTGCCGTCCAAATTGGCAACCCCTCGGAGTCACAATTATGAAAGCGATCGTCTATCGCCAATACGGCAGCCCCGACGTTCTGCAACTCCGGGATCTAACCCAGCCTAGCCCCAAGGACAACGAAGTTCTGATTAAGGTCCAAGCCGCTGCTGTTACAACTGCTGATGTGGCAGCCCGCCAAGGCTCTCCCTTTATTGCTCGCCTAGCCTTTGGATTATTCAAGCCAAAACTCTCGATTCTGGGAACGGAATTTGCTGGAACGATCGCCGCCATTGGCTCCAGCGTGACGCGGTTTAAGCCTGGCGATGCGGTCTATGCCGCGACTGGGGACAGCTTCGGTGCTCATCGCGAATACCTTTGTATGGCAGAGGATGGCGCGATCGCGCCCAAGCCCAACAACCTCAATTTTGTTGAAGCCGCAGCCCTCTGCGAAGGGACCTTAACGGCGCTACCTTTCCTGCGAGACCACGGCAAGATTCACCAGGGCCAGAAGGTTTTAATCAATGGTGCTGCAGGATCCGTTGGCACAGCGGCAGTGCAAATTGCCAAGCACTTCGGAGCCCAAGTGACCGGAGTATGCAGCAGCAAAAATCTAGAACTAGTGAAATCTCTAGGTGCGGATCAAGTGATCGATTACAACCAAGCTGATTTCACTCAAACTGTTGACACCTATGACGTTATTTTTGATGCCGTAGCCAAAAGCAGTTTCTCCCGTTGCAAAGCCGCACTCAAACCCAATGGCATTTACCTCGCGACGATGCCTAACATCGCCATTCTGCTGCAAATGCTATGGACTTCAAAGTTTGGCTCTAAGAAAGCAATCCTTGCCCTCACCGGTTTACGACCTGCGAAAGACAAGGCTAAGGATCTGGCCTTCCTCCAGGAACCGATCGAAGCGGGGCAGCTCAAGCCCGTAATCGGTCAATGCTATTCCATGGCGCAAATTGCCGAAGCTCACCGTTATGTGGAAACAGGCCATAAAATTGGTAGTGCTGTCATTACAATGACGCCCCCTCCAGCCGAATCTACCTCGTCATGAAGCAGCCTATTCGAAAAATATTGCCCCTACTTGGCCTAGGCTTTGTCACGGCAGTGGGTCTGACAAATTGCAGCAACATCATTCGAACTGTTGGCCCCAAGATTTACCCCGAAGCGGTGTTCAACCTGAATTGCACCAGTAAAGTCGTAGCCCTCACCATTGATGACGGTCCTTTCCAACCCTCAACCCCAAAGATTCTCAAGGTTCTGAGCGACAACCAAGTTAAAGCCACATTCTTTGCCATTGGCGATCGCGGTCAGGAGAATCTAGATCTGCTCCAGGCCATCACTGACCAGGGCCACGAACTGGCTAACCACACCTGGGCTGAACAAACCACTGCCCGCCTCGATGAACCCGAGCTCTCCCAAAGCATCGCCGACACCCATGCCCTCCTTGCCCCCTATCAAGAGATCACTTGGTTTCGCCCTGGCACCGGCTTTGTCAATCAGAGCATTCTGGAAGCGATTGCACCGCAAGCTTCCGAAGAAATCGCTCCTTACAACTACCGCCTCGCCCTAGGCGATGTCTTCCCTTTCGACACCACCATCACCAGTCCAAGATTCTATAGTTGGTATATCAACCATTCCATAAAACCAGGCTCCATCATCGTCCTGCACGATGCCAATGGGCGGGGTGAAAGAACGGCTCAAGCCCTTGCCCAAGTCTTGCCCAAGCTTAAGGAGCGGGGATATGCGATCGTCCCCCTACGAGAGCTAGACAGACCAGAAAGATGTAAGCCTGTTCTCAATTAATCGAATAAGCCTTGCATTTTTTAGTCGGAGCTGCATAGAGGTAGCCTCTTACATAGGGGATAACAATAGCTTCACTGATATCCTCCTAATTGGATCGCTATGCAGCGAATCAAAATGCCATTCTGCAATAAGACTGTGCCCTACGATGATTCTCCTATCAGTCGCTTTATAGATAAGAAGACAAACAAGTCGGTGTTGTCTTTGTCTGTAACTCCGATATGCTAAGGCTCGGTTCCGTAGCAGACTTTGCTAACCGCGCCGATCGCATCGCTGTTCGGCCCCTCGGTTGCCCCATTTGCCATAACTGTGGCATTTCTAGGCTGTCACAATCGCCCACCATGGGGGCTAACTGGAGAATGCCCTTAAAAAGCAAATCCTCAAGTACGGCCTGTTGTTCACCTACCGTGATCTGTGACCAGCTCAGGGGTACAGTCCCAATTTCTTGCAGTAGATAGTAAAGTGTTTCGCCAATGGGATAGGTCGTGAAATAGGGATTGTCTGGAGCAAAGAGTTCCACCTTCGAGGTCTCTCCAGTGACATCACTTTCAACCCGGAATTGGAGGCCAGGAGCAAGAGAAACCTGCATTGCCGCAGAATCTTCCGCCTGAGCTAAATATTGACGTTGTTGGAAATAGGTCTGTACAGATAGATGAATCGGCTGGCTAGGATTATGAATCGTGCGTTTGTAGTAACTTCCAGCAGTTTGATTAGGCAAGCGTTGGATCAGGATATACCCAAAATTCACTGCTGTTAATCCAGCATTGTGGAAGTTGTTAACCCACCGATCTAACTCCTGGTTATATTGCTCAAAACTCTGACCAAAGGCAGCATGGCTATGGGGGACAGAGAAGAGGATATCATCGCGATCAGCAGTCCCCAGTACAAGCTTATGAGCCGCTCCAGCACTCCACCAAGCATTGAGTTTCGCTTCATAATCCACAATATCCACCAAATCTGTCACGATAAATAGTCGCGCATCGGGTTGAAGATGGTTTGCACTGCCTTCGACGATCGCCTGCAAGATTTCTTCGCCATTGGCACCACCATCCCGGAAGCGAAAGCCCTTTGTCGGGCTGGGAACAAACGGCGGATTTGCCAAAATCGTATCGAATTTCTGACCGAGAACAGCCTCGTATAAGTTATCCAGTCGAAATTCGATATTGTTAATGCCATTGAGTTGAGCATTAAACCGGGAGAAGCGCATCGCCCGAGGATTAATATCAACGCTGATCACTTGCTGGGCATAACGGCTGGCAATTAATCCCTGAACACCACTACCGCTGCATAGATCAAGAACGCGATCGACTGGATAATGCGGCGCAGTATGGACCAACCCCATACTGTCCATACCGATATACATCACCGGACTTTCATCGACTTGTTTGTCTTCGGGCAACACCATATAGCGATGATCAGTGGCGATGTATAGTCCCGCCACATCGAAGATATCGATCCTTGAAGCCCAGAGAGCTTCCTGCTGATCTGGGCGCAGAATGAGTATGCCGAGGCGCTGTAAAACCGGGAACAGATCCGGACCAAAAATTTCCTGTAACCGTGCTTCGGGTAAGGCTACCCGCAGTTGAAATAACCGAATTAAATCCCCCAGAACCGTCTGGGGTAAAAGGTAGCGATCGTAGTAATGCAGGCGCGTTGGTTCAATGTGCTGTAGCGATTCCACTGCCAACAACTGGGAAATTTCGGCTGCATTATAGTGAGCCGTTTGGAGCCGTTCGTATAAACCCTTTAGTGAATTTTGTAATGAGAAATTCTCATCGGCAAAAGATTCCAACGTTTGGATCTGGCCCGTTGGTACTAGCGAATCCAATTGAAGGTCGCAATGACCCGTATGTTGAGGTTTCAAACCATAGGGTTTTAGCTCCTCGCTAACCCAGGTCAGTTTGGCTTGCAGTTCTCGCTGGCTGAGATTGGTTGCAATCCGCAGTTGTGCAACTTCTTCCTCAGAACCTTGTAATGCCGTGAGTAGCCATTGCACCTGCTCAAAACGATATGTTTTGGGTTTGATCTTTTCGCGCAGATCAATCAGTGCGGATTGGCCGAGAGGGTCAAGCAACAGCACAGTATCTTGATTCAGATGAGTCTGGAAATTCTCTGGTAATGGACTGGCGCGAAATAGCAGGCTGGTTTCTTTGAAATGTCCCCCCTTAGCTGATAATTGCCGCAGTTCGTCGGCTGACCAAGGACAATTTTCAACTTCACCGAAGAAGAGTGCTCGATCTAGCTGCGCCATTAATGGAGTCGCCGTTGGTGCTGCTTCTAGTAATCCTCTGGGTGTAGCGCTATCGCTCACTTTACTTAAATGTTCTTCGTAGTCCAGTACTGGTGTATGGCGTTTGGCAATCCAAAAATTCTCGATCGCCAGAAAATCAATATCAGTTTTCAAGAAGGTGGCGATCGCTTCAGCAGGGGTTTCAACAATCGGTTGTCCAGCAACGTTAAAACTGGTATTCAGCAGTACCGGTGGTCCTTGTCGATGTTGCACCAACCGATGACAAAGCTGGTAGAAATAAGGGTTTTCCTTCGGGGTTACGGTTTGGACCCGACCAGTCCCGTCCACATGGGTCACAGCAGGAATGACATCATGAAATTCAGAGCGAATCTTCGGCACCACCAACATAAATGGTGCAGCAACTGATTGTTCAAAGACTTCGGAAATGGACTCCAAGGGAATCACAGGCGCAAAGGGCCGGAATGCCTCGCGAAACTTGACCCGCGCATTGATAATATCCTTCATCCGTTGGAAGGTTGGATCAGCCATGATCGAACGCTGTCCTAACGCCCGTGGGCCATACTCAGCGCCACCTTCATAGCGTGCCACAATACTCCCTTGGGACAGTTTCTGGGCACTGCGTTCTAGCATTTGCTCTGGAGAAAGCGCCTCAAATTGAATATCGTCCGAGAATTCTGCAATGGCTTGTTCAACCTCACTGGTCGAATAGGATTTACCTAGGTTCGCAGTTAATAGAGGAACACGCTTGCTGCCTCCTTCAATCGTTTGATAAGCCCAAAAAGCACAACCAGCAGCAATGCCACTATCCCCGGCGGCGGGAAAAACAAAAATATCATCTAAGCCAAGTTGCTTAAGCAGCTTATAATTGGCAACCGAGTTGAGTCCGACACCACCCGCAATACAGAGTTTTTTTAGGCCCGTTTCTTGCACCGCTAAGCGCACAATATGCAGCAATGCTTGCTCTAATTCATTTTGGACCTTGTAGGCTAAGTCAACCAAATGGGGGCGAAGATATGGTTTACCTTCGACGTCGCTGTACATTTTCTCAATCGCATTGATCTCTAGGAAAATATCGTAGGGTGAAATCTGTAAGCTATAGGAGTCGGTCTCAGGCTGAATCCAACGATGCCAGTTGGGTTGTGGTCCTCCAAACGGGGCTAAACCCATTAATTTCCCAGATTCTACATGTTGAATTTTGTCGTTAACTTGAGTAATGAAGCCAGATTTTCGGGTGACATATTCATATAGGAAGCCAAGGGTAGAAATACTGGCTAGGTGAGCTGTAACCGTTTCGCTATGTAATAGGTTGATCTCACCACCTTGCCCTGTATAAAGGCTATAGGATTCGGTTTTATGCCCAATTGTGCTGCCACTTGCATCAGCGACTAATACTAATGCATCGTCAAATCCGGAGGGCAAATAGGCAGAATAGGCATGGGCTAAATGATGGCTGGGAACATGTTGGACTCGATCTGCGACTTCTGGAGGCAATGACCTGGCCAAGATATCTGGTCCCAAATCCTCGCCAGGCATGTTAGCCGTGATCGTTGCAACATCGCTCAATTGAATACTACAAGCATCTAAACAATAGCGAATTGCTTCAGCCGGTAGTTGCATTTTGTCTACGGCACCAGGGGATTGAAGCAAGTAGCCTAAGCTAAATTTATTACGATCTAAGCGCTCTTGTTCAATCGCAACCTTAAGAATTCCATCCTGAACTACAGCAACAGCACGTTCATGCCCGAGGTTAATCCCAAGATGATACTGAACCATAATTTAATTCCTGTGGAACACTAACAAGACAGACAGGTGTAAGTGGGTCTGCAGAAATAAACATTGAATGAAAGAGTCTGAAACCCTTGCGGATAGGTTTTCTGATCTCACATTAATGACGCCCACTCACTTACAAGACACATTTTAGATAGCCTGTTCGCAGACTTAAAATCTGTTTAATCCTAAGAAAACTCTGATAAAAGTCTTCAATTCTGAGTATGAAATACTCTGGGCTGCTATCACATCGTGCCAGTCACCAGAACAAAGTAAAACAATTGTGCAGATTGTGATTTTAGATCTGCTGATGCTAAAAATTTTAACATCAGCAGTAGGGGCATTTGCTATTAGTGAATGTACTGTCCTTACCCGGTTTTCACCTAAACTCCATCCTCGGGTATCTGTGATTCCCCCATTGCGTTAGTTGGCTAAATCGGGAATCTGCCAACTTCCAAGAAAAAGCCCAAGCTTTTCAGCTTGGGCTCACTCTCTAATCTTTCCAGTGATTGAACTTTTAATGTCGCACGACCTCAGCCATTTGTTGGGTTGAAGCGGCGATGCCAGGAGCGCGACGGGCACGGAACATACCGAAGCGACAGAGTCCGGCACCAAAAGCTAAACGCATCAGCAGTAGCGTGGGTACTTCTCGCAGGGACTTGATAAAGCCGGAAACGCCAAACTTAATCAGGCCCTTGGGACGGACAATGCCTTGCCAAATCGAATCAATCCAGGAGGGCAGGGTTTCTTTAGACCAATCTGCCGTTTCTACTGCGCCTTCCGTTAGGCCAGTGGCTGCTAAAAGCTCAGAGAAACCTTCAATACTAGAGAAAGCAGGGTGAGACCATTGATCCAGGAGCTGCTTCATCACTGGCTTCTCCCAAATGTTGAGAGGCTTGCGGCGATCGTCCCGCTGGTTCCAGTCCGCGACCACCAAAATGCCACCGGGCTTCAACACCCGCAGCAGCTCCCGCGCGAACTGGGCTTTGTCCGGCATATGGGGACCGGCTTCCACAGACCAGACAATGTCAAAACTAGCATCGGGGAAAGAGAGAGCTAAGGCATCGTCTACTTGGAAAGTTGCATCCACACCTGGGGGCGTCAACTCCGTGGCGCGCTTGACCTGGTTGGGGCTGATGGTCACACCCGTAACCGCAAAGCCATAGTCCTTGGCGAGGATGCGGCTACTGCCACCGATGCCACAGCCCACGTCTAGAAGGGTTGTACCTTGGGGCAGTTGGTCGATGCCTCCCCAGCGGGCCATCTCATGGACGAAGTTGGATTTAGCTTTAAGGAAATCGGTTTTGCGAGGGGGAGAGCCATAGTGGCCGAGGTGGATATGTTCGCCCCAGTAAAACTCCAGGATGCCGTCTTCGGTCCACTCATCGTAGGAGTTGGCTACGGACTCACCAGACTCATAGCGCCGGGGCGTGAGCAGGTAGAGGGCGATCGCCGCTGCAGACAAGGCCAGCAATAGCTTGAAGACAAGAAGAAGGGACATCTAGGAAGTTACTTTACGGTTCGTTACAATTAAGGTTAGCAAGGTTTTGGAGCAAGGGGATCGGTGAGCATTGGGCTGGGCAGAACAGGTCATTAGCCTGGGAGACACGATTGAGTAGACCAACGCTGATTTGTTGCTGTGCTTGGGGTGACTTGAGTTGGCTGAAGCCAAGAGACCACTTGGCAAACTGAGTCTACAACCACAGCTCTCACCCATGAATCGAAGTGAACAGGCCTGGCGGTACTGGCCCGGCCAGTGGGAAGCAATGAGATGAAAGCCTTTTCCAGCAAAGAATTTACGCAGTTTGACGACAGTCCTTGAGAATCCTTGATTGAATATGGGGGATATAGCAATTCTTCTCCATCAAGCAGACCAGTCCCGACAGGCATTGCCATGGCAAAAGTGACTAAAACTAACGCCGCACGACTACTGGACCAGCTCAATATCAGTTACGAGCTGCGCAGCTACGATGTAGACCCCAAGGACCTTGCTGCGGAATCTGTCGCTGCAAAAGTGGGTTTACCTCCAGAACAGGTCTTCAAAACGCTCGTGGTTCGGGGCGATAAAACGGGAATTGTTCTGGCGATCGTTGCAGGTAGCATGACCCTAAATCTCAAAGCCCTAGCCCAGGTTTCGGGTAACCGGAAAGTTGAGACCGTTCCTCTCAAGGAAGTTCAGCCGCTAACGGGCTATATCCGGGGTGGTGTGACGGCATTAGCTTGTAAAAAGGCCTATCCAGTTTATGCCGATGAATGGATTGAACTCTTTGATGTGATTTCTATTTCTGCGGGACAACGGGGGCTACAAATTCTGTTATCTCCCCAGGATTACCTCATGGCTGTTCAGGCAACAGTGGGAGCGATCGCCATGGAGAAACTTGCTTAACTTGTAAACCTAAGCCTGGTAACCCATCTGTTGAAGCAGCATAGTCCATTGGGCTTTATATTCCTTAATGGAGCATCCCTAGAGTCAGAGCAATGTTGAACCCGATTGAATTGCCCAATCCTTTGCAGATTGGCCGCAATCTTACAGCAAGAGAATTTCGTGGTACAGCTCTGCGGGTCTCAACGGTGGTGGGCTCGGTTCTATTCTTGATTAACCATGGGGGCGCTGTGATGGCTAAGGATATGAGCCGTGCTCGCTGGCTGTCCGCTGGCTTGACCTATATGGTTCCTTACTGCGTCAGCATCCATGGACAATGCTCTGGGCGAAAACGCGAATGCAAGCTGTAGCATTCCTATGAAGTGATTACTTCAATCACGGCTCACTTAAGAAGGGGTCAATGTAATACGGGTGTAACGCTCACCGGTATTGACTTGGCGATGGATTTGACCTCTCGCTAAGTTGTCTTCCATTCCATCTGCCCATTGCTCTGTATTTTCTTCAGCAGTGGTTAAAGGCACTTGCCTTGGCTGACTCAATTCCGGCTGCTCGATGAATGATGCTTCGCTACGAGACAGTTCACAATCCTGCTCATCTGACCAATCTGCGTTGGCGCCATAGCAAGGAGGATGAACGACACCAGAAAACCTGACCTCGATGGACGTTGCGGCTTCTGCGCTGGCAGCGGGTGCTTCGATCAGCATCAGCCCCGCGCAGAGGCCGAACGATAGGCTCCCCAAGGTCAGCGCTTGGCAGTTGAGGCGGTTCAACTGTGGGAGGTGGTGTGAAAGAAGCGATCGCATAGCTAAGCTCAAAAGTCTGCTGCGCTGGAGTGGCGCTCCCCCAAACTACGCAGCAGGGTTTTGAATTAGGCAAAGTTACTGTGGAATTTACAGAGAGATTTATGAAGTCGGGATTGGGCTTTCTATCTCAAATAGTGGATTTAGGGAGACTTTGAGCCCCCCAGAGACCAGAGACATGACTTCTTTTTGATACAAGCACCCAGAAACCTTAGAGATTTCTAAAGAAAGGTAGCCGGGATCGGAATGGGATTTCTAAAATGTTTAGCTCCGGCTCATGGTGAGATTCGTCTGTTTTTCTCTCGCCGCATTCCCAATCGAGCCTGACTTTCCTCTGCTAAATCGCCGCTATGAAAACCTTGCTCTCTAGTGCTAGACGCCAACCCAGCCCAGAAATCCCCCAGAACTTAGCATTGTTTGAATTGGACAATGCCTTGGAGCAACTGCGTCAGGAGTATATGTGGTTGACCACTGTGGTGTTGCCCCAGCTCGCAACCCAGCGTCAGTTCCCCGTCAGCCAAGACCACTGCTTCCAGCGCATCATCCTGGATAACCTCTTTGGTTGTTGCTGGTACGACGCTTTGAAGAGTCAAGGTCCAGCCTATCGTCAGCTCAGTGAAGCGCAATTGCGCGAAGCGATCGCCTTGGCCCACAGCATTGTTCAGCTTTCCGATGATTACCTCCACCAGCTCAACCAAAGCAGCTTGAAATGGCGAGGTCAGGCCTAGGACTTTTCAGCCAGAGCTGCTGCTTAGAAGAGGCTCTGCTGTATCATCCCCTCATCAGCTCCGGGTAATGCAGCCCCCTCATGGTGCAGCAACCAACGCTTCCGCTCTAAGCCTCCGGCGTAACCTGTGAGCTTGCCATTGGCACCCACCACACGGTGGCAGGGCACAACAACGCTGATGGGATTTTTAGAATTTGCTAAGCCCACAGCCCTGGCAGCTCCAGGCTTACCTAATTGCTTGGCGAGGTCGCCATAGCTCCAAACTTCGCCGCAAGGAATGGTGAGCAGCGATCGCCAAACCTGCTGTTGAAACTCAGTGCCCGCCGGATCAACGGGTAATCCTTGAATGGCCCCTAGCTCTCCTGAGAAATAAGCGCGGAGGCGATCGCTTAATCCTCCAGGATTATCTGCGGGTTGCAACGTCAAATTCTTGTGGTGAGCTTGGAGTAAGCCCAGCATGCGATGTTCATAGTCGCCAAAGTCAATCGCGTTGAGCCGCTGCCCGTCACTCACGAGGAGAATGTCGCCAATGGGAGATTCGAAACGGTCGAGTAAAAGTTGGGTCATAACAGAGGCAGGCAGCTTAGGCCGGGCATCTCTACTTTAGATTGACCAGCTCACGAACGGGGCTGCTTTGCTCTGAATCATTGTTGCAAACGCCCCAAAGGGTGGCGTTGCTTAAAGCAAGGATGAATGAACTGCCAGAACTTAACCTAGCCATAGCTTGCGTCCAAATCTTCATCCTATGTATTAGCAACGCCAAACTCTCAAACCACCTCATCAGCGAATTGATTGCATTAGCAACATGCCCTAGAAGCTCAATAATCAGAGCGAATGTGAGCCTTGTTTGCATGTGGCTATTTTGACTTCGATTACTTAGGCTCAAAGCTTGATATTTACGATGCTGCACCTCACTTCTGGGCGCAGCATGAGCCCGTCCCGAACAATGTCTAGCCTAAACAGCTATTGATAAGCTTTTTTAATAGGGAGTATTGATAACGTACTGCGCCTAACAAAGGGGGTCTCTTTCCCTTCGCAGATGCCACGATCCCCGCAAATCAAAAGGCTCGAAATCCATTACACACAAGAGTTACAAAGACTCTCCTCAAACATTGGCTTTAGAATTACTTGGCTTGTAATTGCAAGTTTGGAGAATCGAGTTGATCCCGACGGGGTATTAATAAAACTAATGAATCATCCCCTGCTGCAACGGCATTTTTAATGCGCAGTACTGCAACCGAATTTATTGCTTAGTATCAGGATTGGAGTCTGATGAGGCCGTTTTTCTTCTTCTTGAGGAGAGGCACGCTCTACAGGGCGCCGGACAGAAGCAGGTTTATCAACCGCCATAGGTCAAAGCGTGTTTTCCGATGCGTCTTGGGTCAGGTAGGAGGCAAACTATGGTTCTGTGCCTCAGCAAACATCGGTTTTCAATTTTTGAGAGGATTACGAAATGGCAAGCTTTAAGGTGACCTTGGTCAGCGAAGCCGAAGGTCTAAACACCACGATTGAAGTGCCCGAAGATCAGTACATCTTGGACGCAGCAGAAGAGCAAGGCATCGATTTGCCTTATTCCTGCCGTGCAGGCGCTTGCTCCACCTGTGCCGGTAAAATCACCGCTGGTACCGTTGATCAGTCTGACCAGTCCTTCTTGGATGACGACCAGATTGAAGCTGGCTTCGTGCTGACCTGCGTGGCTTACCCCACCTCTGACTGCACCGTTCAGACTCACCAGGAAGAAGAGCTGTACTAAATCGTCCTTGGGACGGGTTAGTTCATCTAAACCTTCTTTGGGGTCGGTCAGTTGTCTATCAACTCCACCCCGATTTGAAAGCCCAGGTTCAATGAACCTGGGCTTTTTGCTATGTTTTGCCAGACTTCAACATCATGATTGGAGAGGGGGTAGAGCGCTCGCCTCCCAATCCCCCACATGAAAACGTTAAGCTAGCGAACATTGTGCGATCGCAACCCCGTCCATGGCTTCTTCTCCCCAGACCTACGACAACATCATCATTGGCAGTGGCATGGGCGGGCTTACCACCGCAGCATTACTAGCTCAGGCAGGTCAGCGTACTCTCCTTTGTGAGAGCCACAGCATTGCGGGCGGCGCGGCCCACAGCTTTAAGCGCGATGGCTTTACGTTCGATTCGGGGCCATCGTTCTATTGCGGCTTGGCCGATCCTCATTCCTGCAATCCCCTCACGCAGGTTCTGGCTCAGCTAGGAGAGACGCTGGAAGCTGTGCCCTACGATCCCCTCGGCCATTACCACTTCCCAGATCGCACCATCCCGATCTACTGCAAGCTCAAGGACTACCGTGCGGCCCTAGCAGAGGTCACGCCCAAAGGGGCCGAAGAATTCCAACGCTTCGAGCAAAAGATGCTGCACCTCTACCGAGGGCTTCAGGGCTTGCCCCTGACTGAGCTGCGTGGAGACTGGAAGCTGTTTCCCATGTTGATGAGCCGCTATCCCCAGGAAATGCTCAAGCTGGGAACGCGGTTGCCCCTGGTTCAGGCCTCCGTGGGCAAAATTATGGATGCCACCATCCAAGACCCCTGGGTGCGGCGGTTGATTGACTTGGAATGCTTCTTGCTCTCGGGCTTGAAAGCCCATGGCACGGTGGCTCCGGAAGTGGCCTTTATGTTGGGGGAGCGGGATACAACGCCAATTGACTATCCCATTGGCGGTAGTGGTGCGATTGTGGATGCCCTAGTTCGCGCCTTTGAGCGCCATGGCGGCGAGCTGCGCCTCAGTTCCCACGTGGCCCAAATTCAGCTGGATCAACGCAAAGCCACGGGGGTGGTGCTGAAGTCGGGCGAGGAGATTCAGGCCCGCCGCGTCATTTCCAATGCCACGCTGTGGGATACCTACGGCCAGCTCCTGCCCAAGGGCAGCCTGGCCCCGTCTTACCAAGAAGCCCAGGAAGCCACGCCCGTTGTAGAAAGCTTTATGCACCTGCATCTGGGCATTCGAGCCGACGGCTTGGAGAGGCTCACGGGTCACCATGTGGTGGTCCATGATGATCAATTGGATGTAACAACGCCGGGCAACACCTGCATGATCTCCATTCCCTCGGTGTGGGATTCTGCGTTGGCACCAGCGGGGCACCATGTGGTCCATAGCTATACGTTGGAGCCGTTTGAGGGTTGGACGCGAGATGGAGACTACGAAGCCAAGAAGCAGGCCAAGGCTGAGACGTTGTATCGAGCCCTGGAACGGGTGATTCCCGATATTCGCGATCGCATCACCACGAACCTTGTCGGCACGCCCCTCACCCACGCCCGCTACCTGCGCCGCCACAAAGGCACCTATGGACCGGCGATCGCCGCAGGCCAGGGCCACTTCCCCAGCCCCAAAACGCCGATCAAAAACCTCTATCGGGTGGGCGACAGCACCTTACCGGGAATTGGCGTGCCCGCCGTCGTTGCATCTGGAATCATGTGTGCGAACATGCTGAAGGACTAATTCGTAGATCCTAATTCGTAGATCAATGGCATCTGCAATTCGGTCCGTCCCCTGCCAAGCCATACTGCCAGACCCATGGACCTTAAAGCCCTTATTCGCGAGATTCCTGATTTTCCCAAGGAAGGCATTCTCTTTCGCGACATCACCACGCTCTTGCAAGATCCAGCGGGCTTGAAATATGCCCTGGATGAGATGACGGAGCGTTGCCGGGCAATGAAGCCGGACTACATCGTGGGCATTGAGTCTCGGGGCTTTATTTTTGGTATGCCCATTGCCGATCGCCTAGGAATCGGTTTCGTGCCAGTGCGCAAGCCGGGGAAGCTGCCCGCTGCGATTCATGCCGTGGAATATGAATTGGAATATGGCAGCGATCGCCTCGAACTCCACCAAGACGCCTTTAAATCAGGCAGTCGCGTGGTGATTGTGGATGATCTGCTAGCAACGGGGGGCACGGCCCAAGCGGCAGCCCAACTGATTGGCAAGACAGAGGCAGAGTTGGCTGGGTTTGCCTTTGCGATCGAACTCGCTGGACTGGCAGGGCGAAGCAAACTGCCTGAGGTGGCAGTAGAAGCATTGGTGGTTTACGAATAGTCAGCTCGAACTTGGGGACTCATATGGTAGAAGGTCGAGCTCAGGTCACAGAAGTACTCGCATAGATGCGGTTTAGCCATCCCAAATCGTGTTAAGAACAAACGACAGACCCCAGGCAATGACTGCATTTGCCTGGGGTCTGTCGTTTCATCCTGTTGTTAAAACGACCGGATTAAGCCGTAAATCTATCGGATAGCACTATCAGTTGTTCTCAGCCGCATCGCGACGGGCATTGCGCTCAACCAGCCACTCCGGCGTTTCGCGCTCATTGCTCCAGCCCCACCAGGCGGTCTCGCAGTCGCAGCGATAAAACTCCTGCCACTTGCGACGGCTAAAGCCTTCAATAAATACTGGAGCCTGGCGGTTTAGCCAAACTTCCTTGGCTTCCTTAGGACTAGCTTGGCAAGTCGGACAGCAAAAAGGCACAGCATGGGTGGCCTCTTGGGCCCAGTCCGGTGGGGTGGGGCTAAAGGGGTTTGTATCCATGAAATTACCGATTGCGGCTGAGTTAATAGTAGCTCAGCCATTGGCATTAGGTGGAAGATTACCAAGTCGGGGGTATCACAGCCCCAAGGTCTTGGAGCAAACTGCCCTTTGTATACGAAGCCTGTTACACTCCCCCGAACAAACCCAATCGCTGTCCAAGGCTCCCTAGAGAGCCCCGTCGATGCTTCGCTCCCCTGTGTTGTTATGCCCTGTACCTTGATGTCATGTACCCAGTCACCCTTGAACCCCTGTCCATGACGACCCGCGATGGGGTCCGTTTAGATGCGGATGTCTATCGACCTGAGAACCAAGCATCAGAGACGTTTCCAGTGTTGTTGATGCGACAGCCCTATGGGCGGGCGATCGCTTCCACTGTGGTCTACGCTCATCCCCGCTGGTACGCATCCCAGGGCTACATCGTCGTTATTCAAGACGTGCGGGGGCGCGGCAGTTCTGAAGGTGAATTCAAGCTTTTTGCAACAGAAGTAGATGACGGGGAAGATACGGTCAACTGGGCCGCAAGCTTACCCGGCAGCAACGGCACAGTGGGCATGTATGGCTTTTCCTACCAGGGCATGACCCAGCTTTATGCCGCAGCACGCAGACCGGAGGCTTTGCAGGCGCTTTGCCCCGCAATGTTGGCCTATGACCTGTATAACGACTGGGCCTATGAAGGTGGTGCCTTTTGTCTCCAAGCGGGCATGGCTTGGGCGGTTCAGCTAGCCGCAGAAACCGCCAGGCTAAATGGCGATGTGGAGGCCTATGGGGAGCTAGCGGCAGCGGCGCGTCACCTACCAATTCATGATGTGATTCCGAGTCAGCCAGCGGTGCTGGACCGCCTCGCACCGGGCTCGTTCTATCACGACTGGGTGGAGAACAGTCAGGGGGATGAGCCCTATTGGCAAGAACTAGTGCCAAACCTAACGGATGTGGACCTGCCCATGCTCCATGTTGGCGGCTGGTTTGATCCCTATCTGCGGGGGAGCTTGAATTTATTTCATCGGGTGGCGAGCGAGAGCAGTCCGCTGCAAATGCAGTCGCCCCAACATTTATATGTGGGGCCTTGGGGTCATTTGCCCTGGAACCGTCGCGTGGGAGCGCTGGACTTTGGCCCAGAGGCCGCTAGCCCAATAGATCGCTTACAGATCCGTTGGTTCAATCAATTTCTGAAGGGGATGGATACAGGATTGTTGGCTGAGCAACCTGTACAGCTCTTTGAAATGGGTCGCAACCACTGGCGTGGGTTTGACGCTTGGCCAGATATGCAGTCTAGAGTAGATGCCACGGCATTGAACGTCTATCGCTTAGAAAGCAATGGCCTGGCAACGATGCGTGAGGATTGCGGCCATCTCGTCAAGATGAGAGGGGAAACGGTAGAAGCCGATTACGCAATGGCCGAAGATGTGATTGTCCATGACCCTTGGAGGCCAGTGCCGTCCCAGGGAGGACATAATTCATTTCCCAATGGGCCGTTTGAGCGGGGAGCCATTGATGGACGCAGTGATGTGGTGACCTATACAACGGAGCCGCTGGGAGAGGAAATCGCGATCGCTGGAGATCTAATTCTCTCGATTTACTGCGATAGCGATGCCCCCAGCTTCGACATTTGCGCTGTGCTATCCGAGGTCCATGGTGATGGCCGAGTCTTCAACTTTAGCCAGGGCTACCTGCGAGTCGCAGAATCGGAGAAGCTGAGCGTGGATGAGCCCTATCGAGTCACCTTGCAATCTACCTGTATCTGCATCCCCCAGGGCCATGCTCTACGGTTGAGCGTCAGTGCCTCCTGCTTCCCCGCCTATGCCGTGAATCCGGGCAATGGGCAGCATCCCAACGTAACGGCTCAGATTGAGAATCAGGTCATTACATTGCGGATTTTGACGGGGGGCACGGCTCCTTCAATGTTGGTGCTGCCGCTGGCTTAAGCTGGGGGAATGAAGCATCTCAAGTCCTCCTCCCTGGATTTACGGGAGATCTTTAGTCGCGATATCACGGTGCGCTACATTGCTGAACCGCTGGCGTCTTTTGATGCAACGGTTGATAGCACAACTGTCCAGGCGTTTTTAACCGAGCGCAATTACGATGTGATTGGGGTGCGGTACGAGGGCTTTATTGCCAGTTATGCCAGGGCTGTGGACCTCAAGGCGGATGGTGGTAGAACCTTGGCCGATTATGCCCAGCCAGTGCCCGACGCCTTGCTGATCCAAGACTCTGAGCCGCTGGTCCAGGCGATTTTGGCCATGCGAGAGACGCCCTATTTATTTGTGGAGAGCCTGGGGCAAATCAACGGCATTATTACCCTGGGCGATATCCAGAAAGCGCCAGTGCGCCTGTGGCTCTTTGGCCTCATTTCCCTGACGGAGATGCAGTTACTGCGGGTGATTCGTGAAACTTACCCATTTAATCGCTGGCAGCATTATCTCTCTGAGACTCGTCTAGCGATTGCCCAGGAAATGCTAGAGCGACGGCAGGCTAGCAATGCGGAAATTGACTTAGCAGATTGTCTCCAGTTTTGCGATAAGCGGGATATTTTTTTGAGGAGCGATCGCCTGCACCCCATCCTCCATCCCGATTCCAAGAACAGAGGCGAAAAACTGCTCAAAGACTTGGAAGCCCTGCGCAATAACTTGGCCCATGCCCAGGATATTGTCACCGGGCAATGGCCCAAAACAGCCGACCTAGCCGAAGAAACAGAGCAGTTGCTGCTACGACTAGAGCAATACTGATTAGCTGGGCTGGGCTAAGCCTACGATAGAGGCATGAATCATCTCACTCGCCATCGCCTCAATCTTCTCTAATTCTTGTAAAGGCAACTGCTGATCAAGATCAAATCTCCCAAGCGATGAACTGAACCACCCATAAGGTTGAGCTGCTCCTCCGGTTGAACGGCCTGATTTTGGTGCCTATTGGGCTTCTCCAACCAACGTAAAGCCTGACCAGCTCTTGGGATCGTCATAGTCTTGCTTGACGGTCAGCATGGCTTGGCGCAGGGCCTGAGCATGGTCTAAGCCTTGGCTGCGCTGATCGTAGAACGACTTCATCAGCAGGGATGTGGCATCGTCGGGCACCTGCCAGAGCGACACCATAACGCTAGCGGCTCCGGCTCCAAGGAACGATCGCGATAACCCCACTACCCCATCTCCGGTGATGCGTCCGCGCCCGGTGTCGCAAGTGCTGAGGACAACGAGGGCAGCATTGAGCGGCATATCCAGAATCTCCTGGGCGGTGAGCATGCCATCTTCCCCAGCGGATGGAGCTAGGGCGATCGCGCCTGCCAGGGGATTGGTGGCGTCAAAGGTGCCATGGGTAGCGAGATGGACAATATCTGCCTTGGCTAACTGCTGTTTGACTTGGGTTTCTGTTGCAGATGTACCCATGAGCGGTTGCGTGGAAAGCTGCTGGGCGATGCTAATGGCTTCATCTTCGGTGAAGGGCAGAGGAGAGAAGCCCCTGGGCATGGGGGCAGGGTTGCCGACCACTAGAGCTTGGGCGGGACTACTGGGTAAGGTTTGGCGGCGTTGGCGGGTGGCTGCTAGGAGCTGAATGGCGGGGGTGGTTTGAATGGTGTGCTGTTCGACGAGGTAGGTGCCTTGGCGATCGCGCAAGGCTGGGAAGGGCACGAGGAAAAGCTGGCCCTGGGGAACAAAGACCACTCGCTCTTCAGGACTTTGGGGCAGTAAATCGGCAATGGGCTCAATCAGTAGTTGATGCAGTTGGGCGAGGGGAGCAGCAGGATTAAAATCAGCTTTGGACTTAGCAGTCGAGGTTGATGGCGCAACTGCTGCTGATTGGGTCGCTGCGGCTTGATTGAAGTTAAAGCCTCGGGTGTTTTGCCGTTGTTTGCGGGTGCAGGTGCGATCGTTCATGCAGCGGCGGGCAGTGGCAATGAGCTGGGGCAGGCTCTGCTTGGCTTCTTTTTGCCAAGCTAGTAAATCGACCTCTCGCACCGCTACGTCACCGTTGGGCGACAATACCCAAATCAAGAGCCGATAGGGTAAGGCTTCCGTGGCGTATTGAGGGGAGGCACCGTGGGGCGTTTCGACAAATTGCTCGCGGGCGATGGTGTATTCCACCAGGGTGGCCTGTTGTTCCTGGGCAATGCGTTTGAGCTCGGTCAGGTTTGGCGGAGCAACGACGGCATCGCTTTGGTTCCGGGCCGATGCTTTCCCTCTGGCTAGCAATTCTACAAATGCCCTTCCACGACTGCGTTCGGCGATTTCTAGGGCTTCAGCGGGTTTATCTTGATCGACGAGAACTTCCTGGAGGTTTTGGTAGGCCGTGAGCTGGGTTTCGAACAGGGAAATCTTGTAGGCGTCATTGTTGCCTAGTCCGGCGCGCAGCGATTCCCAGACCGTAATGCCCTGGCGCAGGGTTTGCTCTGAGGCTTTGAGCTGTTTGAGCTTGAGCTGGGCGTCACCCAAGTTGGTTAGGACAATGCCTTCGCCAAGACGATTGCCTAATTGACGCAGCTGGGTCAGGCTTGCTTGGTTGTAAGCGATCGCCTGCTCATAATCCCGCTTGTAGGAATAGGCCGTGCCTAAGCCCATCAAGGTTTGGGCTTCTTCCAGATCAGCCTCTAGCTGACGGGAGAGACCCAAGCTTTCTTCGTAATAGGCAATGCCTGAGTCAAATTGACCGCTGAGGGTGTGGCTATTGCCCAGGTTGGCCAGGGACTGCATTTCCCCGTAGCGATCCTCAATGTTGCGGGAGAGTTGGAGACTATCCTGTTGGTAAAGCAACGCACTGTCATAGTCCTTCTTGGACAGGAATGCATTGCCCAGGTTGCGTAGTGCCAGGGAACGCCATTGGGGCGCTTCCCCCGAGGCCAAGTTTTTAAGGGCTTGGCGATATTGGTCAATAGCGCGCTCGTATTCACCCAGGCCCGCTTGGGCAGCACCTAGGCCGACTGACGCGATCGCGCTCTGGGTAGGATCTTTGACGGCTTCAGCTCGCTGGTGTTGCTGCCCATGGGCTTCTAATGCTTTGAGGTAATCCCCGGTGATGAAGTGGGTAATGCCAATGTTGTTGAGGGCATAAATCTCCAGGGCATAGTCTTGATTGGCACGGGCTAGGGCCAGGTTGTTTTCGTAGCAACGAATGAGCGCTTGGTAGATGCTGGCTTGTTGGGTTGCTGCCCCCGTCCCCGCACCTTGGCGAATGGCATTGGCCTGGTTCTCACAGGCCTGGATGGCCTGAGTGGCTGCGCTATGGTTTCCGAGTTCTTCCTGTTCTGCCTCTTCTGCCTCTTCCGTAGAAGCCGTTTTGGGTTTGCTGGAGTCTGACGGAGCTACTTCAGATTCGTTGGTTCCCTCGCCGCCTGTTTCTATTGAAGATTGCTGGCTGGTACGGCTTGTGTTGTTCTCGGTCGTGGAGTCTCCCTGAGATTTGCCAGTGTTGCTGCGATCGCCGCCAGCCGCACGAGTCTCAGCCGAAGCTGTTGAGCTGGTGTTGCTTGAGCTTCCCTGAACAGACCCATTCCCTCCTGCTGCCTGTCCTCCAGAGCTTGCGATCGCAGTTCCAGATGCAGTGGTTCCAGAACCAGCTGTTCCAGATGAAACAGTTGTCTGAGCAGTGGAGCCCGCTCCAACTACTGGAGCAGCTCCAGAAGCTCCCCCTGATGCATCGCCTGTACTGGGAGCAATGGGCGAACTGCCTCCATTCCCTGCTGCTGCGGAATTGCCTGGGCCTGTAACGGAATTGCCCCCACTTCCTCCGGTATTCGCTCCTCCAGGATTAGCAGCCCCTCCTCCAGGATTGGTGGTAGCTCCTCCTCCAGGATTAGCTGCAACAGGTCCACCGTTTGCACCGGCACCTGAGCCTGAACCAATTCCCCCACCAGGTCCGGTTGGATTGGAACCAATGGGAAATGTATTGGCTGGGGAAGGCGTCTCTGAAGAGCCTGTTGTTCCTTGATTTCCAGGAGACCCTGCACTGGCGCCCGAGCCTGACCCAGACCCCATTCCCCCACCAGGTCCGGTTAGATTGGAACCAATGGGAAATGTATTCGCTGGGGAAGGTGTTTCTGAAGAGCCTGTTGTGCCTTGACTTCCAGGAGATCCACCTGCACCGCCTAGCCCGATGATAGGGCTAGATTGTGCTAGTCCCCGGCCTGATTCTGCTGGGGTGAGTCCGGTATTGATCTTGCCAGTACTAAACAAGGGAGATGATGTATCTGCAACCTGTCCATCGCCCCTCTGCTGAGCAGTACCGGTATTTCCAAGGGTTCCTATCGTTAAGCTATGAATTCCACCGGGCAGATTAGCACCGTTGAAGCCAGGATTTTCCAGACTGCGTATATCCAGAGATGGCCTACCAACAAGCGTTAACAGCCCACTGCGATCGCCCACTACTTGGGCGTCAGAACTCTGAACTGGAGGTGCCAGCAACATGCCCGCTTCGGGAATCACACCGCGCAAAGCAACCAGCTCAGCAACTGCCGGAGCAGGTGTGAGAGGCGCTCCGATGGGGGACAGAAGACTGGGGGAAGCGAGGTTAGATGTGGAAGCAACGGTTGGAGAAAGTCCAGGACTAGCAGGTTCAACTGCGATAACCTCCGAGCCATTCGGCAAGGTTACGTTGGGTGAATTGGGAGTAGGCGTGGGTGCAGTAGGTGCGGGCGCGGTAGGCGTTGGTGTGGGCGCGCTAGGTGTTGGAGGGGGACTAGTCGGAGGGGGAGTAGGCGTTGGATTAGGGTTGAGCGTCGGGCCAGTTGGGGGAAGAGTGGGTGCTGCTGTGAGGTTGGCTTGGATCTGAGCGATGTTTGTAGAGACAGAGACGCCATCACTTCCTCTTAAACCCACAATTGGCTGGGTGCCGCTTGCCCCTGCAGAAGGTTCGTAGGTCAGCAGATCTGATGAGGAGATCGCATCGCCCACTGCGACTGGCCCCCCGCCCCGTAGCAAGATGCCATCGCCCAGCTCAGAAACAACCACGGTTGTTGTATCTTCATCTGCATCGGTCAGAACCAGCCCTAAATCTCCTAAGCCAAAGTCAATGGGGGTATCTGCATTGCCTGGCAAAATTGTGGTGCCAGATAACGTTGGAGCCTCATTGTTGCCGATAATTGAGATTTCACCATTGGGTCCCAGCGTGAAATTGTTCGACAGGGGAAATGAGCTGTCCAAGGGCACAGTGTAGCCATTCACAGCCAATGTTTGACCTGTGCCATTGATCGCAGCATCACCCACCACAAAGGGAACATTATTTAGACCGCCACCATGGGCAATGGTGATCGTGCCAGATTGGGAAGTGCCCGTTGCAACGATAGTTTCGCTGACCCCCTCAATGCCTTGAACGACCCCACGAGCATCAATCATCACT
Organism: uncultured Pseudanabaenaceae cyanobacterium; assembly: GCA_937949725.1. Classification (GTDB taxonomy): domain Bacteria; phylum Cyanobacteriota; class Cyanobacteriia; order PCC-9006; family JAAUQQ01; genus JAAUQQ01. The sequence continues at coordinate 36,590 of CALECT010000021.1, forward strand.
GCTCCGCCTCGTCCGACCTGAGGAATGGGCAAATCCGGTGCCATTGCGATTGCTCGGATATTGCGAAACAGTACATCTCCTGTTGCGGAACGCAGTTCCACATCCCCTGCCAAAGCCTCAGAGAGGGAGCTGGAAGCACTCGCTTCGATATCTTGGAGCTGGATGCTCCCCCCTGCCTGAATAAATACGTCTCCCGCTATCGCAGGAACAAAACCGTCCGTTCCAGACTCCGTGACAATCCGGTCTATCGTGATGTCTCCAGGAGCAATCACTTCCACCCGCCCGGCTTGTCCAGCAGAAGGGGATAGATCATTCGCTGCAGTCACAATGTCGCCGACGGTGATACTTGCCAGTCCTGGTGTAGGGAGCGAATCATTGAAAGTGGTGCTGCCTGCTGCGAGAGGCAAATTTGAAAATGGACCACTTCCTGCATTGCCTGCCCGTAGGATTAAGCTGGGCTGGGTGGTGAGCACCGTGAAATCTGGATCGGTGACTGGAATAGCTCCGGTCGTATCTGGCTGGGTAATGACGATGTTGCCCGCGCTAATGCTGCCAGCAGCCTGAACTTTGAGGGCAGCTCCCGTATAGTTGCCAAAGCTCACATCCCCTGTGTCGGAACTAATAATGGGGTCATAGAGGCTGACAAAGTTGCCGGGCAGGCCAGCCGTAGTGAGGAAAGCTAGATCCTCAGCCGCACTGAAATGAGCATCGCCGGAGATGGGAAAGTCGCTGACTAGACTTAGATTTCCCTCGCTGCGAATCAAGGTTTCGGGACTGCTCAGGGCCAAAATATCGATGGCGCGATCGCCCCGAATAACTAAATCTCCCCCAGCCTTAGCCACAAAAGGATTGTCCGCGCCATCTCGAATCCTCAGCGTTTCCCCGGCCAATAGGTTGAGTGTCCCTGTGGTGCGCAAGTCGCTGCTTTCCAACTGCAAATCTTTTGCTGCTGCGAGCGTGGCTTGGTCTGCCTGAATCTTCGCAATGGCAACATCGCCTGCTTGGAGATCTGGAGCAATGTTCGTCGCGAGTTGCTCCAGCATCTCGCTAGTCATTTCTGGCGGGAAGTTACCCGGTAACTCTAGACTTGCATTGGCCAGTGCTTGCCAATCTACGGTCAAGCCAGCCCCTAGGGAGAGTCGTCCGGCTCCGGGAACTGCGTGAACTTGCACATTCCCAGCTGAGAGTGAGCCGATACTTTGGACTCGTCCACCCATGAGGTTGAGCTGCTGCCCAGGATTGAGACTGAGCTGGGTTTGGTTGGCGATCGCCCCACTCACTCCAGCCGAGAAGCCAATGCCATCAGGATTGCCCTGGAGCTGGCTGTAGTTATTCTCGCCAAAGACATCGAGCCAATGGTCACCGAAGAAGAGGCGATCGCCCGTGGTCACCGTAAAGCTAGCGGGTAAGTTCAGCTGAGCATTGGGTCCAAACACCACCCCCGCTGGATTGAGCAAAAAAAGATTGGCTTGGCTGCCACTGACCTGGAGCAGTCCATCAATCAACGAAGCATCACCACCGGTCACTCGACCCAGGATATTTTCAATGCCGCTGACAGTGACAAAATCAGCAACTTGCCCGGCTTCCAAACCAAACTGTTCAAACCCGTGAAACAGGTTTTTCCCAGCCTGGTTTCCCCCCGTAATGCTGAAGCGCTGATCTGTTTGCTCAACAAAGCTTCCATCCCCACTGGGCAAAATGGCTTGGGCAAGTAGCACTGTCTCAGCCTTAGCAGGTGCGAATGGCATTGCAGCCGAAGAGACAGCAGCCAAAGGTAGGAAAAACATTCAGAGAAAGCCTCATCACCAAAAAACACGCGCCTTGCACAGCGTGGGTGATGCACGGGAACCGTTGCGAATATCCAAGTGCTCTAGAACAGCAGAAGCGAGCTGCTCAACACTTTGGCCTGGACAATGGTATGGGACTCGTTTATAGAGTTCCCTAAATTATTCAAGTACTAAATATTTCGTTACATCTAGGCTAAGCAACAAATTTTAAACCTGGGGGACTAATCATTGGGCGCTTGGGCCGCATCTATTCCATAGTTGGCTAAAACCAAGCTGGCGATCGCAAAATCCATCAGGGCCGATCCCAGCAATCCCACAACCGACTGTATATCTCCATATTTCTCGGTGTAGATGTACAGCCCCACATTGGCTACTCCGAACAAAAACCAAGTCACCCAGTCCACCCCCGCTGCGGAACGTTTGCGCACAATTGCAACTAATTGCAACAAGGTTGCCATGGGAATGATGACGGCAGGGAGCCAACCACAAAAGGTAATCAGTGCAGGGGGCATATCTTAGAGGCAATGCTGGGGCCATTGCAGAGTCCCACAAAAACCGTCAGCAGCCTAGGTAGAGCAGCGAACCAGCCTCAATTTTTAGAGCGAGAAGAAGGTCGCTAAATGCTCAATTGAGCGACCACCATCCAAGCTGGATGATGGATCTCACTAATATGGAGATTCGTTAGCAAAAATCAATGCTCACAAAGCAAATTGCCTAGAGGCCGTTAGACCTGGATACTGAAAAGGATATGAAATTGATCCGCTCTGTCTAGGAAGATTGACGATGACGCACATTGAAACCCAGTGCCTCCATGCCGGTCAGGAGCCTGACCCCACAACCACAGCCCGTGCGGTCCCCATTCATCGCACAACCGCTTACGTCTTCCGCGATACTGAGCATGCGGCGAACCTGTTTGCCCTCAAAGAATTAGGCAACATTTACACTCGCTTAATGAACCCCACCAGCGATGTGCTTGAGAAGCGCATGGCGGCTTTGGAAGGCGGTGTAGGTGCCCTGGCCGTTGCCTCCGGTACTAGCGCGATTTACTACAGCATCATCAATATTTGCGGTGCGGGTGACGAGGTGGTCTCCGCGAATACGCTCTACGGCGGCACCTACACGATGTTCAAGGACATCCTGCCCCAGTTTGGCATCACCGTGAAAATGGTGGACCCCAGCGATCCCGAGAATTTCCGCGCAGCCATCACAGACAAGACCAAGGCAGTCTTCTGTGAAACGGTGAGCAACCCCGGTCTAGAAGTTACGGATATTAAAGCCGTTTCTGACATTGCCCATGAGAATGGTCTGCCCCTCATTGTGGACAGCACCTTCACGACCCCTTACTTGATTCGCCCAATTGAGCATGGCGCGGACATTGTTTGTCATTCCTTGACCAAGTGGATTGGTGGCCATGGCACTGGCGTTGGCGGTGTGGTGGTTGATGCCGGTAAGTTTGACTGGACCGCAGGCAAGCACCCCCTGATGAGCGAGCCCGATGCCAGTTACCACGGTTTGCGTTATGCCCATGATCTCGGTCCCTTGACCCCTCTGGCCTACATTCTGCGCATGCGCCTGGTGCCTTTGCGTAACCTGGGTGCGGCGATCGCGCCTGACAATGCCTGGATGTTCCTCCAAGGCCTGGAAACCTTGCATTTGCGCATGGAACGCCATTGCGAGAATGCAACGAAGGTAGCCGAATTCCTGTCTAAGCAAAAGTCTGTGGAATGGGTGCGTTACCCTGGTCTTAAGGGTGACAAGGCCCATGACAACGCCAAGAAGGTTCTCAGCAATGGCTTTGGTGCCATGGTGGTCTTTGGCATTAAGGGCGGTGCGGATGCAGGCAAGAAGTTCATTGAGAACTTGGAGCTGTTCTCCCACGTAGCCAACGTGGGTGATGCCAAGAGCTTGGCCATTCATCCCGCCTCTACCACCCACTCCCAGCTCAGTGAGGCTGATCAAACTGCAGCAGGTATTCCTCCTGAGTTGATCCGCTTGGCTATTGGTATTGAGCATGCCGATGACATCATCGCTGACCTCAAGCAAGCGCTCGCTGCAGGCTAGGTTGCCTGAGCATCTTTGTCTTGCGTTAGCTTGCTAGCGCTACCTTGTAGGGACATGGCATGCCATGTCCCTACAGTTATATTTTCTTGACCGCGATTCCCCTTGATACCGCTATGACCATTGGTCCTGTAGAGACCCAGTTCTTTACGCTCCCCCATGCATTTGAATTGTATTCTGGCGAGACGCTGGAACAATTGACCCTTGCCTATGAGACCTACGGCAAGCTCAACGACGAGGCTGACAATGCCGTTCTGGTGTTCCATGCCCTAACCGGGAGTCAACATGCGGCGGGCTATAACCCTAGTGTGCCGGGTGTAGAAGACCTTTGGACGCAGGAATGCCATCAGGGCTGGTGGAGTAATTTTATTGGCCCGGGTTTAGCGATTGATACCGATCGCTATTTTGTGATCTGTGCGAATTACCTAGGCAGTTGCTATGGTTCGACGGGGCCACGCTCGATTAATCCCAAGACGGGCAAGCCTTACGGTGGTAGTTTCCCGCAGATTAGAGCTTGGGATGTGGTGCATAGCCAACTCAAGCTACTGGATCACCTCAAGATTGACCAGCTTCATGCGGTGATTGGGGGTTCCCTGGGGGGGATGCTGTCAGTCCTGATGGCGACACGCTGCCCAGACCGAGTCAGGTATGTCATTCCACTCGCCTCTGGAGCGGAAACCACGGTTCTCCAGCGAATTTTGAACTTTGAGCAGATCATTGCCGTTCGCAATGACCCTAATTTCAACAACGGTGATTTCTACGAGGGTGATCCTCCCCACCAGGGAGTGACGCTGGCCCGCATCATCGCCCATAAGACCTTTGTCTCGCTGAACGTTTTGGAGAAGCGGGCGCGTCAAGATATCGAGATTAAGGAGAAGATCGGCAATTTTTACAAGCTCTCCCATCCAATTGAGTCCTACATGCTCTACCAGGGGCAAAAATTTGCCCAGCGCTTTGATGCTAATAGTTATTTGCGGATTCTCGACTTTTGGCAGAACTACTCGTTGAGCAGCGATACTTGGGCCTTTGCGAGCTGTCAGGCCCAGGAGTATCTGATTTTTAGTATTGACTCCGATGTCTGCTTTTACCCCGAGGAGCAAATGTCCATCGTTGATGCTCTGGAGAAAGCAGGGGTTCAGGTTACGTATATTACGGTCCATTCTACTAAGGGGCATGATTCCTTCCTCTTGGAACCGGAGCTTTATGCGCCTTATATTCAGTTTGTTTTGCGAGGCAGTGGATCGGCTTAAACGGGTCTCTTGGCAGGGGCTTAGTAGATCTGGCTGGGAGGCAGAACAGGGCTTTGAAGCCGAATTCTCGATGATTGCCTGGCGGTCAATATAGCGATCGCCGCGTTTCAAGGTAGGATCGGCAGGCTGTTACGAATCGTTAGAGTCATGGCTGAGAAGCCCATTAAGAAGGAAGAACTGGCAAAGCGCCGGGCAGAAGCAGCCGAACGAGGTGAGCCTGAGCCATCTAAGGAAGACCGTGGCGGTCGTGGCAAGGGTAAGGGCAAAGGTAAAGGCCGGGGTAAGGGTCGAGGCGATCGTGAAGAGCGTCGTCCTCCCGTGAACCCAGTGTTTGCTCGTGGTCCTAAGTTTGGTTCCCGTGAGAAGGCTGCTGCTGAGGCTAAGGCCAAGGAAGAGGCTGCTGCTGCAAAGGCTGCTGAGGAAGCTGCCGCTGCTGAAGCTAAGGCGGCTGAAGAGGCTGCCGCTGCGGAAGCTGCTCCTGCAGAGGAAGCCGCCGCTGAGGCTCCTGCTGAAGAAGCCGCTGCTGAAGCTCCTGCCGAGGAAGCTGCTACTGAAGAAGCACCTGCTGCTGAGGAAGCCGCCGCTGAAGCTGCTCCTGCAGAAGAAGCTGCTGCCGAGCCCGCTGCTGACGCATAAGAAACGACTGGAGCTTCTGGCTTCATTTCAATGAAAAGCGCAGGTTTCCCCCGGGAAGCCTGCGCTTTTTAGTTTCCAATGGGTGAGCAAAGCTCAATCAATGTTCCTTCTTGGGCACGAACATAGGCGACAGTTTGACCCCAGGGCTTTTGTACTGGCTCGGCTACGACGGTTGCTCCAGCTGCGATGGCTCGCTGAAATGCGGCGGCGACTTCGTCGGTTACAAAAGCGAGCTCTTGGCCAAAGGGTTTTCCATCCGGGGATACCTTCTCGTAGCCCCCTTTGAAGTTTGAGGCTCCGAGCTGGTGACTGGCAAAGCCTAGAATAGCGCCGCCGGTTTCGAGCTCCCCATAATCAACGACGCCATCCTGCTCAAACTTCATACGAATGTCGAAGCCGAAGGCTTGCTGATAGAAGTCGAGCGTTTTAACAACATCTGCAACGTAGATGATTACATAGCCTAGTTTCATTTCTAATTCCTAAAGTACGGTTTAGTTAAAACAGCGACTGATTGACACATCAACATCTGGGAAAGCAAGCGGATTAATTTTGCCGCTACTCATTTCTTGGCGTTCTTGATAATCTCCCTCAACGGGATTACGAAAGAGGATTAGTAAGTTGTGCTTTAAATCCAAAACCCAATATTCAGCTAAGCCTGCCTGGGCATAAGCCTGCCTTTTCTCATTCAAGTCTTTATCAAGCGTTGAATTAGAAATCTCAATCACTAAAAAGATGTCTTTGGGGCCAGGATGGCGATGTTTATAGTCCTCCCGACTGCCTCGAACCAATGCTACATCGGGTTCAGGTTCAGAGTCAGCTAGGGTAATGGGTCTTGCTTCTCGGACCAGGGCCCGGCCTGAGAGGCGATCGCGAAAGAAATCAGCGAAGGACTCTCCGCGATAGGAATGGAGTGGTCCTTCAGGTGACATGTCAACAATCTCCCCCGCAATCAGCTCAACCCGTTTATTCGCTAAAATTCCTGCATCCACCATGCGGTGATACTCAGTGACGGTCCATCGAGTTAGCGTCTTCATAGAAGCCAGTTCCTGACGACATCAATGTCTGATGTCATTATAGTAACCTTGAACTATCTGCTGATCATTGTTCACGAAGTCTTCAGCTTAAACCGAAGGCTATCAATATCTTTTAGAGTTGCGCAGTGGCCCCCAAACATAGCCCCCAATCATCACCGCTGCAACGATTATGGGCGAAATCAGCATTAGCAAGCCGAGGCCAATGTTTGCGCCGCCGCTGAGGTCATCGCGCCAGTAGCGGTAGCCATCCCAGTAATACAGCAGCCAAAATAGGAAAGTTGTGAAGCTGCCGAGTCCGATGGCCGCGCCTAGTCTGGGTCGCAGGTATTTGACTGTTTTTCGGCTGAGGCGACTGCTGCCAGCAAGAGCTAGGCCAAGGAAGGGGGCGGCGACCATGGCGGATTGGACGAGGAGGACGCCTTGCTCTTCTCCGGGCCAGAGGTGACCTTGACCGGTTGCGATCGCAAAGCCCCAGCCTGCCAGCCAAATGCAAAGCAGTGGCGCAATTAGCACCAGTAACCACAGCGATGCTCGCAATTGACCTGATTTCATTGCGATCCTAGCCCCTCACTTTGACTAAAGTTCCAGCAATAACGTGAGTTGTAAAACCCAAACTGGGCTCGCTCACATCGCCTTAAATGCAGAGAGATTCAGTCCCTCGATTCCCTGGAAAAAGCCTTGCAAGCGCTGGTTAATCTGCTCTACACCGCCCGCAACATTAGACTCAATATTAAGAGGCAATACCGGGTCGTGAAGAGAGAGTCGTAGGAGAAACCAGCCGTCCTCTTGGGGAGCAGAGCAGGTAACGCGAATGCCTTCGTAATTATTAGGCACAATCGCCCAGTCTTCTTGCTCCGCAACAAAGGCTTCGAGCTGGGCAATGACGCTTTGGCCGTGGGTCTTAAAGTCTTCGACCTCAATCTTGAGCCGCAGCTCCTCACTTTCCTCAGGTTCCTTGAGATTTGCAATCAAGCCGGTCAAGACTCGTCCTGCTTGCTTGGCCTTAGCGAGTTCTACCAGTAGCTTGCTAACCAAATAGGCCCCATCATCGAGGAAATAGTTTTCCTTCATGGCACCATGGCCCGAGGTTTCGATTGCCAGCCAAGACTCTTCACCGGCTCGGTTGAGTTTAATCGCCTCGGTGATTACATTTTTGTAGCCCCGCTTAAAACGGTGGTGTTTGCCGCCCAGCTCACCTTCTATAAACTGATTGAGACCCTCAGAGGTAATCGAATCTGTGACGATGGTTGACCCAGGATGCTCCTGCAACACGATCGCCCCAATTAGGGCAATTAAGCGATTGCGATTCAGCTCTTGACCCTCTCCATCTACCGCTGCCGAACGATCCACATCAGTATCGAAAATAATGCCGAAGTCCGCCTGGTGGGCAATCACAGCCTGGCAAATCGACGCCATGGCCTCACCATCCTCAGGATTGGGCACATGGTTGGGAAACATGCCATCGGGCTCCAGGAACTGGCTCCCAGTGGTATCCGCTCCTAAAGGCTCCAGGACCTTGCTTGCAAAAAAGCCACCGGCCCCATTTCCCGCATCCACCAGGATTTTCAAACCCTTTAGGGGCTGCTCAAACTCTTCAGCATGGTTGACCCCAGTACGAATTTTTTCAACAAGCTGCTGAGCATAAACAGAGATAAAATCTCTAGCTTCAATCGTTCCGACCGTCGCTGCTTCGGCAAAATCATTCTGCTCAGCTAGGGCCAAAATTTCTGCAATATCGGGTTTTGCCAAACCGCCTTGAGCCGTAAAAAACTTCAATCCATTGCGATTAAACGGCAAATGGCTCGCCGTCATCATAATGGCACCATCACAATCGAATCCTGGAGTCACTGTGCTCATAAACATGGCAGGCGTTGAAGCAATGCTGCAGTCCAGGACAGCACTTCCTTGGCTCGCCATACCCGACATGGTGGCCTGTATTAATTCAGGTCCAGAAATGCGACTATCACGACCCACAGCCAAGCAGAGTTCTTGGGGAGCCTTGGCCAGCTTTTGGGCGAGCCAGGCTACAAACGCCTGGCCTAAGCGCTGGGAGACCTCTGGGGTTAAGTTCACGGGCTCTTGGGGGACGCCTGCGATCGCCACCCCACGAATATCTGAACCGTTTTGCAGCTTTTTCCAGTTGAAATCTTGCAGGGTCATGGGCAAAGCAGATCCTTAGAATCCAGCGTGACAAATTGACGGCGGCATTCAGCCTATCCGACATCATGCCGATCCCTCCAGGGGAACTGGTCAAATACGCGGTTTTTGTTAAAAAGCGGGGCAATTCGTTACCCAAATTTGGGTTCAAACCTCTGGCTTAGCTCGATCCCCCATCCAGGAAACTGCCAGGCTCAAAACTGGTCTACAGTTGCAGACCCATCCATAAATGGGCTATAAGCTTGACGGACTGAGGATTTAAGGTCTGAGGGAACTATTTCCTGACCATGGCCGACATTAAATCGCAGTCCGAGGATAGTGGCACCCACGCAACGAAGCGGAACTTTTGCTGTATCGCACAGCGAGTCCCATTCCACGCTGGCCTGTCCTGGCCTTCCCCCATAGGAGTTCCCATGCAGGCATCAGCAGTGCAACAGAATCATTTGTCCCAGGCTCGCTCAACCTTGCCCCGACTCAAAGCCGTCGCAGCAGTGGCAAGTCTAGCGCTCATTGCCAGCCCCTGGGCAACAACAACCGCCAGGGCAGATAGCACTGATAACCTGCGTCGCTTACTCTCCCAAAACACTTGCGAAGGCTGCGACCTCAGCCAAGCAGGACTCGTATTTGCCAACCTGGAAGAAGCCGAGCTCAGCAATGCAGACCTGCAAGGCGCGAACCTCAGCCGCGCCACCCTCAGCAATGCAGACCTCCGGGGGGCTAATTTGGCCGGGGCTGTGCTCTATGGGGCCAACCTATATAACGCTGATTTGACCGGGGCAGACCTGCGAGGGGCAGACCTGCGGGGGGCCTATCTGGGCGGGGTTAAGTTTGAAGGGGGGAATCTTCAGGGAGCAGCTTTACAGGGCGCGATCGCCATCCCTGCCACCCTTATCGATGCTAAAACCTATCAAACCTGGGCCATGAACGAAGCCCAATCCAGTCGCCATGAAGCGGCCGTGACTTATTACAACCAAGCTCTCCAAAAAGAGCCCAAGCTCGCAACAGCCTACCTGGGGCGAAGCTTTTCAGTGTCAGTTCTGGGCCAGCTTGATCAGGCCATCAGCGATGCTGAAATGGCTAAAACGTTATTCGAAGCAGAGGGTAACCAACAAGGCTTCGACACTGCTGAGCAAATCTTGATCACCATTGATCAAGCTAAAGCCGCCGCAGCGGAATGGGAAGCTATCCCCCAATCTAAAAAGACTAGTTCCAGCTCTAACAGTTCAGGTCGAAGACGCAATTGGGGCAGAGCTTTTACTTCCCTGTTCAAAAGTGTTGGCAGCTTAGTGTTCAAAACCGTGTTCTAAGGTCATCGTTCTCATTCACTGCTGTGCCTCATCCCGTTTCAGCCCCTGAGCCTTTCTGGCAGTGGACATAAATTTGCGATAGTTCTAGTTAAATGAAGGACTATTGCGACAGTGTGGGCAAATGGCGGAGCAGCGGCTCACTGAGACCTCAAAACATGTAAAGCGATGTATTTATGCGATTACACCTGGGAAATCTAGCAACAGTTGAACAGTTCCTCTAAAGAGGAAAAGCCAGTCTGCCACCCAACTCTAGCTAAGTTCATCCCATGACATTTCATAACTCACAGCCCCTAACTCCCACGGCCACAACGATTGAGCAGGCGCATCGATCTGACTCCACCACACAACAAATGGGGCAAATTGCCCCGATGGTGACTACAGACTGGCAGCCCGCAGCGGAAATTCGAGAAACCGCAGACTGTATTTATGTGCAGTTGCAATTACCGGGTTTTGCACGGGAGGACATTGAAGTTCAGGCATTTGAGACCGCGCTTGTCGTACGGGGATCCCACTTCCCATCTCGTCCTCCCAACCCAGGCGATGTGCTGACTTCAGAATTTTGCTATGGCGTCTTTGAACGGGTCTTACAGTTGCCTGGGGCGATCGCAGTCGAACGAGTCCAGGCAGAACTCAGCTATGGCCTACTGACGATCAGTTTATTCAAAATCTGATTGTTCTATCGGTCTGGCATCTGAGCAGTCTGGTCTGGGGAAAATGCATCATCAACATATTTCCTAGACTAGATTTTTGAACCGCTGCAATCGGCACTCTCCTTTAAAGGCGTGATCACCTCAATTGCAGGGGTGAGAGCTATGGCTCTAAAGGCTTTGAGCCACCCTCTACTTTAATTTCCTTGCTTCACTGCTTCAACCACTTGGGTAATCCCCTTGCCATGGCCCCAGCCGACATAGCCTGCAAATAAACAATTCCCACCGCGATCTGCGACATAAATATGTTGAATCTGGGCTGGGTTTTTCCAAGTGCGCAGGGTAATACCATCCCCTAGCTCGCAGCGCACCTGAGCCTTAGCAAAATCGCGATAGCCTGCTGCCGTCATCCCCGGCACCGATCGCAGTGACCGAATAACGCCTTCTGCAATGGGATTCATCACCTCCGGCTCAACGCCAGCTTGCTGCCAAAATTTCTGAATCTCCTGGGCCACCGCTGGGCTATAGCGCATCGCTGCATGGGAGACAGTAGACAGCAGCTTGAACTCACTCCCTGGCACCTTCGTTGCTTCCACAGCGACCAAGCCATCAGTGCCATTGCCTAAGTCCGAAGCAATCACCAGCGTTGGAATCTGCCGGGCAATCTGCTCTGCTAAGTCTCGGCGATCGCTGCCCAAATCCCGCGCAATGCCAATCCCTAATCCCAAAGGGTCAATCATCCGCGCTACGTCTGACCCGCCAATAGGCGATCCCACCATTACAAAGGATTCGACTTGCGCCCACCATTCTGGATGGCGATGCAACAGTTCTGTCCAAATCAGCCCTCCCATGGAATGGGCCACCACCCGAATCGGCAAATCGGGATAGCGAATCAAAAACGACTGGACCAGCTTTTCCTTCTCCTGCACTAGCGGATTAATCCGCAGCCAAGTATTCACAAACTTTAGACTCGGGGCCACGACCTCACTATGAGCTGGAGCGACTGAACGCACCAACTCCCCCAGGTACTTGCCCGTATCGGACCAGCCATGCTGGGCAAAGATCAATCGCTCAGGAGGTTGCGGGGAGGAACTGGAAGCCATAGCCAAAACAGACGCGTTATCTTCTCGCCTACTGTAACGAAGCTCAAAGCCGAATGTCGGTCGTGAAATCCCCTTCGTCAAGTGTCATTACACACCCGTTCGTTTGCCCCCAGCCTCGCTAGGATCAAATTCAATGACATTGGGTTGTGGCCATGAGCCCGACCCAAGCTTATCCTTCCATGCCCTTCTCGCCCTTTCTGCCATGAGCAAGCAAAAATTCGATAGCTTTGACGATATGCTCGCTAACTCTGAAAAGCCTACACTGGTGGACTTTTATGCGCCTTGGTGTGGGCCTTGCCAGATGATGGCGGGCATCCTCAAGCAAGTTAAAGACGAGCTGGGAGACAGCGTTAATATCGTTAAGATCAATACCGACAACTATCCTCAGATTGCTTCTCAGCATGGCGTTGAGGCGCTGCCGACGTTGGTGCTGTTTAAGAATGGTCAGCCGAGCGATCGCATCGAAGGCGTTCTCCGTCCTGAGCAGCTGGTTCAACGCCTCCAACCCAATCTCTAACGCTTTGTCTGGAGAGGCGTTGCTGCACCCAGAGGGCAGCAGGCGCTAATCACGGCAGTTTATGAGTGAGCTGGCACTGTAGTTCAAGCTCAACGAAATCAGGCTCTTCCTATCCTCCACAAGCTTTGGTGTGGATAGGAGGAGCTTTTTGATTTGGGCATCGGCTCTTGGTCCCATGTCATACCAAATCCTAATAGCTGTTCCCCTAAACTCTCTGCGGGCGAACAGCGGTTCGCCCCTACCGATAAACTGACGGGCATCGGGGGGCACCGAACCGGATTTGGTATCAATATTGAAGAGGGCGGTCAATCCTGTACAGCGGCTTGAATCAGGCTTTCTTGGTAGAGCTGGGTGATGTAGCGGAGGCGAATGAGGGCTTCTGCGATGACGCTGCTGTGAGCGGTGGATGCTGTGGTGAGGAGATGGGCGATCGCGATTACTAGGCTCTCAGCTTCCATTTTCTCCCACATTTTTTGTTGTACTTGCAATTCATGACTTTGAGCATTATTTAGGCGGCGGCAACCGCTGTCTGCGATTTGCTCTAGCAGTTGCAGGAGTTGCGCAATGGGTTGGCTGAGGGGAGAGGTGGCGAGAAGTTGAGACTGGAGTTGAGCAATATCAGGTTCATCTGGCTCAGGCGGTGCTGTGGGGGCATCGCGGCGCTTGCGAGGGGCGTCGGCGAAGCTGAGGTTGGTGACGGCGGGTTGGGAGAGGGGTTTGTCACAGAGGAGGGAGATGGGGTAGAGGCTGAGGCCGGTTTCGGTGAGGTTGGCTTGGCCGACGATGAGCTGGACTCTGGATTCAGCGGGGTCGAGGGCTTCGAGGTAGGCGATGCGTTTGAGGTCGTAGCTGCGGTAGGGAACTTGGAGGGGGATGGCTTGACCTGTGCTGTCGAGGATGTCCCAGGTGAGGGTTTGGCTGAGGTTATCGAAGGTTTGCTCCCCCCAGTCGGTTGGTTGTAGCACCACCAAATTCGCGAGGGGATCGGGGATGGCTAGGCCCATAGGGAGGGTGGAGGCGATGTAGGCTTTGAGTTGTTGCCAGTTATTGAATTGTCGTGCTCCAAAGTTGAGTTGTGAGAGCAACGCTGCGCCGCGAATCAGGCTTTTGCTTTTTTTTGAGCCGGAGAGGCGGCCTTGGGCGTTGCGTTTGGCTTCGATCAGTTGGAAGCGGGCTTTGGAGAGTTCGGCGGGGCTGCTGCTGTCCCAGGGGCCGTCGCCTTTGTAGGCGCGGGCGGGGTTGAAGCGGGCGGATTGGAAGGCGGGGCGGCTGTCGCTCCAGGTGTAGAAGCGTTGGGCGTCGGCATCCCAGAAGATGAGGGTGAGGCCTTTGAAGCCGCTGGCGCTTTCCCAGTGGTAGGCTCCGATGCCTGCGAGGTCGAGGGTGCCGACGTCGTGGTATTGGCTGCGGGCTTCGCCCATGAGGGCGAGGGAGTTGGCATTGCTGGGTTGTTGGAGGGCTTCGCAGAGGGCGTAGGTTTGGGCGAGGGTGGCGAGGAGGTCGGCGGAGTTGGCGGCGGCGTTGCGGGTGAGGATGAGGGCGATGCCATCGTTGATGCTGCGCAGGGCGAGAGCGAGGCGGGGGAGGTCAACACTAGTTGCGGATACAGCTAGGGTGGTGAGGCGTTGGCAGGTGTTGTCGGAGAGGTGGAGGAGGCCTGCGGTGAGGCTTTCGCGGAGGAGTTGTTGGGTGGATTGGAGGATTTGGTGGCGGCTGCGGGGGGATTCGGGGTTTTCGGGTTTGGGTTTTGGCGGTGCCTTTGGCGTATCCAGCAGCATTAATTGGCCATCGCGATCCACCGTAGGCATTGAATGACCCGTAGGGACGAACTGCCGTTCGTCCGGCTGTTCCTCAGGGGTAATGCGATCGCCAGAGCCAGAGTGATCCGAAGCAGCATCCGGATTTGGATTGGATTGGGAGGCGTCTGGGCGTGAAGGCGAGGCAGAAGCCGGGGCCGGGACTGGGGGGACGAACGGCGGTTCGTCCGTACCAGGGTTGGATTCAGTGTCGCTAAAGCCAGATCGTTCCGAAGCAGCATCCAGATTTGGATTGGATTGGGAGGCTTCTGGGAGCGAAGGTGAGGCAGAGGCTGGGGCTTGGGGGACGAAGGTTGGTTCGTCCGTACCGGCGGCGGGGGATTGGGTGGGTGGGGTATCATCGCCGCCGAGTTGGCTGCGGAACCAGAGGCAGGCGACGAGGACGTGGATGCAGGTGGTGGTGGCGGTTGTTTTGGCGGGGCAGGTGCAGGTGGCTTCGGCGGGGACGGCGGCGGGGCAGGTGATGCGGTGGCTGTTTCCGCTACTAGAGCCGAGTTCTATGGTTAGGGGATCGGCGGAGATGAGGGTGGGGGTTGAGCCTAGGCTGAGGGATTGTTTGGCGCGGCGGAGTTGGCCGGGGCTGGCGATCGCCCCCAATGCTTCTTCACTAAAAGCCTGGCGCAGGAATTGAATGACGAGATCGTTTGAGCCAGCCATGAAGCGAGGGTGTGAGGCGTAAAGGTAGAAATGTCTATGCCAAAGGCAACATGTTCTTCAACCGTTGTGCGATCGTAGTCGGGTTTGGCATTCCCATCTAGGGAAAATCGCCTCAGCGTTACTGTCGGAATGGTGCTAAGCCTTGATAAATATGGTCAAGAAAGGCTTGAACCCTTCCATTACGCTTCAGATCGCGGTGGGTCAAAAGCCAAATTTCTGTGTCGAAACCCTCCAGTACATCGCTTAATCTCACGAGATTTTCGCTCCGCTCCGCATAGACCATTGGCAAAATGCAAGCCCCACTCCCCGCCTCGGCCATGATGAATTGCGCCACTGGGTTATCGACTCGAAAATGAATTTGTTCTGCCGGAATATGTTTTTCCATCCAGTGATGAATCATGCGAGCTGGAACGGTTTGATCCCAGCTGAGCCAAGGCAGCTCGGCCCAGTTTTTGGGAGGTGTGGTGGCGATCGCTCGATGGGCATACACTGCATATTCTGTCTGGATGGCTCGCATTCCGACCAAGGTTTCATCAGGCTGCTTCGTAACGCGAATCGCCACATCTGCTTCTCGCCGGGCCAAGCTGTGAAATTGAGTTGTACTAGAAACCAATTCTAATCTGATCAGTGGGTATTGGGCCTTAAAGCTGGTCAGCAGATCCGCATGGAAAAATGGGAATAGATTCAGCATGGCAACCCGCAAAGTTCCCGATAGCTGTGCTTCTTTGCCTTGAGTACTACGCAAAAGACTGTCTGATTCAGTTTCCATGGCTTCTGCGGTCTGCACAGCCTGCTCGCCATGGGCTGTGAGCACCAAGCGACCACTCACATTTTCAACAAATTTTGTGCCAAGTTCGGCCTCCAAATGGCGCAACCGACGAGACACGGTACTGATATCCATGCCGAGTTGTGTTGAGGCTTTTTGCAAGGTTCCGGCACGGTGGAAGGCGAGCAGAACCTGCAGGTCAGACCAGTTCAAGGGCAATATCTTAATCTTTTGCTTTTATGCAAACTATCATTGCATATATCCATAATGACTCTGCATTCTCGCAAGCTTAGAATGCTTAACCAGCAGCACTCGTTGGAGTCACTGAGGTTCATTGTGACCCATGACTATTGTTGCTGATAGAACAATCAACAATGATCTCAGGAGCGAGCATGATGGCCGCAGCCATGCTTTCAGAGCAAGACTGGACCTTTGGTGGAACCTGGCCCTATCAGCCCCGCTGGTTTGATAGCGTTGATGGCCGTATGCATTATGTGGATGAAGGTCCTCGGGATGGCCGACCGATTGTGATGGTCCATGGGAATCCGACCTGGGGCTATTTGTATCGGCGCTTTATTGCAGCTGTGACCCAGGCAGGCTATCGGGCCATTGTTTTGGATCACCTGGGTTTTGGGCGCTCAGATAAGCCGGATCAGCCTGAACTCTACCAAATTCATCGCCATGGCGATCGCTGCGAAGCCCTACTTGAATCACTCAATCTCAAGGATGCAACCATTCTGGTTCAGGATTGGGGCGGACCGATCGGCTTGACTTGGGCGGCCCGCAATCCGGATCGAGTTCGTAGTCTCGCCATCCTCAATACCTTTGCCCATCGTCCCCCTGGCAAAGTGCCGCTGCCTTTACCACTAAAGCTGTTTCGCACGCCTCTGGTGGGTGAGGTGATGGTGAAGGGATTACATGCTTTTGTGCGGTTGTTTTTGTTCAATGCTGGGTTGGTTTATCCCAAGCGACTCGGTGCAGCGGAAAAAGCTGCTTATCTGGCCCCCCATCCCACTTGGTCATCCCGCACCTCTATTTTGGTCTTTCCTCGGGAGATTCCGGCAGGGCCTGAGGGCGAGGTGAGTGACTTTGTCGCTGAGGTGCATGACCAACTCGTCGCTGGATTTTCTCGCAAGCCTGTATTTATTGCCTGGCCCATGCAGGATGTTGCCTTTACACCTGACTATTTAGATAGGCTTTGGCTGAAGGACTTTCCCCATGCGGATGTAATGCGGATTGAAGATGCGGGGCATTACATTCAAGAAGATGCCCATGAAAAGGTAATTCCGCGATTACTCCGGTTTTTAGCAGCTTAATGGGGTCTTTGGATCCGAACAATGACCTCAAGTTTCGTGACTGACAAAACGCTCTACAACACTCTCCATGACACTCATGATCTCGTCAGAATTTCCGTTTGAGAAAAAGTTTATCGAAGTCAACGGTTCAAAAATGGCCTACGTCGATGAGGGGGAAGGGCCGGTGGTGCTGTTCTTGCATGGTAATCCCACTTCTTCCTATCTGTGGCGCAATATCATTCCCTATGTGACAGATGACCATCGGGCGATCGCGGTCGATCTCATCGGCATGGGAGACAGTGGTAAGCCTGAGATCGACTACAGCTTCGCGGATCATGCGGCCTATCTGGATCGTTTTATTGAAGCTCTGAATCTAACCGATATTACCCTTGTGATTCATGACTGGGGCTCTGCTTTAGGGATGCGCTATGCCCGCTTGAATGAAGCCAATGTTCGAGGACTGGTGTTTATGGAAGCCGTTATACCACCTGTGTTCCCTGTCAGAGATTACGAGGCTTTAGGCCCAGAAATCGGCGAGTTGTTTAAAAATCTCCGTACCCCTAATATCGGGGAAGAACTGGTGTTGCAGCAGAATTTCTTTGTGGAGACCATTTTGCCGGAGTTGGGCATTCTGCGCGACCTGACTGAAGCTGAGATGGCAGCCTATCGTGCCCCCTATCCAACGCCAGAAAGCCGCAAACCAACGTTGCGATGGCCTCGCGAGATTCCCATTGGGGGTGAGCCAGCAGAGACCTTTGCCATCGTTGAAATGAATGGAGAATGGTTAATGATGACAGAGATGCCCAAGTTGTTTTTCTATGCTGAACCGGGCGTGCTCAATCCTGCTCCAGCAGTGGAATATATTCAAGCCAATCTGAAAAATATTGAAACGGTTTTCATTGGTCCAGGTCTTCATTACATTCAAGAAGACAATCCCCATGGGATTGGTGAGGGACTGGCGGCATGGTTGAAGCAATTGGGCGGCTCAGCAGTTTGAATTACGAGATCGTTCGGGCTAGCCAGGCAGCAAGGTTTTGGGGCGTGAGGGCGGCGATTTCCATGCCGCAGGCGGCGAGTTTTTCGGCCATACGGCGATCGTAGTAGGGTTTGGCGTTCTCATCTAGGGCGGCGAGGCCGAGGAGGGTGACTCCCGATTCTTTGAGTTGTTTGCAGCGGGCTTTGAGGGCGGTGGGGGAGCCGCCTTCGGCGAAGTCGGTGATGAGGATGACAGCGGTGCGTTGGGGGTTGTCGATCAGGGTTTGGCTGTGGGCAAGGGCTTGGGCGATGTGGGTGCCGCCGCCGAGCTGACAGGAGAGGAGGAGTTCGACGGGGTCGTGGAGCTGGTGGCTGAGGTCGACGACTGCGGTGTCGAAGAGGAGGAAGCTGACTTTGAGGGTGGGGAGTTTGGCGAGGATGCCGCCCATGACGGCGCTGTGGATGACGGAGTCGGCCATGCTGCCGCTTTGGTCGATGCAGAGGATGATGTGCCAGGGCAGGCGGCGTTCGACGCGGGAGAAGAATTTGACGGATTCGACTAATAGGCGCTGCTGTTGGCGATCGTAGTTTTGCAGGTTGCTGCGGATGGTGCCGCGCCAGTTGAGGTTTTGGGCGATTTTGAGGGAGCTGGGGCGTCGGCTGCGTTGGCCGAGGAGGCTGCGGCGGATGTCGGCTTCGAGGCGGTCTTGGAGTTCTTCGACGACTTGTTTGACGATGCGGCGGGCGATGGTGAGGACGGGTTTGCCTTGGAGTTGGTTGCGGAAGGTGAGGAGGGTTTTGAGGAGGTCGAGGTTGGGTTCGAGTTTGCTGAGGACTTCGGCGTCGGTGAGGAGTTCGGTGAGTTCGTAGCGTTCGAGGGCGTGTTTTTCGATGAGTTCGACGGTGTTGGCGGGGAAGAGGTCGCGGACTTCGCTGATCCAGTGGGGGATGTTGGGGCGGCTGGCCATTAAGCTGCCGCCTTTGAAGTCGCGTTGTTCGTCGGCGGGGCGATCGTTATCCACACGGACGCCTCGGCCTTCGTATTCTTGGCCGTAGAGGAAGTCGAGGGCTTGTTCCCGGCGTTGGTCGTCGGGGGATGAGGGGCTGGGGAGGCGATCGTCGGAGAAGCGTCCGAGGACTTGTCGCCAGCGGGAAAGAGCTGCGCCATGCAGATTTGACTTATTTAAATTGCAGTCGTTTTCCTTTACTTCAGATTCGGTCATGTCAAACAACCATGATTATCTTTATAGTTGCGTGTTCAACTTTCTGTAGTCTTGTTAGCAGACCTAGTTGTTCCTTCGGCTACATCCTAAGTAGTTTGAAGATTTAGTAATGGTAAATTTATTTAATGAGCATACTGTGCCCTATAGAAATCTGTGCTAAAGATTAAAATTTATCCTATTTTGAGACTGCAGAAAGTATATATGTAGATAGTGTTCCCATAGTTCGACTTTAGAGCGATTAGTACATTGTCAGAGTTCAATGAGTACAGATAAACTAACTATCTCAAGATGTCCGATTTGTGAGAACAAGCACATCTATGAGTTGAGTGTTAGGAAAAGCACAATACATTTCGGCAGGCCTGTTGAACAGGGAAAACCGATAACGAAAAAGTTTACTAGGTTTTTTGTCTGTCCAAAGAAAGATGTGGAGTTTCAAGCAAGCTTCACTCTCAAGGAGTCATTACCTAGCCAGATATCAGATGTAGAAATTTCAAAAGTCCTAAAAGAAGAATGATTTTTTAAGAAGAATCGTATTTGGCTCTTGACTCAAACTAGATAAGAAAAAATGAAAGGGAGAAACAAATGGCTATTGAGTCGAGGAGTGAATATCTGAAGGTTTTCGGTTTTTAATTTGTGGCAACAAAAACGGATGTGAATTAGATGTGACAAGTAGCTTAATTCGTTAAAAGTCTCACAAGTCATCTGGGGAATAAAATATTTTTTCTCAGATAAAAATGGATCGTTTCAAATTTAGCCTCACCCTTGATGAATATTCAAATCTTTCAATAGAATAGATCACGATTTTTCTGCTATTAGGTAAGAAGTTAGAATCTTCAAGTCAGACGGAGACGGTCTCGGAGCTTCATTCTCAGCATCATCCCGGAGATCAGAAACGCCAAGAGAGTAGTTTAAATCTTCAATCAAAGCAAAGCAATGAAAGAACAGAATCACGCAGAATTGATTGTCGACTCTATACAACCAATGACTCCACATAATAAGGCTATCTATGAAGCAGGGAAATCTCTCCTTGTAGAAGCTGTAGAAGTTGGCAGAGATTATTGTAAATTTATGATTACGACCTCTCTGTCAGCCATACCGACTTATATCGCTTTACTTAAGCTAATTCTCCCTAAAGACTACGTGTTAAAGTCGATTGATGAGGTGTTTTTTCTGGTTCCGATATTTCTTTTTATCTTTTCTTCAATTGCTTTTACTCTTGGCTATTTCCCCCAAAAGAAGAGTATAAGGTTGGATATCTTAGAAAATATTGAGCGTAGAAGAGACTCGATAATCAATCGACGTTTTACGTATTCAATGATTGGGTTTATTCTTTTTGGTATCTCTATTTTGCTAGCGTCAGTTCTTCTTGTTTTCAATATGGGAACTATTACAACTCAGCAATGACCATCGTAGAGGTATAGCACTAGGGGAACATGCGATTGAAGATGGAGATAGCTTACCGCTCGCCATTTATTACCGCAATGCAAATATTGATATCCAGCAAATGCATTGCGTCTAATCCAGAGAATCAAGCGGACGACCGCGATAAGCACGACGATCTTCCTGAATCGTCTCAAAAATCTCGTCTAAATCTGGCCGTTCCGCCCAAGAGCCAAAAAGTTGGTTTAGCTTTTCTAAGCGATCGGCTTCGCTTAGGCATTCACTAGTCTGAGAAGCTACCATAGCAGCAGGAACTGAAGACTCCGTAACAGGTTGGCCAGGAGAAACTTGGCCGAAGCGATAGCTCGACTTAAGGAAGCGGAGGAAGTTGAAAACCCGCTCCAGCAAAAACTCTGAGGTCTGGTCTAGTTCTAAAATGATGCGCTCTTTAATTGTCATCGTTAATCCCAGTACTACAGAAACTATCGCAGGATCACAGCCCCTAAATTCTGTTCTCTACGTATTTATAAACCTGCCCTAGATTTAACTTCAATCCCCGATGCTGATGCCCCAACGGTATTTCAACCTCGGTCTCCTTTCCCAAATAAAAATCCTTAACCCACCCATCCTCTCTACGCTGATAAACCGTCACCATCACCTCAGTCTGAGACAAAATCAAGTAGCACTGTAGAGACTCAATCGCAAGATACTTCTCACGCTTCGCCCCCTTATCCTTCCGCGCCGTACTATCCGAAAGCACCTCCGCCAAAAGCAAAGGCGACTCCTCATACAACTCAGAGCCCTCCTCCCCACAAGCCAACATCACATCGGGATAGGCCGAATTATCCTTCTCATTAATCCGCCGCTCCCGGTCAATCTGCAACTTAACATCCGCCACATACAAGCGGCAGCCCTCCTCCTTCTGCCCATCAATCTCCGAAAACAGCCCCAGCGCAATCAAATTATGCGCCTTCGTTCCCCCCGTCATCGCCACAATCTGGCCATCCAGCAGCTCATACTTCAGCCCCGTCAGCTCCTCCAGCTCCAGCAACTCCTCAAAGCTGTAAATCGTCTTTGCATCAGGCAACGCGCTGTTCATGGGTCATCACCACCATGGGCCTACCGTTCAAAGCTGCCAGCAGAAAGCAAACCTTCTGCACAACTGTCTTTATCCTAATCTAACCCCAGATTTGGTCCGTCAATTCAGTGCCATAACTCAGCGGGAACAATAGGGGAGAAGCGATCGCCATTCCCATGACCCTCTACGCCACCCTCGCCTGCCTCCTCACCGGGATCTTCTGCACCCTCATGGGCATCCGCCAATGCTTCCATGCCCTCGCCTCCAGCCAATGGCCCAGCGTTCCCGGCACCATCATCCGCTCCAAACTCATCACCTTTAACAGCGACAACACCCCCACCCACAGCCTCGACCTCCGCTACCAATTCAACGTCAACGGCCAAGACTACAAAGGCCATCGCATCAGCTTCCGCCCCATCGGCAACCTGGCCAGCCGCAAATCCATGGAGCGCTATACCGAGAAATATGGGAAAGGCGCTCGCGTTCAAGTTTTCTACAACCCCACCAATCCCAAAGTCGCCATCCTAGAACCCGGCTTTGACTGGACTGTGACTATTCTCTTCGTCCTAGGTCCTCTCTTCCTCTGGGCAGCTTACATGCTAAATAGCAACTTGTGATAAAGCTCTCGATATGAATTCTCTGACTCAATACCTTCCAATTTAAGCTGATGACAGATAGCTCAAATAATTCATACCTCCCCATTGATTCACGTTTAGAAGAATCTAATGGATTTATAGATCTAGACTTCAGTTTGCTCAGATACAAAAAAGATGACAATCTGATTCAAACCTTCATTGCCAAGGGTTGCTATGGGAATGCCTTACTAGGGTTCAAAATTGAACTACTTTCAGAATGGAGAGAGACTGAGATTGCTAACATACCTTCATACAGAAGTAGACTGTCACTCCAGTCAATTGGCGATGAAAGCGATCGCTTCGTCCAAACACTGGCGAAGCTCTATCAGCTTGAGCTGGCTTCTCCTAAAATGCTGCCTCATATTCAATTTACAGCTATCACTTTAGGGGGAAACCCAATGAAGCTGGGAGAAGGAGGAGTTCGCATTAAAATTTTCTTTGAGCCGCCCGACGAAACCCCAGACTATGAAGAGCGATATGCTGAGCATTTTCTCAATATCGACCTTCAGAGAAATGCAGTGTACTTCAATGAGAAAGATCAGGCCTATCGTGAGGCCATACTGAATGCACTCACTAAGCCTCTGCATGAAGTGAGCTGATGTAGCTTTTCATGAGAAGTCTCGCGACCCTTACTTAATCCGCTCCCGCTCAAACTTCGCATCTGCCCCAGCCTTCCCCCGAATCTGCTCCAGCGCCCCCCGCGCCGCCGCCCCAGCCTCAGCCGTCAACCGCTCAAACCCGATCGCCTTCGTCACCCTTCTTCTGTGCCCCGGCTGCGTCGTTCCCACATTTGCCCTCACCCAAGCAAACACCACAGTCTCCCGCCCCGCTTTATCCGTTAGCGTCCGCACCTGCTGCCCCACCGGCAACGGATACCGCAACACCTCCGTATTGCCAAACACCCCCTGAATAATCAGCGCAGAATGCCCTGCCACCGCATACCGCGTTGACTTCAAAATTGCCCGAGACAACGCCGGAACACCAAACAGAAACGCAATTCCCGTCCCCCCCGAAATCAACAGAAAGATCAGCAGAATCGTCTCCCCGCCCTCCAATTCATCTCGATTGGCCCAGCCCATCGCCAGAAAAAACGCAAAAATCGCCAGCATCAAATAGCCTACACAGCCCAAATAACGCACCGCCCCCGTCGCCTGCCCCCCAGGATCAGGCCGCCCCTCCCACAACAACTCCTCCCCAGCCCGCAAAAAATTGCGAGGATCACGCGGATCAGATTCATTAGCCATGGGGATCACTCCAACTAGATGCTTCCGCTTCTATTAGTAACGGACAGCGATCGCTCCGCTCCCGCCAAAGACTAGAGATTTAACATCCCAGCCAACAGGCTTCTGCCTTTCCCTGCCTTTCCCCAAAGCGATCGCCCAACCATTCACCACCGCCAATCCTGACGCTCTATCCACTTTCCCCCAGCGCCAACAACTCAATGAAAACTATTTCTGAGCTGAGCCAAAATCGGAATCTGCTCCAGCTGGTCCGGCTGCACCGTTGCCCAATCCAACCCCTTTGGGCGAGGTAAAACCGTCTGTGTATCAACTTCCTGCTCTGGCGTCACAATCCAATTCAGCGGCCAATCATGGGCCTGCATCTCCAGCTCTGTATCTGCAACTAGCTGTAAGTCGTGAACTGTGGTCGCGATCGGCGTCTCCCGCTGCACCAGACCAAACTCCCCCAACATGGCCAGCTCCAAATCGGCAAACCCTGCTCCTTTGCCAGTGCGCCCTCCAGCAGTTGTCACCGCAACACACCCCACCAACACCAAATCAATCTTCTGCATCTGCTCAAATCGCACAGGTCGCCCATGGCGCAAAGCCCCTGCCATGGTGGAGCCTTCCGCCAGAGACACCTGCCTCGCTTCCAATGCTGCTGCCGTCACTTCCACAAAACAATCCAGTTGAGTTAACTGAGGCACTGCCATATACAACACCTTGCCATCAGCCAACGCCCTGAAACGCACGGGCTGTTGGGGAGAGTCAGGATTACACTTCACGACCTGCGCTGCCTGCCAAATCTCCAAACCTGCCAAGCGCTGTGCCGCAGTCTCTGCTCCGACAAAGCTTGGAATATGACCGAAGGGATCGCGCTGGGCTGCTCCTTCGTCTTTGAGTGTTTGCCAGATGCGCTGACGAAGCTGTTCTTTCTTGTGATTGCGATCGCTCCAAGGGGTTATATTAAGCATCATGAATAAACGGTTGCCACAAAAGTTTAATAGGCAGCTTATCGGACCAAAGCAAGCGGGATCATTCTAGCCATGGACTAGCTTTGATCGGCCAATTATAAAAACATCTGTATATAAAATCTATAAGCTTCCAAAAACTGAATCTCCAGTTGAGGACATCTAATAGCAGCTAGCAGATTTTTGAGCTTTTACGGTCTTCTACACAGGGAATTCACATAACGAGAAGTAACAAACAATTCTTAATTAAAACAATGTTATCGTTCCTGTGGATCACACTAGTTCTCCCCTTACAGTGGCAAGAATAGGTTGGTTAATACAGGGAATATACTTACATACCTTTGTAGATTAGCTTTCTTCCTATCAGACCGTCATGCAGCTTCTCGATGTTCTGCGGTAGTAGCTCATCACAATTCAGACAAAATACTGAGCTTATCCAAGGTTGCTAAGTCTTTAGCAATCATTAGTTGCTCAAAAACCTTAATAGCACTTTGAGCTATTAGGAATTAGCAACTTGAATTCTACACCTCTGGTGTGGAGTAGTTTGTCTTGCTGAAAAATAGTTTGGGCATTCCTTAGCGAGTTCAAACTCCCTCAGCTTCTACGTTCACTCTTCATTACCAATGCTGGAAATCCGTAACGCCTAGTCAAATTGCTGAACTTAACTGCTCTTTGCTCCACCCCATGGAACAACATCCACGAGGAGGCAGTCCAAAATTGCATTGATTTAGGTTGGTTCAGGTCTTTCCCGCGTCCTTTCTCGTCATCATTAGGAGCTGCTCTCCATGCTAAAAATTACTGAAATGTGGTCCGGTCAGGACGTTGTATCGGTAACGCCTGACTGGTTTGAAATTACAAATACGGGGACCGAGGCTTGGGTATTGTCCGTAGACGGACCTCTGTTCTATAACGACAGCTCCCAGGACGCCGCTACGGCCACTCAAATTCAAGGGTTATCCCGTTTGGACCCCGGTCGTGCAGCAACGGTGGTGATTGGCTCCGGCGCATTTGAAGTCAACCAGTTCGTAGGGGTTTGGGGGGATGACATTGACCTCACGGGGGTAGAAACGGGGTTCACCCCAGGAGCGCCTCTAGATGCAGCCGATGGGGTCACCCTATGGCAGGGGAATCCGACTGCAGGAGGGGCGATTGTAGATACTGCAACTTATCTTGCTGGGCAAGCGACTAATAATTCTTACGATGTTAATTTGGGTGCTCCCAGTCAGGTTGGTATAGCCAAGGCCGTGGCGACCACTGACACAGCAGGACCAGATGGGACGATTCCAGCAATCGGCTCCCCCGGTAATCTGGGGCCTTTCATTGTCAATAATCCTGATATTTCACTCACCATTACTGAAGCCTGGTCTAGTGTAGGGACAAATTCATTGACTGCAGATTGGTTTGAAATTACCAATACAGGCAACGTTGCCTGGGATTTCACAACCAATGGCCCGTTGCTTTATGACGACGGTTCTGGCGCTATAGCCATTGATGGACTAGACAGCATTGAACCCGGTCGGGCTGCAACAGTTGTCTTGGGAGGAGTTCCCGAAGTCAATCAATTCGTCAGCGTTTGGGGCGATGATCAAAACCTCTTTAATGTTCAGACGGGTTATGTAGCAGGCTCAGCGCTGTCCAGCGGTAGTCAGCTCAATTTGTTCCAAAGCCTTCCCGGCGGTGGCGGCACGTCATTAGATGCAGCAACTTATCCCAATAGCTCTATTCCGGTAGGCACTTCCTACGATTTCAATTTGGCTGCCCCCAGCGAAGTGGATGTGGCTCTAGCCAGTGCAACCACAGAAAGCTTTGGTACAGCAGATACAAGAGCGATCGCTTCACCAGGTAACCAAGGTCCTTTCACCGGCCCCGTCGCTCCGGTCCTACAAATCACTGAAGCTTGGTCTGGCCAAACAGGAACTGCTGTAACCGCAGATTGGTTTGAAATTACCAACACCGGCAATGCAGCCTGGACTTTAAGTGACAATGGCCCACTGTTCTATAACGATGGCTCCCAGGATCCTGCAACTTCCACCATTGTGAGTGGACTAGACCGGCTAGAACCGGGTCAATCGGCCACAGTGGTCATTGGTGATGCAAATGACGTTACGGAATTCGTCAACGTTTGGAGCACCACGGTGGATCTTACCGGAGTGCAAACCGGCTTTACGGAAGGAGGCTCTCCCCTAGACGATGGCGATGGAGTCACTCTCTGGCAAGGCAATCCCGTTCAGTCTGGTACTTTACTGGATGCAGTAAATTTCCCGGCTGGGATCGCTTCTGGGGTGTCCTATGACTTTATTGAAGCTGCACCTAGCCAAATCGGCGTTGGTAATGCTGTAGCAACCCTGCAAACAGCGGGTGTTAGTGGAACAGAGCCCGCAGTAGCCTCCCCTGGAAATCTGGGTCCTGTTGGTTCTCCTCCTCCCGCCAGCAATATCCTCGGCGTAACGACCTCCTATTTGAACGGAATGTCTCCGTCACTGGCCACTGAGGAAACCAACATTGGCAACCTAATTACAGATGCCAATCTAGCCGCAGCACAAACCGTCGATCCCACCACCACCATTTCACTGTTGCCCGGTGAATTTATTCAAGGCAGCATTGGCAGTGTTGTACCTGGAACAAACGGTGCTCCTCCACAATTTTTGCCCAATCCTGCCGTCCCTGGAATCCAGCCAGAAGGCGGAATTTCCCAGGCAGATATTGAAACTGTTCTGCCAGCCAATAATGGCTTGAGCTTGGTGACTGTAACTGCTTCCGAATTAGAGCAATTTCTGGAATTTGGCGTTTCAGAACTCAATCCCGATGGGTCTGCTACCAATGGACAACTCGTCCAGGCCTCTGGTGTGGAGTATAGCTTTGATCCCACGCGCCCTGTGGGCGATCGCATCCAGTCCATTGCCGTTTTGGATGACCAAGGCAATGATGCAGATGTGGTCGTTCAAAATGGAGAACTCATCGGTGACCCAGGCCGCACATTCCGCGTGGTGTCCGTCTCACCTTTAACGAACGGCGGAGTAGGGGCCCTACCCAATCGCGATGTTCAATCCTTGCTGCAACCCGCTGGCTCTACCCCCACTGGTGATGCCACCTTTGCCCCAGATGGCTCTGAGCAAGATGCCTTGGCAGAGTACTTGCTGCAAAACTCCACCACTGCCAATCCCCTCTCTGCGACTGATACTGCTCCAGCGGAAGACCAACGCTTACAAAATATTCTCTTCCGAGAAGACACCGTCATCGACGATCCTACTGGCGGAAATGGCGGAAACGGTGGCGACGTCATTAAAACCACCCTCAAATTTGATGATGTGAATGGCACGCCCCTAGCCACCGGTACAACCATCACGGACCAATTTGATGGCGTTACCATTTCCACTCCGCTGAATGAGTTTGGTGCCATGTTGTTTGACACGGCCAATCCCACAGGCGGTGATTTTGATCTGAGAACAGACAACCAAGGCCAGGTCTTAATCATCTCCGAAGATGGTGATGCATCTGATCCGGATGACAACGCCACTGGCGGCATCATTCGCTTTGATTGGGATAGCCCAGTGGGCCTCACAGACATTGGCATTCTCGATGTGGACCGACCCGGCAGCCGCATCGACTTGTTTGATGCAGCAGGCAATCTGATTAAATCAGTGGTCATTCCCGAAACCGGTGACAACGGCCAGGTCATCATTGACCTTTCAGCCGATGGCGTCTCTCGGATGGATGTTGTCTTTGAGATTAGTGGGGCGATCACCTGCCTGACTGTTTGTGAACCCGGAACCATTGGCGGCGGCAATAATGGCGGCGGCGGTAACAATGGCGGTGGCAATCCTGTCGTCGATGACCTCCTCATCGGTCTTTACGATTCCCAAACCAACCAGCTCATCCAAGTCCTTGAGGAAGGCGATTCACTCCTGTCTAGCTCTATCCGTGATTTGGGTGATGTCAACGTGGGGGCTGTGGTACCCAGCGACAGCTCACTGTTTAGCCAAGTCGAAAGCATGCAAGTGCTCTTGAATGGCGTTGCTGGCACCGATTACTTCGAAAACGTTTCGCCCTATGCGCTATTTGGTGATAACTTCGGCGATTACTTCCAGGGCAGTTTGCCCCTAGGCGACAATACAGTTGCGTTTGAGTTGTATTCCCAAAACAACGGCCAAGGGGAATTATTGGGAACTGTGGAGCGTAACTTCACAATTTCTTAGTTCATTTGTCATGGGCCATTAGCAACCCAGATTAACTAACGTCCTACTGAAAGAAGCCCAGGCTATTACAAAATTAGCCTGGGCTTCTTCATTCTTGGAACAAGACAGCGACTCATTACTGAGCCACGCTGCCAAAGTAACCAGATTGTTTTTATAGGGCTTATAAGTCCTACTTCTCAAACAGCTT
Organism: uncultured Pseudanabaenaceae cyanobacterium; assembly: GCA_937949725.1. Taxonomy (GTDB): domain Bacteria; phylum Cyanobacteriota; class Cyanobacteriia; order PCC-9006; family JAAUQQ01; genus JAAUQQ01. Next base: position 65,486 of record CALECT010000021.1, read on the forward strand.
ATTAGCTAAAGTCGCGCAGCATTTTCTTGATTTCAAGAGTATGCATTTCTTCTTGGCCAATCTTTGTACGGGAAAACTCTTCCAAGTAAATGCTGGCATTTTCTACTACATCTAGCAGATCTTTATAAAGAGATAATGCCTTCTGCTCGTGATTGAGGCTTTCTCTCAATAGATCCAGAACAGAATGTTTGTTGGTTTCCTCAATCGTGGCGATTCTCTGGCTAGGGTGTCCCTCCAAACCTGTAATAATCTCGCCTGCTTCTTGAGCATGAAGAAGTGATTCGGTCGCTTGGGCTTTGAAGAAATCGACAATGGGAATCCGGTTCGGTCCAATGACCATCAGCGAGTAGTGGGTGTATCGAACCACACCTGCCAATTCAAATTCCATGATCTGATTGAGCAATTCTATTGCCTTGGGTGTTTCTAACTCTTTCATGGAACTGGGTCGGCTCTTGGTTTGTGGAGTAGCGGCTTAGCTTAGCATTCCGTTGAATGCTTGCGTATTTAGGGATTTTACTCCTCTAAGTCAGGCTCTTCTCAAACCGGCTCGGGCTCATAGTCAGGCTCTTGACCTCATTGAGAATCGACCGACCAACCTCTCTGTCGATGAATGGGCCGTCCAAGGCGTTCACTCAGCCAATCAGCAGCGACTTTATGCCCCCTCCACGATCCTCCATCTGGTGCTTCCTCTTCACTCGCGGCTTGAAACAGGAGCGCTTGCATTTCATCATCCAGGATGGGTGAAATACCCCCTTATTATACTGACGCTGATCTTCCAAGACCGATGCTCCCTGAGTGTTATCACTTCTCACCAGCTCATAACTTCAAGCCTTGCTGTAGCCTGTCACATCTGCAATCTCTGCAATCTATGACCGGTGAAACTTGAAGGGCTTTATCCAAGCAACGTAACCTAAAATTGCGAGCGCGATCGCCGATACAAACCCGACAAAAATGTGAAGCACCTGGTTGCCGGTTGCAATCAAGGCAATGCCAAAGCCCAGTGCTATCACATTGGATAAAACGGGATACAAAAACACTCGCCAATCCCTCATCGTGATATACCAATGGGCCACGAAAATAATCGCAGGAATTAACTGAACAGCCTGCATAATGCTTTTGCCACCATTTACACCGTAAGTCAATGGAATCAGCACCAGACTCGCAATCAGCAAAATATCTGTGAGCCGAGACTTGCGCAGACCTAAAGCAACGAGGCAAAGCCCTGCACCAATAAAAGAATAGAACAGTAGATTGAGGTCCGATAGGCGACTGACGTAGATCCAGTTATCGCCCATGTGCTCAGCAATTTCGTAGCTGGAGCCAATGGAAAAGCAGGCAAAGCCACAGTAGATTAAGGGAAGCGATCGCAAACGCACCACGCTTTTGTAAAACTCACTGTGGTGACTAAAAATCCAAACATTCAGCGCACAAACCAGATAAACCGAGAGGTGCGCTGCAATGATAATCCACTCTAGAGGCTGAGACATGGCTCGATGGTTCCTGACGGCCATCACAGTTTACAGCCCTGGTTGAGTTACCTCAGAATGCTCAAAGACTCTGTACAAGAAAACCGTGAAGGTCCGCCATAGCAGTCCTTCACGGCCTAAGAAATAGGAGAAATGATAACCAGATTCTCTAGGATTAAACGATTTAATCAATCATTTGTAGAATCAGCAAATCTTGCTTAGCCAACTAACAGTGACTTGAAGCGTTCATCGCTTTTTAGGCTGGCAAAATCACTATCTGATTTTGCCAGAGAGCGATATTCACGCTCATTGAGTTCTAAGGCTTTTTGCAAATCCTGCAATGCTTCATCAACATTGCCATGCAAGGCATGGGCGCAGGCACGGTTATACCAAGCCTCATGCTTGTCGGGTTTAGTCGCGATCGCTTGGTCATAGCTCAAGATGCCATCTTCGTAGCGACCCAGGGCCACAAGCTCAATGCCTCGGTTGTACCAAGCCTCATGTTTATCGGACTTAATGGCTACTGCCGCGTCATAGCTGGCAATGGCATCTTCTCGGCGGCCCAGCTCAACCAAGGCGATGCCTCGGTTGTACCAAGCTTCGTGGTAATCCGGCTTGAGGGCGATCGCCACATCATATTGCTGAACGGCGATATCAAACTTGGATTTCGCAGCGGCTTCACAGCCATTGCTATAAGAAAGCTCAAATGGTTTCATCTGCTGGCTCCACAAACGTCGTGCCTTCGCGATATCGATTGGTTGTGTCAGTGAGGAAGAAGGCATTGAGTGTAATTTTTAACAAACCCGCATCTATGTACGTAGGCCAAAACGGTCGGTCAGCACAGTTTGCTATCTAGGTGACTCCTTTCTCAACGAAAAGCCAGGCTTAGCGCGTCGTGGAGAAGCTTGCTTTTAGTTGATTGTGCATCACTTTGGAAAGGCGATCGTTACACCATTACCACCGTCTGCTTTTTCCGCCGCTTCAAACCGCTCGATTTGACGATGTTGCTTGAGAAAATCCTGCACCCCGCGTTTAAGCCTACCAGTTCCGTGACCGTGAATAATCCAGACGGGGCCATGGGCTTCGGCGATGAAGCGGTCGATTTCGATCTCTGCATCGGGTACCCGCTGGCCGCGAATATCCAGGGTATTTTTGGAAGTCCGTATAACTGGCGCTTCGGGCTCAGGCTTTTTCTTTTCGGCTCGCTTTTTGGCTTCTGTTTTGGCGGTTTTCTCGGGTTTGGGAGGAAGTTCGGCTTTCTCGCCATTGAGACCTTCAATATCGAGTAACGAAGCCGTGGTTTTCATGATGCCGAATCGCACCTGCATCACGCCATCTCCATCAGGAGCAGTCAGAATCTCGGCGACTTGGTTGCCTAGCTTAAGCAGACGGACGCGCTCTCCAACTTTGGGGATATAGCTGGGTTTGCGTTTCTTAGCGGGCTGTTGGGGGGCTCGGTCAGCAGCGATCGCATCCACGGCCTCGCTGGCTTTCTGAGCCCGTTGAGCCATTTGCGGCCCTCGCTGAAGCTTACGGATCACGCCAGCAATTTCGCCTTTGGCCTCACTCACTGCCGCCTGCACCGCTTTTTCCTGTTCATACTTGAGTTCGTTCTCTCGCACTCGTAACTGAGCTGCTTTATAGGAGACTTCGTTATAGAACTTCTCAGCACGGGCCAGAACCTCTGCGGCTTTCTCAGCTTTCTCTTCCTGTTCACGACGCTGGGCTTCGAGACCAGCAATAACTTCGTTGACTTCGCCGGAGGCTCCGGGGGCAACTAAGACTTGGGCGGCATCGAGAATTTCCTGCTTCATGCCCAGGCGCTGGGCGATCGCTAGGGCATTTGAGCG
>CALECT010000022.1 GCA_937949725.1 uncultured Pseudanabaenaceae cyanobacterium
CCCCCTTCCATCTGAATCGGCAAGTCACTAGATCGCACATGCAAGTCCCGCTGGGGAAAAGGCATCTCAATCTCCCGTTGTCGAAATAAGCCATCAATATCAAAATTCAGTTCACTCTTAATCCTGGCTTGGAGCTGAGGGCGAGAAATCCAAACGAGCAAGACAAAATCCAGCGCACTATCGCCAAATCCTTCAAATAGCACCATGGGTTTGGGAGCCTTGAGCACATGTTTATTAGCCTGGGCTGCTGCTAAGAGAGTCTCCTGCACTGCCTCCAAATCTGTGCCATAGGCGACCCCCACCGGAATCTTGATCCGCGACGGGCTGCGGGCATGGCTCCAATTCGTCACCTCTTCCTCCAAAAAGCGAGAATTGGGCACAAACACATCCAAATTATCCAACGTTCGAATCGTCGTACTCCGAGCCCCCAGCTTCTCGATGGTGCCGGAATAGCCCCCCACTTCGACAAAATCCCCCACCTGCACTGGACGCTCCAACACGAGCACCAGGCCACTGCCAAAGTTCTTAGCAATATCTTGCAAGCCAAAGCCAATCCCCACACTCAAGGCACTGGCAAAGATAGCCAAAGAGCTGAGGTCAATGCCCCACAGTTGCAACAGCACCATGGAGATCAGGGCAACAAAGCTGTATTTGAAGACCGTGGCGATCGCCTCCTGCACCCCACGCCCCATGCCCAGCAGGCTCAAAAAGCGCGACTTGAGCAAATCCGTCAATGCACTTGCAGCGATAATCAGGGCCACAAACACCACGATCAACAACACCAACTGCACAACGGAATAGCCCTCACCCAGGGGAATGATGGGAGCCGTCAGAGTCTTTAAGGTTTGCTCGCGTAGACCATAGCTGAGGCGGCGCGTGAGGGGAAACAGCTCCGCAGCGTAGGACAAAGACGATAGCCACAGCACAGCGAACGTAAAGAAGCTCGCAACCCGCAAAGCGATATTTAGCAGCTTGGGTGGATCAGCATTGGGGTCGTAAGAGGCAAGCTTTTGCCCCAACCATTCCCGGAAACCCTTCGTTCCCACAACGATGGCAATGTGGAGCAGCAATGTAATCCCAATGATTCCTAGAGCAGTGACTGCTCGTTCCCGCCAGTAGTCCGGGCTCTGCTCCTCGATGGCACGCTGGAGTTGCACCTCCAAATTCTCCAACCAGCTTTGTGCCAGGACTTCGGGCGTTTGCTTCGTCGGGTTAGCATCCGCTGGTGTGACCGTCAGCAACTGCTTACCGTTCAGCATGAGCGTGGGAGAGCCCTGGAGCTGAGCAATCTCTAGCTCTGGTTCCACCCCAGCCTGCCCCAGCTCATCGATAAAGGTTTGCAGCCTCTGCCCAATGGTGCTGGCTCGCTCTTGTGCGGTGAACTGGCCGCTGCCGCTGACTTGAAAGAGAGGCACCCGATTGAGCATGACTGGTGCTTGCTCAAAGGCCTCATCGGTTATGGCTGGTTGGGTTGTCTTGTCTTCGGTCGCTTCTTCCTCCGAGGAATCAGTGGCCAGAGCTTCAGAGGGCTCGCCATCTGGCAGGATCCCTGCTGGAATCGGCAATTGATCTGCCGGAGCAGCCTCAAGCGGCGTTTCACTGGGAGCTGCGGGGGTCTGGGCAGAGCTTGGGGCGATCGCTCCCAAGTTGACCGCCAGCAGTAGCGCGACACAGCCCAACCATAGGAGCGTCGTCCCACGGAACTGCTTGAATCTAGATCTAGTCCGCCCACTCAAGATTGGGTCATTGCCTAGCCAGTTGCCCCAGGACCCCAAGCTCCCCCCCCTCATCCCCATTCCTGCCACGAGACCAACGATGACAACCAAAGTCACAAAAGAAAGCACGGGCCAGGTTCCAGGCGAGAGGTCGTTAATAACAGGCGGGAAGTTGCTCCCTCAGTGCATTTTCCCATCGGAATAAAACAAGCCAACAATCTGAAGAACTTGCAACACAGCACTTAATTTTCATTATCTAGCATCGCAATATCATGGGATAGATTCGGGAAATGCATTTCAATGCATATTTTTTAGCGTGAACCTGGGCTTGGTTACGAAGATTTCAGTACTGCGTTGTGAGCGAGCAAGAGACCTCACAAGTCTCGCAGTAAAACGAAAGTTGGGGGACTCTTCCATTCCCAACCTCCGGAATACCGCTCTACAAGCTGAGCTAAGGGCTATCTCTCACTGGATAAAGGCAGTCTCCATCTGCGACAGGATAAGGAAAATGCTCTTGAATCCAGGTCTTGAGCCATAGGAACTTGCTTTTACCGAGACTGAATAAAGACATGCAAAAACTCGATAGCGATCGCCAGGAATTACATGACGGAGCCGCGATCGCTTTTCAGTAGAAAATCCGAATTTTTGCTGGATTTGCTGGATTTCGAGCCATAGTAGGCTCAAATCTAGCGTGCTTAAGCCATGACAGAATCTGTCAATATTCGGCTACAGGGGCCACTGCTTCAGCAGGCCCGCGAACTCGCTGCCATCACGGATAGCACTCTCCAAGATGTGCTCCTCGACTGGCTCAATTTTTCACTGTCTGAACAGCCCCTGGAGTCCCTGACCGACGGACAACTCCTAGAAGTCTGTAGCCTAGACATGCCAAGCCCTCAGCGTGAGCAGCTCAACAGCCTGCTGACCTCTAAAGCTCGCTCTGCACTAGAGGAAACAAAGTTAAATAAGCTTCGGGCTGTCTATCGCCTGGGATTGGTGCGCAAGGCTAAAGCAACGCGGCTCGCCATTGAGCGAGGACTAACGCCCCCTATTGAACCCAGCTAGTCCAGAGATTAGGGGAATGATTGTTCTCGCTTGGCCCTATCGGCTCAAACCTTGGCAATCGGATGCTCGTCATCCTCAACGACTCCCTTTAAACCTGTGAGACCCAAATCTTAATTGCTGTGACTCTAATCTTCTGCGAGCACACAGCAGTCCGCCCCTACGGCTCCAAGGATGGTAATCGGGGGATCACCGACTCAGAGTTGGGATGAATCATGGTGATGCATTCATCATTGCCTGATTGCGGAATGACACAAGACTGTGGGCTGTTATCGCTGATTGGGTCTTCACAAGAAGACTCCCCCCCAGCCCAAACCATCCAAGCGGTAAGCTAGAAGTCTTAGCCCCGTATTACCCTCCCATGCCCCGTAAGCTCGACTTCACCGTAGAAACCCTTTCCAGCGATCGCCTCGACCTCTGGCTGGTGGAACAACTTCAGGACTTCTCCCGCTCCCGCATCCAAACGCTGATCAACAACGGCCACGTCCAAATCAATGGTGAAGTCTGCGACAAAAAAGCAAAATTTCAAGTCGGCGACCAAATCCGCATCATTCTGCCCAAAGCCGAGCCCCTAGAACTTCAGCCTGAAGACATCCCCATTGAGGTGCTCTACGAAGACGACCACCTCATCATCGTCAACAAGCCTGCCGGTATGGTCGTTCACCCCTCACCGGGCCATCGCACTGGCACCCTAGTCCATGCTCTCTTACACCACTGCCAAGGTAAACTGGCTGGCATTGGCGGCGTCGAGCGACCCGGCATCGTCCATCGCCTCGACAAGGACACCACTGGCACCCTAGTTGTGGCAAAAACTGACGTTGCCCTCAGCCACTTGCAGGAGCAAATGCGCGCAAAGAGCGCTAAGCGGGAATACCTGGGCGTGGTCTATGGTTCGCCTCGCGAGGCCTCGGGCAGAATTGAGCGACCTTTGGGCCGAGATCCCAAGGACCGGAAGAAGCAGGCGATCGTTCAGGTTGATAAAGGCGGACGTCGGGCTGTAACCCACTGGAAGGTGCAGGAGCGTATGGGCAACTATAGCTTGTTGCATTTTCAACTAGAAACTGGGCGGACTCACCAAATTCGCATTCACTGCTTGTCGATGCAGCATCCTATCGTGGGGGATCAGAGCTATAGCGCGGGGCGATCGGTGGGAGTCAATTTAGAGGGCCAGGCGCTCCATGCCTGGCGTTTGACGCTGGAGCATCCGGTGACGGGAGAAGAAGTGGTGGCGATGGCTCCACCGCCGGAGAGCTTTGTGAAGCTGATGAATGTGCTGCGGCTAAGGGCAGCGAAGTAGAAGCCGCCGCGAAGTAGTCACTACAATGGGAACACAAGTGCTTGCTGGATAAGCTAGGCCATGAGCTTTATGCTGCTTGACGTTGTGGAGCAGATGCTAAGTAACCATCTTCTAAATGCACAATGCGATCAGCGACATCGAGAATACGGTTGTCGTGGGTGACGAGCAAGATCGTACAGCCCTGTTCCCTGGCGAGCTTTTGCATTAGCTCAACAACGTTGCGGCCTGACTTGCTATCCAATGCCGCTGTTGGCTCATCGGCTAGGACCAGCTTGGGGCGGCTGACTAGGGCACGGGCGATCGCCACTCTCTGCTTCTGCCCCCCCGACAAATCATTAGGGTAGTAATCCAGATGCTCGCCTAACCCCACTTCTGCCAAAATCTCAGCGGCACGGGTTTGCATCTGCTCCCGCGAATACTGGGGATGCACCTCCAGCCCCATCATCACATTCTCCATCGCCGTCAAACTGTTGTGCAGATTGTGGGCCTGAAAAATATAGCCATGGCTGCGCCGGGCCAGATCCAACTGCCGAGTGCTGGCCCCCAACAGCTCCTTACCTAAGACTTTCAGGCTACCGTCCTGGGCCGATCGCAACCCGCCCACCAGGGTTAGCAGCGTGGTTTTTCCCGACCCCGAAGGCCCGGTCATCAAGATGATTTCGCCGGGCTGAATATCCAGGCTGATATCAAACAGCACCTGCTTTTGCAGACGGCCATGGCCGAAGCTATGGTTGAGATTACGAATTTGGATAGCGGGCTGGGGAGTCTTTTGCATGACAGCCTGTTGCATAACGAACAAAGGTTAACTTTCCGTTGGAGTCGCCTTGACCGAGCGTCGACCCCAGGGCTTGAGGAAGGAAATAAGGATTAGACCGAGGAGTGCCGCAACTTCGAGGGCACCGCCAATCAGTGCTGCCTTTTGGTCAAATAGGAAAAGGGGATTTTGCAAGGCTTGGAGACGCTCCGCATCGGCAATGTCCGTCGCGGCATAGACCCAGGGGCCAACCCAGCCGCTGATGGCGGTGATGACGGTGACGGTGCCAACCCACTTTGCAATCACCCAGTAATGCTTGAAGAAGCCCCAAACTGTTAGAGCACAAAGGGCTGTGCCACTGAGGATCGACAGCGTAGCAGCGGGCATCAGCAGATAATCATTGAGGTAGGCCAACAAGGACTGCACGGTGTAGAGTGCATCGCCCGAGGCGGTTTGGTTGCTGTAGAGGGCGATCGCAACCATGGACAAGGCCGTACCAAACCACACCGCTGCGATCACAACATGACTCGCAATGAGCCAGAGCTTGGGTTTGCCAGTCAGTTTTGCCATGGATCAGAATCTCAGAAATTGCGTCTACTTCTAATGTAAAGAAGTTCTGCCTTAGAAAATGTCGGCGGGGTCTGCACCTTGGAGTTTTCGCGTCGCGATCGCCCCAGACAACACACACATCATGATCGTCGCGAGGAAGAGCGAAACCACCCGTGAGGTCGTCATCAGTAATGGCAAAGCGGTTGCGATCGTTGTGAGTTGATACAGTCCCATCGCCACCCCTACGCTGGGCACAAAGCCCAATATCGACAAAATCACCGCTTCTTCAAAGACCACGCCCAGCAAATATTGCTGGCGATAGCCCATAGCCCGGAAGGTGGCGTATTCGCCCATGTGGGCGCTGACATCAGTGGCGAGAACTTGGTAGACGATGATGATGCCAACCACAAATCCCATGGCGCTGCCGATGCCAAAAATAAAGCCAATCGGGGATTCGGTTTGGATCTCATTGAGCTCGAAGGCCAGATATTCTTCGGCGGTGTAGACCTTGACGTCATCGGGCAGGGTGGCCACGAGAGCCTGCTTGATCTGGGCAACATTTTCGTCAGGTTGTGTACGCAATAGTCCAACATTGATCGAGCCGGCATGGTTCCCCGGAAACATACGTAAAAAAGTCTGATCGCTGGCAATCAGGGTGCCGTCACTGGCAAAGGAGGCTCCCAGGGTAAATAGCCCGCCGAGGGTGACCGTGGTGCGATCTATCTCGGTCCTGACTAACTCACCGGCTTCGACCGCCGCAATCACCTGCTCATATTCGCCGCTGGCCTTGCGGTCCATCAGTAGGGTATTGGGCTGTTTGAGCAGGTCGCGCTGTTGCTCAATTTCAGGCAACTTGAAAGTGGAAAAGTCTGGATTTTGCCCCATCAGAGTGAGGGAAGTGGATTCCCTAGTTTGGGGATTGCGCCATTGCACAGCCTTGATATACAGGGGCTGAGCATCGGTAACACCGTTGACATCCAGGGCTTGGTAGAGTCGCCGCCGGGAGAAGCTGTAGGGATTGAGCAGGTTGCGGGCCTCTTTGCTGAGCAAGACGATATCTGCATTTAGTTGCCTAGGCAAGGCGGTGTTGAGGTCATAGAGTGCGCCTTCAAAACCCAGCTGCATAAAGATGAGGATGTCAGCGAATGCGATACCAGCGATCGCAGTAAGCAGCCTCGATTTGCTATGGGTCAGTTGCCGCCA
>CALECT010000023.1 GCA_937949725.1 uncultured Pseudanabaenaceae cyanobacterium
AATGCCCTACGGCGAGCCCTGGGAGCCTATGGGTTTATCGTCGAAGTTCAAGGCCTATAGGGCTCGTAGGGGCAAAGGATTGGGCATTTATCACAGGCTGTGATTATCCAATTTCTAGACCTAATGCTTCGCAAGGCTTTCAGCGCTACGCTTCTGCTTTAGCCTTGGTCGGAACTGACTGCTGCGGCTTCCCACCACCCCCCAAACTGCGGAAATAGAAACTCCCCACCGTCGAAATAAATACAAGGTATCCAACGGCCTGCAACCCATATAAATGGTCGCGGTAGCCAAGGAGTGTCTTAAAAATCAGCCCTGGAAACTGCTTGTCCGGCATGACAGAGCTGGTATCCCACAGCAGCGGCCCCATGGTGCAGGAGGCCCGGCTCCAGCAGAGGTCGGCAATATTGAGCTGCTGAAGCGCGATCGCTGCCCCATCAATATTCTTAATCAGCGACGTGACCAACCCAGCCACAATCAACAGCAGCAGCAGCCCCATGACCTGAAAGAAACGCTTGAGGTTAATCCTTACGCCAAATTTGAACAGAGCGATGCCGATCGCGGTTGCTCCGACCAATCCTGCCATGGCTCCTACCGTGGCTGCGGTGCCTCGCTGAAGATTCGCCAATATAAAGATGACGGTTTCAAAGCCTTCTCTGAGGACTGCAATGAAGATGAGGCTAAAGATTCCCCAGCCCGCTGCATTGCCTGTGGAAGCTTGGCCCAGCATTTGATCCACAGAGCCCTGGATTTCGCCCTTGAGCGATCGCGCCTGCCTGGTCATCCAAATCAACATCCAGCTCAGCATGGCGATCGCCACCGCACAAAGCGCTGTCTTCAAGCTGGGTTCCAACAGAGCTTCCCAACGGCTGTCCAGATTATGGATTTGCTGAAAGCCCCAGTTCAGCAGTAACCCCACCATTAAGCTGGCTCCTAGACCCGCAGCAATACCACCGTAGACCCAGCGATTGAGCTGTGACTGATTGGCTTTGCCGAGGCAAGCAAGGACAATACCCACCACAAGAGCTGCCTCGACGCCCTCTCGCAGGGTAATGACAAAGGTGGGCAGGGCTGCAGAAAAATCCATGGACAGGTCAGGACGAGTAGGAGATTCATCTTCAACTTAACGTGTCTCTATGTTTCTTCAAACTTGATTGAATCCTATGAGAATGACGGAGGGAATCGAGTTGTCAATTTATTCAAAGCTTCTGCCAGGAAGCTGTTCCAGCTACTTGACGTCCTAGTGATGTTCTTCGTGGACAGTGCCTTTTTCGAGTCAAAAAATCAGCTAATGTCTTGGCATTTTGGCAACGGTTCTCAATAAGCGATGCTTCTTGCAACTTTGGTGCAATTCAGGATAGACTGTCAATAAGGTCGTGTTATTGAGATTTCTCGCCCATGGTCACTTATAGCCCTGCCGCCCTTAAAGCTGAACTGAATGAACGTGGATGGCGCATGACGCCCCAGCGAGAAATCATGCTGGAAACGTTCCAAACTTTGCCAAAGGGCGAGCACCTCAGCGCGGAAGATCTATGCCTCCGCCTGGAAGAGCATGGCGAGAAGGTTAGTCTTTCGACGGTCTATCGCAACGTCAAGCTCTTAGCTCGGATGGGCATTTTGCGTGAGCTTGAGCTGGCTGAAGGTCATAAGCGTTATGAAATTAATCAGCCCGCTCCTCACCACCACCACCACCTCATTTGTGTGCGCTGTAATAAGACGGTGGAATTTAAGAATGATTCGGTTCTCAAGGCTGGCGCTAAGACAGCTGAGAAGTCGGGTTACCACTTGCTCGATTGTCAATTGTTGATCCATGCCGTTTGTCCCACTTGTCAGCGATCGCTAACGGCGGTGTAGGCTAGCGACAGCCTTTCTCGGACTTAAGCATTTAACTCATGTCTGCTGCATCTTCGGGCCGGATGTTCCTGTCCCACAATTTCACGCTCCCCAATACGGTCTTGCCAGCCTTAAGCCGGGCAGAGTTTGTTCAGGTTTTCATTGATGGCTTGGCGGACCAAGCTGAAATTCGCTGCCGTCCATTAGATAATCCCCATTGGATCGTGGCAGTTACATTCGATGACAGTCTCACACCTCAGTCAGTTGGACAGCTATGCGTCGCAGCCCTAGCAAAAGCTCGCTCTCCCCAGCTAGATGAAGGAGAGCAAACTCGCCCTCGCATCTTGGCTTTGGGAGGTACGAAAACGACCCCCGCTACAAGCGACTCTTCCGATACGCTTCAAACAGGAGACTGGGGAGTTGATGTGGTGGAGACCTTAGAACCAGATAGTTTCCTTGCAGGCATTCAATGGGACAGCATCAGTGCATCTAAGCCTGCTGATTCTGTCTTCAAGATTGAAGGACAAGTCTAGGTTTCATTGCAGCAAAATATAATGCCCTTTATGAATGCCCTGAATCAATGGATATATCTATTGATTCAGGGCATTCATTCTCTCCAACCTGAGATGATTTTCTCGCTGGATCGTTTTCAGTGAAAGGAAGGTTGGAGCAGCATTTATCCTCTGACAGGACTGGGCTTCTACAAGAATATTAATTAAATGTCTTATTTCGTGTCATTACCCCCCTCAGAAGGGGCGTCAAGCTGCGAATTATGGAATGATTAGGAAACTGAATGTTTCAGTTCTCTCATAATTATTTTTAGAAATTGCCATGCAGCCAGAGGCCACTCTGAATCAGCTTAAGGCCTCATCTCCCGATGGAAGGCTGCCCAGTAGTTATGGCGTGTATTTCAAAAATACGTTGGTCGCTTTGTGCCATGCCTTGGAGGATCACATCCTGGAAGGGGATACAGAAGATGAAGCCTCCAAGCCTTTAGTCCTGGTTACGTTTCAGCAGGGCAAGTGGTATCTCCAGGAAGCAGAGCGCTATTTCGATATCTCCGTTAGATCCAGAGAGGTTGCGATCGCAGCGGTTCCCGACAGCGGTTTTGCAAGCCACCGCACTAGCGAGCTCGACCAGGTTGATTTAGTTGATCTAGATCCTGGCGACTCTATGGTTCAGGAGTGGAACTTGGTGATTCTGGCACCGGGCTATTCGGCAATGGTCCTCTGTCATGAGCTGGATGAAGAGGATTATCGGGGTGGAGGCCAGCCCGATGTGGATGTTGAACGCAAGTTTTACGGCCTTTGGACTTTTGACCGGTCCCTAGTCTCGCGCGCTACGGAAATTCTGATTGACCGGATGCGTCCCTACGACGAGCCCCTGGCCGAACAGTTAACGGCTCATTACCAAGCAGTCTCATCGGCTGAAGGTAGTCAGACCACGGATTTGAGCGGTGTCGTCTCTCGCATCGTTAATTATCTTCAGAGTAGTCAGCAGCAGTTGGTGACCGTGAGCCGTCAGGCGCGGGAGCTTTGGGAACTGGAAGGTCAGGCCCAACGCCTCAACCGTAACCTCACTGCCAATAAGCTCCAGGCTTTCTTACGCATGGCCCAAAGGGTGGATGAACGCGACCCCTCAAACTCTGCTGCCTCTGTTCGGGTCTCTGCTTTGGCTGAAACGATTGGTCAGGTGTTGGATTTGCCTACGCTGAACCTGCGTCGCTTGCGTCTGGCGGGGTTGTTATTCCGCATTGGTTTAGCTGAGGCTCCTAGCGAGGTCTTTACTCAGACTTCGGAGGCGTTGGAAGCCGCAAGTGAAATGTTTTGGCGCGATCGCTCACTCCTAGGGGCTCAGCTGCTGGATGCGATGCCAGAGCTCAAACCCATTAGCGATATTGTCCGTCACCAATTGGAGCATTGGGATGGGACTGGTAAGCCCGATGGTCTCAGAGAAGAGAAGATTTCTCTGGAGTCGCGCATCCTTGGGCTAGTGGCTCATTTCCAAGAATTGACCGAGGCCCGCAGCGATCGCCCAGCGCTCTCCTTGGGAGATGCCCTAGAGCATTGCCGGGAGTTAAGCGAGAAACGGTTTGATCCAGCTTTGGTGGAGTCTTTGGGAACGGTGGTTCGTCTAACCGAGATGGGATTGATGAAGCTGCCTGACCAGCCCAGCCGTCCTCCCAATGTTTGGTTGGAAGAGACGGAGCTGGTTAAAACGTCTAACGCTTAAGCAGCGCTGAGGTGCGTTTGCTGGTTTGCCGTTGTCGTTTGCTGCTGATGTTTTTGGGCAATAGCCCTGTTGTTTCATCTCGCGGTCTCTATTCAATACCAGTGAGTTGTAGCTTAGGGCTGTAATATCCAGTAACTGGGCGTGATTTGTCATTCCGATGTGGCTGTCACTTTATTACCCGGTTGGGAAATGTTTTAGGGCAAGGTCATGGCAGAGCTGAGTACCCAAGGTATGAATCAGGACTGGGTGGATATTCGTAAGGGGCTTGTTCAAGACTTTGCTGGACGTGACCTTTCTGGAGCCAATCTTGAAGGTGCCAAGCTGGCCCAAATGGATCTCTCCCAGGCTCAATGTCGAGGGACTAATTTTGCAGGAGCCGATCTCCAAGGCACAAATCTGAGAGGCACTTTGCGAGGGGCCGACTTTGCCGGCGCAAATTTGCAAGGGGCCGACTGTCGCAATGGCGATCTACGAGCGACGACTTGGCGAGATTCTCAGGTGGGGCAAATTAGCCTAGCGGGAGCATTTTTGGCGGGTGCTGTGATGAGTCAGTTGGACTTGCAGGATGTAGACCTGCGAGGCGCAGACCTGAGAGGTGCCAATTTGTCTGGAGCAAACCTGGAAAATTGCGATTTATCCAGTGCGAATCTTTCTGGAGCCGATCTCTCGGGCGTCAATCTGGAAGAGGCCAATTTAGCGGGGGCAGTCCTGCGGGGGGCTGATTTGACCGGAGCAAACTTGCTCTGTGCTTCTTTAGAGGGAGCTCAGTGGGAAGGGGCTGTTTTAGCTCGAGCTTGTTTGGAAGGTACGCCTCTGATGGAAATGTAGTTGACTGCTTAGGCTTAGCCCATGAACTAGAAGTCGCCATGCCCCCCCCCATCTCAGCCCTCTCAGTCTGAACAGATGGGAGTCGTTTAAGTCATATTTTCAATTGTTGATGTGCGCCGCTGCGTAGAGCCCTGCGCCAATCAGTCCTACTTGTCGGTTGAGTATGACTTGCACAGGCATGCGTTTGAGCAGTGGCTCCATACGGCCCTTGTCAAGGAAGGCTTTTATGAAACCGCCGTTGCTGAGGCGGTCCACATTCTTGGATGCGATTCCCCCTGCTAGGTAAACGCCGCCGTAGGACAGCAGTTTTAGCGCTAGGTTGCCGGTCTCCGCGCCGTAGGCCTCGCAGAATAGCGTCATGGCCCGTTCACAGAGTGGATTGTTGGAGGCGGCTTGGGCGATCGTGGCTCCAGGGTCTGGCTGATCGTCACTGTATTCTTCTGCCTGCTCCCAGTTGCGGATGATCTGGGCGACGCTGGGATCTTCTATCATGGACTCGCGATCGCGCAAAAACTGATAAAACGCCACCACTCCCTGCCCCGAAACAATGCGTTCTGCCGAAACATGGGTCAGCTCACGGCTCTCTTGAATGTATTCCAGTAAGCGGAACTCCAATGCCGTGCGGGGGGCAAAGTCGGCATGGCCTCCTTCTGTTGCAAAAACTCTGGAGGGACCGTTGGCTTGGGGGATAACGAAGCATTGACCTAGGCCCGTACCAGCACCAATGACAGCGATCGGAGCGGTGGGAACTGCTGCGCCTATCTGGAGGCATCTTAAGTCTTGGGAGGTTAGACCTGGTATGCCATAGCCAATGGCTGCAAAGTCATTGATTAGCGTGACTTGTTTGAGCTTCAAGACTTCGCCTAGCCTCGCCTCGGAGAGCTGCCAGCCCAGATTCGTCAGTTCAGAGGTTCCATCCACAACGGGGCCTGCAATGGCAAAGCAAGCTCGCTCTGGGGCTGGTGATGCTCCGCTGTTTTGTTCGGCTTCCTGGAGAAAGACGTTGACCATGGGAACCAGATCCTCATATTGCTGGCTGGGATATTCCATCTCATGGCGAACGGTA
This sequence comes from uncultured Pseudanabaenaceae cyanobacterium, assembly GCA_937949725.1. GTDB lineage: Bacteria > Cyanobacteriota > Cyanobacteriia > PCC-9006 > JAAUQQ01 > JAAUQQ01. The sequence goes on from CALECT010000023.1 coordinate 5,957, forward strand.
ATCTGTTGGCTGTCATTGGCTTCTAGCCAACGCAGGATCGTTTTGGTTCCGCCGATGTCTCCGGCCAACAGTTGAGTCATGGCAATGCTGCTCCTTAGGGGATGAGAATTCAAGCTGGCATCAATGTACAAGGCTTCAAGGCGGGCCAGCAGAGCTCGTGCCCCATGAATGAATTGATGGAAGGCAATAGATTGAGAGCGATCTCACAATGCCATTCTTCTGCAAACGCTTGGGAGTGAATGAATGGTCGAGTCTTGAATGCGAGACATGGGGGAATTGCTTTTGCTTCCCTTGGCATCTTAATTTTTCTGATTCCCTTTGGTATAGGAAAACTGATGCAATGGTCGTAAATCTTTCGATAACAGGATCGAATTTGGAGTTCAAAGGTTTCTCCATGCTTGCTGTAGAACGATCACGAGTGATGCTATCCAGGCCTTTCACATTTACGCCAAGACAGCGGGCTCACCGCGTGTATAATGCGATGGTGGAAATTTGAAATTGCTTCAGCAACATTGGTGTTTCTGAAAGCAGTCATTCAACTTGTTCATAGCTGTCGGGATGTAGCGCAGCTTGGTAGCGCGCCTGCTTTGGGAGCAGGATGCCGCAGGTTCGAATCCTGTCATCCCGACTAAAAGGGGGCCAAGTCTATTGGCCCCCTTTTTATTTTTTGTTTTTTGCTGGACAATGCGACGAACGATTGATGGGAGTGTTGGTCTCTCAGGGGAGCAATTGTTCTGATGCAGGACTTTTCCCTGAGAGTAGGCTTCAATCCATGAAGTGAAGATTGGGAATTCTTGCCCGGCATAGAATACCCAAGCTCTAAAACGAGAGCGGGAACCATTACGATCCCAAACCAGTCCTTTGAACGGGCGCTCTAAAATATTTTCAACGGAAATATTTCATTGCAGTGGCTTCAGTTTCTTAGTTGGCCTGAAGTTGCCCCATTGATATCTTGGTTGAAGCGGTACAGCAAATTTCACGCTGCTCCCCGTTGCCCAACGTTTGTATTAGTTTTATTCCCTAACAATCCAGGAGCACCCATGAGACAGCTTGGCCATTGGACGAAGAACCTCGCACTTGCTGCAGGTGTCACCTTCACAACCTTGATGGGCACCTTGGCAATGGATGTTGCACCTGCCATGGCCTTGAGCGAAGAGGAAATCGCTCGCAAGCTTAATAATGTGCCGGTGTTTACGCTCTTCAATGCCCAGTTGAAAAAGTTTGCTGTGGCCTCCCTTTCTCTAGATGGCAAGACAGTTGCGCTGGTGCCCAGTTATGTAGACCGCACCGATGCGGAGCGTTTGCTCCAGGAGCAGCGTCAAAGCAATTCCAGTCTGGCCAAAGAAGTGGAAGTGCGCACCATTCCTATGTCCCTGGTGTATCTGGAGTCTCGCTCTACCAAGCGTCAGGCCACAGACCCAGCTTTCCAGGTGGTTCCGGACGAACAAGAGGTTCAGGCCGCAGTGGCGGTGCGCAAGCAGGCTGGGGAAGAGGTCAAGAGCTGGAGTGGTATTCCCCTCTTCTATGCGCCAAATTTGGGCATTACCCTAGCGGATGAGAACGGTAATGATAAGCAAATCCTGCCAATGTACTTTAGCCGCGCTGACTTAGAAAGCTACTTGGCGGAAGCCAAGAAGGAGACTCGGGATTTGCAGAAGATCGCGATTCCCATTAACGTCACCACGCTAGACCAGGTCTTACAGACGATGAGTGAGAGTGATGACCCCGCAATGAGTCAGGTGGAGTTCATTCCCCCTAAGGCCAGCTTGGAATATGTGATTCGCAGCCAGCGTAGCCAGCAGAATTAGTTGCCCTGGACTCAGTGACTCTGGGTTTCTGCTTCAAATCCCAGCCTCTACCCCCAGCCTCTAACCGAGGCTGGGATTTTTGTGTTTGGGTTCTCTTTGGCAGCGTGAATGCGTTTTGTTTTGGACTGTAAATCACTAGGCTTGAGATTGGGGCAAAATTCTGGGGTTTGCATGGCACAGCAGGTGGTGACAACACAGCAGCTGCGGGATTGGCGAGAGGCAGCTTTGGCTTTAGCCCCCGAGCTTGATGGGGAGCTAGATTGGCTGCTGCGAGAGGCCGCTGGGGTGGAGGTGAGAGTCCTAACCTATGCCGCTGCTGAGCAGACTTGGGAGTTGTCAGGTGGCCTTCCCGGAGGGCTCGGAGAGCTTGCGGAGCTGTGGAGACGGCACTGGCAGGAACATGAGCCGTTGCAATATCTGGTGGGGCGATCGCCCTGGCGGCGCTTTGACCTCAAAGTAGCTCCTGGCGTCTTAGTACCTCGACCCGAGACGGAGCTGATTGTGGAAATTGCAGCTCAGCGAGTGAACGAAGTTCGAGAGCTGTTCGAGATTGAGCTGGCCCAGGGGACTTGGGTGGACCTGGGAACGGGCTCAGGGGCGATCGCCTTGGGACTGGCAGAGCTACTGCCAGACATCGCCATCCATGGAGTGGACTGCAGCGAACTTGCCCTGACAATCGCGGCGGAAAACTTGCGGACAGTTCAAGAAGGAACTTGGCAACAGCGGATCCAGTTACACCAGGGAGAATGGTTTGAACCACTCCAGCCTCAACTTGAAGCAGGTCTGAGGCTTGCGGGTATGGTCTCAAATCCTCCTTATATCCCCTCAGCCATGGTGAAGGAACTCCAACCAGAAGTGCGTCTTTATGAGCCTAGGCTGGCCCTGGATGGGGGAGAGGATGGCCTGGACTGTTTGCGTCACCTCGTCACTGCGGGGAGCCAGTATTTGCAACCCGGTGGGCTGTGGCTGGTGGAGTTAATGGCGGGCCAGGCTGAGGATGTACAGGCTTTGTTGCTCGCAGATGGAGGCTATCAAGCCGTCACAGCACATTTAGACCTCTGTGGTGTGGAACGATTTGTATCCGCTGTGCGATGTAATACGTAAATTCTTAACGCTACCTGTTGCATCGCAGGAGGTGGCTTCTGATAGCGCATAATAAAGCTCTAATTTCATGGAATTGGCTTTATTCGCGCGAATTTAGCCCGTTCCGCTAGTTATAGAACATGCTCAAAGTCTCGTTACCTCAGCTTGTGGATGCCGCTCGGGCCGGACAGGTTGTGAGTTTTCCCACGGATACTTTGCCTGCTTTGGCCTCCAAGCCGGAGCAGGCCGCTGAGATCTATCGTTTGAAGCATCGGCAAGTTCATAAGCCGTTAATTCTGATGGCAGCAAAAGCTTCGGAGTTGTGGCCCTATGTGCGAGGGACTTCGGAGGAACAAGAGCAATGGCATTTCATGGCTGAACAGTATTGGCCAGGGGCAATTACGTTGGTGTTGCCAGCTACAGGCCTTCATCCCATTGCCATGACACCTGCCAATCCACGCACGTTGGGCATTCGGGTGCCAAAGAATGACTTGGCTTTAGAAATTTTGGCGGCGACGGGTCCTTTGGCTACAACGAGTGCTAACCGCTCGGGCCAGCCGCCATTACGTAACGCGGATGATATTTCCGAGCTATTTCCCCAAGTGCAGGTGCTGGGTACAGGCGACTCTGGGATGGAAGGAGAGCGAACGGTGGCTCCCCAACCTTCTACAGTGGTGGCCTGGAAGGGGCAAGATTGGCAGGTTTTAAGAGAAGGTGCGATCGCGCTCTCTGCTTAGGACTGAAAATTTAATAAGCCCTGATAAGACATCAACATATGGCATACCTGACATGCCATATGCACAGTTGGGACAGATGCCTAGCGCTCTAATGGAGAGGAAGCCTCGATCCTAAGTGCGTGGTGCTGCCGTGTGATCTTAAGCTTCGACTAAGCCCTTAACTGTCTTTGCTAAGACCTCTGCACTGTTTTCTACTGCAATGGACTTGGCATTGAGAGCCATGGCCTGGAGCTGACCTTTAGCGGGGTCGAGCAGCTGCATGACCTTATCTTGCAAGATGTCTTTGCTAAGCTCTTTTTGTTGAAACACCAGAGCAGCATCCGCAGCCGCAAAGATGGCTGCATTGAAAGTTTGATGATCTTCCGCCGCGAAGGGATAGGGAATCAGGATCGAGGGAGTGCCGGTGATGGCTAGCTCAGTGAGCGTTCCGGCTCCTGCACGGCTGATGGCTAGATTTGCCCGCTGAAAAAGAGCCGCCATGTTGTCCCAGAAAGGCAAGGCGATGTAGTGAGGGTGACTGAAGCTTTCCCGATCCGGGTCAGATTGGCCAGTGAGGTGAACAATCCAAGCCCCTGCTTCGAGCCAGGCGGGAGCTGCTTCCCGGACCATCTTATTAACCGCAACGGCACCTTGGCTGCCCCCGGCCACAACGATTAGAGGTGCATCATCGGGAATGTTGAGGCCCAGCTCACTGCCGGTTGCCTCGAGGAAATTGCTGCGGACGGGGGTGCCAACGCACTCGGTCCTAGCCTTGGGTAAATGGGGGGCTGCTTCTTCAAAGCCGATCGCCACCAAGCTGCATAGCGGACTGAGCCAGCGAGTGACCTTGCCGGGCAAGGCATTAGACTCGTGTAAAACCACCGGCAATCCCAGGCTCTTTGCCGCGACAATGCTGGGTCCAGAGATGTAACCGCCCGTTGTAAAGAGTCCCTGGAACTTGCCCTGCTTGAGAATTTTGCGGGCTTGGAATATACCGCCAATGAGTTTGCCTAGGGTTTTCAAGGTTCCCAGGCCGAGCCCGCCCTGGAAGCCGCCCACGTTCATGGTGTGGAGACGGTAGCGATCTCCCACAAGCTGGGTTTCCATGCGATTGGGTACGCCCAGCCATTCAATTTCATAATCGGGCAGCTGTTCAGCGAGGGCTAGAGCCGGAAATACATGGCCACCGGTACCGCTGGCAGCAATTAGAAGGCGGGGAGAGGCCTGACTCACGGCTTAGTTGCTCCTGATAAGTAGAAAGACTGGGGATTTTTTGAGGTTGAGCGATTGGGCAAAATGGCCAAGGCTCTGGCAAGCTGTCTAATCCGCTAAGTCATTACGCTGAAGCGTCTGCTTTGGCGGAACTAGCCTAACGAAAGGTCCGTCCTGGGGGCCATAGGGGCAACTCCATCTGTCCTATGCCGCTGGTTCCCCCTAACGGTAGGTGATAAAACAGCCGGATGTTGCTGGCTTAGGGGCGAAAGCTACATTGGCAGTGTAAAGGCCTTTCAAGGCTGCCAGTCTAATAGATTGCCTGGAAGCAAGACAATGGTTCAAAGCGCTGATGAGTTGACTTAACTTAGGCTGTGCTTTCTGAAACGCCCAATGACTGCTTTCGTTGGTATCTAAATTATCTTAGGTCCCTCCGTTAAAGGACTAGAATGATGGCGGTATAGGCCGTTTGCTCTGCTCTGTGCGGACTCTCGCTTCTCAATGTATTTTCTCGATTATTTAGGTATTCGCTTCATGCTCCAACGGCAAGCTATTCCGAGCCTTCAACAACTGCGGTCAGCCTGTCGTCTGTCTGGGACGCCTGCTTTTCTTGGGGGCTGCGCCCTTTCCTTGGTAATGGTCTTAGGCGCACCCGAGCAGAGTCAGGCCCAAGATGTCATCCTGGACAAAACTTGGGAGGCTCCTGGCCAAGTGGCTCGCAGTCAGGCAGAAGCTCCAGAAGCTGTGCAGCAAGCTTTGGAACAGTGGGAAAGCGCTGCCAATGGGAAAAATCTTCGGGCGCTATTCCAGGGCTATAGTTCCAACTACCGTAATTCAGACGGTTTGAACCGCCGCGCTCTGGCCACTTCCATTCGCGGTTTTTGGAAGCAATATCCTGCTCTGTCCTACAAAACGGAAATTGTCGACTGGAAGAAAACAAGACGGGGCGGCATCGCTGAGGTTGTGACCCGGATTGAGGGGAGTCGTAACGAGGACTCTCGTCGCCTGGATTTAGCTTCTACACTGCGGACCCGGCAGACCTATGAGAAGGGTCAGTTGGTGCGAGAAGAGATTTTGTCGGAGCGCAGTGAAGTGACAAGCGGCGATCGCCCACCCACCCTCCAAGTCAACTTGCCAGAGCGAGTCAAGCCAGGGCAAAAGTACAACTTTGATGTCATTGTTCTGGAGCCTTTAGAAACGGATTTGCTCCTGGGTGGCCTGCTCGATGAGCCCGTCTCGCCCAAAGGGTATGGCAATCCCTCTGAAGCTGAGCTAGCGCCTCTCGTCGATTCCCAAACTGGGACGGGACCTGGCGGTATTTTCAAGATTGGTGAAGCTCCTCGCCAGGAGAGCGATCGCTGGATTTCGGCTGTGGTGATGCGTAAAGACGGTCTCACTATGGTGACCCAGCGCCTCAAGGTGGCCAAACGATAAGGGGTTCATCTGAGCATCCCCAAACTCCTGGCTGTGGTGCTGTCCCCATCCCTAACCAATCGGGCATCCTAAGAGCTAGCGTCACCGTCCCTTTTTGCGGAACCCTATGCAATCGAGCCCGACTTCTAGGCCGTCGCCCAGCCCTTGGTATGCCGTTAATTTGTCGCTGTTGTTCCCCGGTATCGGGCACTTTTATGGCGGGCAATTTGGGCGAGGATTGCTGTGGTTTGGTTTAGGGCTAGGCCTTCTGCTGGCTACAGTGTGGGCTTTTCTGGGAGCCCACGGCAATGTTGAGTTAGGGGCAGGTTGTTTGGGTATGGGCATCGTGCTGTGGGTTTTCAGCGTGATCGATGCCTATAGCTGTCTGAGCCAGGGAGCGCCCCAAGCCTTTCGCTCTTTTGAGGCTCAGGAGCGCAAATCGCAGACAGTCAAGGATCTCTGGTTTTCGGTGTTTTTGTCTCAGTTGCTGCCGGGCTTGGGTCATTTCCATGCCCATCGGCTGGGGGCTGGGGCCATTTTTTTTGTGATGACGCTGCTTTGGCTGGCTGCGGTTTCCCTATCTCGCTCGGTGATGCTTGCGATGGGCTTACTGTGGGCCCTTGCCTCTGTCCAGTTGGTTTGGCAGCTTAGCTTTCAGCCTTCCCAGCCTGCAGTGGCTACCGAGCTTTCTACCAGTGCCCCTCGCTCTGGAGCTATCAACCGTGACCCAGGTCGACAGGATAGCGGCGGACTCCAAGTGCTAGTACCGCTTCAGGTTTCTCCGGCTCCTGCCGTGGCCCAAGCCATTGTGCGTAAGGGCTTGGTGTTGGCAGTTTTGATTCTGCTGTCTCGTTCTTTGATGTTGGGTTCTGTCACGTTAGCTGAGCGATGGGTGGAGCCTTTTGCAGTTCCTAGTGAGTCCATGGTGCCAACGTTGCAAGTGGGCGATCGCATTCTGGTCTCAAAATCCGCAAGCTATCAGCCAGAGCGGGGCGACATTGTGGTTTTTCGCAGTCACCATGCCATTGGCAATGACAACAGCCTGGCGGAATCTAAGGAGAGTCACTTCTTTGTGAAGCGACTGGTGGCAATGGAGGGCGACCAAGTTGAGGTTGCTCGGGGGCAGTTAGTTGTAAACGGTCAGCCCTTAGTTGAAGAATATTTACCTGAACCTATTAAGTACGAGATGGCTCCCCAAGTCATGCCGCCCGGTCAACTATTCGTATTGGGAGACAATCGCAACTTCAGCTTTGACTCCCACGTTTGGGGAACGCTGCCTGTTCGGGATGTAGTGGGTCATGCCTATCGCATCAGCTGGCCTCCCGAGCGGAATCAGCCTTTATTTTGATGGCCGATTAGAAAATGGGGAGTTTGGCTGTGAATAGTCCCCAAAACGAAGGGGCGGCTCGTTATTCGAGCCGCCCCTTCGTTTTGGGGTAATGGATTGAGGATTAGATAGTTCTAAAACTGCCAGCCCACACCCGTTTGAATCGAGACTGCTGGATCGCCATCCTTATCGCCACCTTCATAGGCATCAAAGGCCACAAGCGCATTGCCAAATACCACCCACTGGGTGTTGGGAATGGCGTAATCCACACCGGGTTGAAGCACAAAAGAAGCACCGTCACCCACAATGCTGCCACTGGTGCCCAAGGCAACGCCAGCACCAATGTAGGGCTCAAGCTGCCAGGACACAGGAATGTCGTAGGAGACAGTGGGCACCACTGCCACACTATCTCGGTCCAAGAACAGCTGTGCTCTCGCCGAAATAGGGGACTTCAAAAACTTATAGCGAGCTGTGACAACACCTGATGCATCCAGTTGTCCATCATCATCGCTCTCATGACCAAGACCGAGGCCACCACCGATGTAGCTACCGTAGGCAGGCTGAGCCGCCGCCGGTTGGGAGAGGCCGATAGCTGCGATCGCAGAGATGCTGAAGACAGCTAAAGCCTTACAAAAAGGCGTAGAAAGTCCCGCTGGGCAGCACTTCATCCGTTTCTCCAGTGACACTTAATGACTTGAACGGACAATACCTTAGCTTAAATTTTCTCGAATGGTCAGGATTTTGCTCAATTTTCTGTGGAGAACCCATTACAGTCCAGCAACGCTCTGAGACGGCAAAGCCTCTTCTGGCAGGCAATGGCGCAATTGGAATGACTTCAGCCAGGTTCCAAATTAAGGGACAGTCTGGAAACAGCCACAACGCCATCAGCAGAGCTTAAAAGCTGCGGCATCCTATAGATAAGTCAGCACTTTGGCTGACAGAATTGCGCCAATCAGTTCAAGCTATCGGGCTTAATGATTTGCCTAAGATAGGTCCGCTGATTTGCCCTCATCTTTAATCAAGCCTTAGGAGCTTTACCCCTGAGGTATCTGAGAAGATTGGCTAGCGTTGCAATTCGTTCACTGTTGAGGAGTTGGAACCATGGGTAAAAAAATGAATCGCTGGATGATTGGCGCAATGGCTGCTGTTATCGGTAGTGCCACTGCTGCGGTTGCGGTGCCCGCTCGGGTTGTGACCCAGCTCAATCAGCCCATGAGTTTGGAGGGCATGTCTGGTGGTGCGGTGGCGAGTGACTGTGGCAATATCTCCGCCCAGCCCAGTCAAGAGCTTCAGCTCACAGATGAATTTGCTCAAACTTCGGGCTATCTCCGCTTTGTTGTGGAAGGCGCTGGTGATCCAACTTTGCTGATTGAAGGCCCGACAGGTCGCTTTTGCGTACTGTCCGACCATGCCATGGATAAGGGGCCTGAGGCTGTGGGGTACTGGTTGCCCGGCACTTACAAGATTTACGTGGGCGATCGCGAAGCCCAGAGCCATCCCTATAGCCTCTCGATTCTGTCTGAGTAGTCGAATTAATCTGAGATGCGCATCAATTTGAACTGATGTCATCAATAGTCCATGACCGACGGCGGGAGGTATGACCCCATCACAAATAAGTGATTCGTCGCCTTTCGACCGTCGCTTTTGGTTTGGGTCTGGCTCCGTCACCTCGCCTAAATGTTGCGTAGTCTAAACAGTGGCTGGGCTAAACGATGGCTATATCTGAGCACTTCATCTTTAGTTGTAGTGCTGAGAATAAGCAGCTTGATTGGGTTTACAAAGGTTGCATCTACTTCCTCCAGAAGAAGATGACTCGACAGTGAAAGATACGTTTTGGCATATGAGCGTTATTTTTGAGAAGCCCTTGGCAATATAGAAATAGCGCCTCTCTGGACTGACCGTTGGCAAGCCAATACCCACCGCAAAATGTTGCGATGCATTGAGTCCTGTACACATCGGTTGCTCCTCAAGATGCAAACCGCATGGCAGTAGCGCAGCTTTGGCGAACAGTATCAAATGCTGCTGTCTCTACTAAAAGACTGGTTTAAGGTTGAGCTGCCATTGTTCCAATGCCTGGGAACTCACTCCATTTACGAGTCGGTTTGCTGAGTCAATTTTATTTGTTAGCAACTCATCAAAGCACCATGGCTACAGCTGTTACCTCACCTTATAGTCCTGTTCAGATGACTGCCTGGTTGCGCGGTTTACTCAGCGTGGCTTGGGCTGATGGAAATTTCGACAAAGTTGAGCGGGAATTGATCAGCGAATTGACCAGAGACGAGTTAGCACCCTGTCTAGATGTGGAGCAATTTGAGCCCATTACAGCCGAAGCGCTCGTTGAAGGCCTAGGAAAGGGCCATAGTCTGCGGGAGAATTTTTTGCGCACCGCAGCAATGGTCGCAGTGGCGGATGGAACCTACTCAACGCCAGAAGACGAAATGCTTCAATCTTTTTGCCATGCTCTGGAGCTAGATTGCTCCGTGCTGGAGTCCCTACGGGCTACCCTACCGAGTAAAGCCGGAGGGGAAGATTTTCTCACCACTCCTGCAACGGCGTCAGCGCTACCTGCGGACGGGCCAGCAAGCGGTCTCAAGCCCCCCGCTAAGGCGAGTGGCATTGATGTGCTCAAGCCTGCACGCACTTGGCTAGACGGTCTAGATGTTGATGATCCCCGCGTGGCTCGTTTTCTTTGCAAGATGATCCCAGCCCAATGCCCCTTTGAGCGAGATGTGAAATTGTTTGGCAAGAAGGTGGTTCACATTCCCCCCATGTGCAAGATTAATCCGCTGTATGAGCAACTGGTGGGTCTGCGTTTCCGTTCGCTTTGCTATTTGGCAGATGACTGTGGCGAGGATGTGAGCCAGTTCTGTTAAAGAACGGGAATTGAATTAAACAAGCACTCCCCAAAGTGGAAGACACCACTCTTTGGTGGGGCTTCTCAAGAAATCTTTTTGAAGGTGTCATTCCACGAGCCACCGACGAACCCAAACGAGGATAGCACCAGACATTACTTGGGTGTCGGAACAGAAAATAGTTGAATTCCAACTCCATCATTTACCGATTGGGGGCATAGCCTTATGTCATATCCTGGGTGCACAACCTTACAGCGCATGACACATCGCCATGTCTCTACGGTCGCAACCCATTAGCTCGCAATACCTCATTCATTAACACCATGGCTAAATACGTTCTTTGGGGCACCTACTGCGAAAACGTACTCGAAAAGCGGGCTCCTTTTCGGGAAGCTCACCTCGCAGGTCTGACACAACAAAAAGAATCTGGCGTCCTTGTCACCCTCGGCCCGACGAAGGATTCTGAGCGGGTGTTTGGGATTTATGAGGCGGAAGATGAGGCCACAGTGCGCGGTCTGGTTGAAGGTGATCCCTATTGGAAGAACGGAATCTGGACGAGCTATGAGATCCGGGAATGGATTCAGGCGTTTTAGGCTGACGGTGTTAGGCGAATGTTTGGGCTTTGGTGGGTTTCTGCGGGGTGGGCCAATGTGGACCTGTAACGTTTGGGTGAAACCCACCCTACGGAATCTATGGGTCGGTGATGAATTCTTTGCAACGTAGACTGATTTTCGGTGGGATTTGGCTGGGATTTAGCGCCTATGCTTTTCTGCTTGCGCCTCCCAATGACCCTAATACTCTGGACCAAATCATGGCCCTGTCTAAGGGGCAATGGGGGCAGCTCAATCCTGTGATTGTGGCGCTGTTTAATCTCATGGGCCTCTGGCCGATGATCTATGGGGCGGTGGCCCTAGCTGATGGCAATGCTCAGCCGTCAACAGCAGAGGAGACAACTAAACCTATTAAAGCTTGGCCCTTTGTGGCCGGTAGTTTTGGCCTGGGGGCCTTTGCACTGTTGCCCTACCTGGCTTTACGCTCCCCAGCCCCAACGACTCTCCAGCGCCAGCCCTCTCGCCTTCTCAAGATCGTTACCAGCCGACTCTTTGGCGTCTTCTTACTCGCCAATGTCCTTCTCTGGCTCGGCTACGCAGTCACCCAGGGAGACTGGACAAACTTTGTTAATCAGTGGCAGAGCAGTCGATTTATTCACGTTATGAGCCTGGACTTCTGCTTACTGACCCTACTGTTTCCAGTCTTGGCCCAAGATGATGCTCGTCGTCATGGACTTTCTTCACCTCAACGGACTTGGTTAACAGTGACCTTGCCCATCATTGGAGCGGCGATTTATCTCTGTCTTCGGCCCCAAGGTTCAGAAATCGTTGCACCCTCTTCCGAAGTCTCCAACGCCTGAGTTTTCAATCATGAGTTAAAAGCTGGGAGCATCTCTAGGAGATGATCCCTTTGATTTAGAAATTGTCTTTAGACCGCACAAAATCTTCAAAAGACTTCAATCAATAACTATTTCTTAAGAGTTCAATCAGGTTTGCTGAGAATACCAGAACCCGCATTCTCTCCAAGTTAATAGCTCAGGCTCCAATTCATAGCGCGATTGGCTTTCACTGGTTTTGAGCAAATGCTCTTCCGCACAACCTCCAGGTAAAATCGTCCAAATCTCTCCCCCTCAGGGGAATCCGATCCCCAAAGAAGCTCCATTCACAATGCTATGATTGCCGCAGTCAAGGGCTTTCGGGCGCAGGGCTAAGACGAAGCAGTTAGATAGAAAAAATAAATCTATGGCACCGAACGCCGCTATTTCTCCTGTAGTGCTGGTGATTTTAGATGGCTGGGGCTACCGTCCCGAAGCCCAAGGCAATGCGATTACTGTCGCAAAGACTCCGGTAATGGATAGTCTTTGGGAGACCTACCCCCACAGTTTGATTCAGGCATCGGGAAAAGATGTGGGCCTTCCTGAGGGGCAGATGGGGAATTCCGAAGTCGGACACCTCAATATTGGCGCGGGGCGGATTGTAGCCCAGGAATTAGTGCGCATTTCTGATGCTGTGGAAGATGGCTCGCTGCTGAATAACCAGCCACTTGTTGACCTTTGCCGCAAGGTGCGCGATCGCAATGGCAAGCTCCACCTGATTGGCCTCTGCTCCGAAGGCGGCGTCCATTCCCATGTAGAACATTTATTTGGTCTGCTCTCCCTAGCTAAGACCGAAGGCATGAGCGATATCTGTATCCATGCAATTACCGATGGGCGAGACACCAAGCCCTCCAGCGCAGCCGAGCCCCTGCAAAAGATGGTCGACTTCACCGAGAAATTGGGGGTAGGTCGCATTGTGACGTTGTCTGGCCGCTACTTTGCAATGGACCGCGATCGCCGTTGGGAACGCACCCAATCCGCCTATGAGGTCATGGTCAGCGGCGACGAAGGCACGGGCCAAACGGCTCTGGAATTATTGCAACAGTCCTACGACGAGAAGGTAACGGACGAGTTCATCAAACCCACTCGCCTCGCACCGGGAGCAATCGAAGCGGGCGATGGGGTTATCGTCTTTAACTTCCGCCCCGACCGGGCTAGGCAGATTACCGCTGCGATCGCAGCTCCTGAGTTCGATGGATTTGAGCGAGAGCCAATCAAGAATCTAGAAGTGGTTACCCTGACCCAATACGACGAGCGCCTGCCCGTCACCGTGGCCTTCAAACCCCAAACCTACGACAACATTCTGGGCGAAGTCGTCTCCAACCACGGCCTCAACCAATTCCGGGCATCGGAAACCGAGAAATACCCCCACGTCACCTACTTCTTCGACGGTGGCATTGAGAAGCAATTCCCCGGTCAGGATCAAGTTATGGTCCAAAGCCCCCATGTCTCCACCTACGACCATGCCCCGGCAATGTCTGCGGACGAGCTAACTGGCGTCGTCACCGGCGCAGTGCGCAAAGGCATCTACTCCATGATTGTGGTTAATTACGCTAACCCCGATATGGTGGGCCACACGGGCAACATGGAAGCCACCGTGGAAGCCATTCAGACCATTGATGGTTGCTTGGGCAAATTGCTGGGCGAAATCTCAAAGGCGGGCGGTACTGCCCTTATCACAGCAGACCATGGCAATGCCGAGTACATGCACGACGAAGAGGGCAATCCCTGGACGGCCCACACGAGTAATGCTGTACCGCTCATTTTGGTTGAAGGCGAAGGTCGCAAGATTCCAGGCCACGGTGCCCAGGTCAAACTCCGCCAGGAAGGACGCCTATCGGACCTAGCTCCAACCATTCTGCAAATCCTGGGTCTCCCCCAACCCAAGGAAATGACAGGCCAGTCCATGATCGCAATGGCAGAATTTGAGCTTCAAGCGGAACGTGAGCCGGTGAAACTGTCGATTTAGGTCTGTCAACTTAGCCTAAAGGTAAGCTATGCTTATTGACTCTGGCCTTTAGTTAACCCTTGGTAGGTATGTCGATCACCGAAATTCTTGGGATTGTTTGGACGGTTTCCGCTGTAGGAATGGTCATTGTGATTTTGCTCCACAGCCCCAAGGGCGATGGCATTGGCGGCATTGGTGGCCAGGCTCAACTGTTTAACAGCAGCAAGAGCGCTGAGACGGCGCTAAACCGTGCCGCTTGGTTACTGTTCCTTATTTTCATTGGTACCACGACAATCTTGAGTGCAGGCTGGTTGGGAACACCTGGCCAATAGCATTTGGGATTAGGTGGATAGAGCGAACAGCCAACCCGTCCCTAATCCATGGGGAATTTTGTTGAAGCTTGTTCTTTTGTGGCATTTGCTCATGACTCAGAAAAGCGCTTATAGCCAGCAACCTCAGCGTTGCTGGCTCTTTTTTCGTCTAGTTACATTTACTCTGGGCAGTCTGCTTCTGGCTAGCGGAGGGTTTCCTCCTATGACCAGGGGGGCTGAAGCCTCTATGGATGAGAGGTCTTACCCACTGCCAAGCCGCCTAGAGGCAGTGTTAGAACCTCAAGGAACGGTCGAGGATTACTTCGACCAGATTTCTCCCTCACCCCAGGGCTATTTGCTCTGGTCATCCTGGCCTGTTCTGGTTTATCTGGAACCCAGCCAAGCCTCATCGGGCAGTGCTTTAGCTCAGCGGCAAGCCGTTTGGCAAAACCAGGCAGAGGGGGCAATCGCCGATTGGTCTCGCTATCTCCACCTGGAGATCACCGATGACAAGGCTCAGGCCAACATCGTCATTCTGCGAAAGCAGCCTCCCCTGCGCTGGGAAAAAGGCAAAATCAGCCGCGCCCGCCATGCAGAAACTCGCTTTCGCATCATCCGCGACCGTGACGCTGACGGCCAATCTTGCCTGCGCCATCAGCAAACGGTCTATGTAGGCGATCGCCAAGGCCCCCAGCAACTGCGCGGCACCCTGCGCCATGAGCTGGGCCATGCCTTGGGCCTCTGGGGCCACAGCCCCAATCCTGGTGATGCTCTCTATGCGGGGCAAATTGCAGATCCACCTGAGATCTCCCAAAGCGATCTCAATACCCTAGGAAAGCTCTATGGACAGCCCACGTTGCTGGGGTGTCTGGGCTAGGATATTTGGGAGGTCTTCCGGAGACAGCCCATGGGTCTTGAGAAAAGCAATTCGTCCCAGCCACCTGAGCCAGGCCCACAGCCTGACTCCAATTCGCTATCCTCAGATGCTCCTTTAGCAACCTCTCTGCCCTCCATGATGACGTCATTGACTCCCCACGCCCCTGCGACGTCCGGTGATTCAACACCTCAATATCCTTCTCTGGAAGCTGCTGTGGGAATAGAACCGCAGGTTGCACCCACATTGACAAACCTCTTGGCAGCCAAGACCCAGAAGCCCTCCAATCTAGGGCTGGGTACTCCTGGAATAGCTGTGGCTGCAGCAACGGCAGTATCAATGGGGTCTCAAGCCAACTCCCAAACTTCCAATGAGCCGGAGCAGCCAAGCAATTCAAATCCGGCAAACGCTATGACGGCTGAATCTTCACCAGAACCGTCTGCGCCATCCTTGAAAGATGAGCAAGGTCCGTTGGCAGGCCAGGCGATCGCGGTTCAACAGCCTGGGTCAGAGCAAGTTTCCCCTGCCCCAGTAAGCGACATCGCCCAAAATAATGACGCGAAACCAGATGCATCCTGGGATGCCATCGCTGAGAGCAACGAGCCAGTCACTACACCTAGCGAGCCTTCCATCTACGAAACAGCAGAACGAGCCTCCAATCCGTCCTTGGAACCCAGCGAGGAGATTCCATCCGCATCCCAGGAAGGTGCTGTAAGCGCAGATCTTGCAGAAGAGACCGAAGTAGAGTCTGAAGCAGAACTCTCTCCCGTCCAGACTACAAACGCTCCTGACGAGATAAGTGAAGGCACTGGCCGTGACGAGAATGAAGCTCGCGAAACTCAGCCCGAGGATGACCAGCCCAGCAACGACGACAATGACAATTTTGATCAAGTCAAGGAGCAAGGAGGTGAAAGCGATCGCGCCCAGCAAGTCTTGATCAAGCGAGAAGACGCCCATGTGGCGATCGTCTTTCCTGAGGAAGAAGCCAGCGCCAATCCTGACGTTGCCGTTGACTTCATCGACTCCCAGCTCTGGCAAGACCTCCAGCAACGTCTAAGTGGCGGCACAGCCTTTGCCAGCAACACGCCAGTTCATCTCTACAGCCAGAACTGCCTCCTAGACACTCGCCAACTCCAGGAACTCGACGAAGCCCTAGGCCGCTTCAACCTCAAGCTAGCTCGCATTATCACCAGCCGTCGCCAAACCGCTGTCGCCGCCGCCATGTCTGGCTACAGTGCCGATCAAACCAACAATTTGCCAGAGCTCCTCAGCAAGGAAGTTTATTCCCCTCAAAAGATCGGTCTGGCTGAGCCCCTCTACTTACAGAAAAATATCCGCTCCGGCACCGAAATTCGCCACCCCGGCTCCGTCATCGTCATGGGTGACCTCAACCCCGGTAGCTCCGTCATTGCCGATGGGGACATCCTCGTTTGGGGCAGGCTGAGGGGCATTGCCCATGCGGGAGCAGCAGGGAAC
The DNA here is from genome assembly GCA_937949725.1 of uncultured Pseudanabaenaceae cyanobacterium. Lineage (GTDB taxonomy): Bacteria > Cyanobacteriota > Cyanobacteriia > PCC-9006 > JAAUQQ01 > JAAUQQ01. Next base: position 22,403 of record CALECT010000023.1, read on the forward strand.
AAGACCAGCATCGTCATGGCTCTCAAGCTAGAAGCCCCTCAAATTCGCATTGCCGGAGCAGTTGCCCGCGTCGATGCCCAAGATAAAGGCAATCCCACGCCTGAAGTTGCCTACATCAACGACAAAGCCATCCGCATCACCTCTGCCTATGGCTTTAACCGCAATGAGTTGAGTTGAATGGGCGCAAATTTCCCTGAGCATTGCAACCGTCCTCGGGATAAAAAGTTGCACCTAGGTCGGTCAGTAAGAGAATATGACCTCTGACCGTAACCTCTCCATTTCCGCAGACTTGTCCACCGAGACAGTACGGAAATCTCATTCTCTTCATCCGGGAGCTCTCGCCATCCATGAGTCGCGCCATCGTTGTCACCTCCGGTAAGGGAGGCGTTGGAAAAACGACCACCACAGCAAACTTGGGCATGGCCATTGCTCGATTGGGCCATCCTGTGGTCGTAATTGATGCTGACTTTGGTCTGCGCAACCTCGATTTGCTCCTGGGTCTCGAAAACCGTGTGGTCTATACCGCTCTGGATGTTCTAGGAGGTCAGTGCCGCCTAGATCAAGCCTTGGTCAAAGACAAGCGTCAGCCCAAGCTGGCTTTGCTTCCAGCGGCCCAAAACCGTACCAAGGAATCCATCAATGCCAAGCAGATGAAGCAGCTCGTTCGAGCCTTATCCCGGCGCTACCGCTATATCTTGATTGACTGTCCTGCGGGCATTGAGATGGGCTTCCGTAATGCCATCGCTCCAGCCACCGAGGCCATCATTGTCACCACGCCAGAGATTTCAGCGGTAAGGGATGGCGATCGCATCGTCGGTCTCCTGGAAGCCCACGGCATCAAACGCATCAACTTGGTGATCAACCGCATCCGTCCGGCCATGGTCCAGGCTAACGACATGATGTCTGTGGATGATGTCAAAGAAATTCTAGCCATTCCCTTGCTGGGCACCGTCCCCGACGACGAGCAAGTGATCGTCTCCACCAACCGAGGCGAACCCCTAGTGCTATCCAACGAGGAATCCTGGGCAGGCACTGAATTTAACAACATTGCTCGCCGCCTCGATGGCCAAAAAGTCCCATTCCTAGACCTCAACAGCCTCAATCCAGGTTTCTTTACCCGCATCAAAAATAAAATCTTTGGCAAGAAGTAGGCTCCCCTACTTTCGACCTGCTAGATACCAGCCTCGCCCCCGCATCGACCCCCATAAGCAATGTTCAGCGAACTTCTCGACAGGCTCTTTAACCGCGAAAAGGACAACAGTCGCAATGACGTGAAACAGCGTCTGCAGCTACTGCTAGCCCATGATCGCGCTGATATCACCCCGCAAATCCTTGAAAAGATTCGCAGGGAAATCGTCGAAGTGGTTTCCAAATACGTGGAAATTGACGATGAAGGGCTGGAGTTCATGCTGGAAAGCGACCAGCGCCTCTCTGCCCTGGTGGTCAACTTCCCCATTCGTCGTGTTCGCAGCGATGAAGAGGAACGCAAGCTCGTCGAAACCACTACAGCTCCCATTGTTCTCGATGAAGATGGAGGCGTTGCTGCGGAGGCCGAGGCCGAAGCGGCTGCGATCGCTGCGGCAGAAAACTTTGAGAAGAAGCCCTCACAAAAGTCTTCGGAAGATCCAGCAGAGCAGGAAGATGAAAGCCCTCCACCAGAAGTCAAAATCGCCCTGGACGACGATATCCCCTCCAACATGAATTTGGATTTAGACGCAGGCATCGGCTCGACGCCCGCATCAGAATAAACTTCTCGTAGGCTTGGCCAGAATGCCTAGGAGGCTAAATAGTCTTCGGTGCTAACCCATTCTCCTGTATCTCCGAGAACGCCAGCAGCCAAACGTCCCGCACAGGATTGCAATGTCTGCTCCATGTCCCCCAAGCGAATGGGCTTGGTGAGATAGCCATTCATACCCGCTTGGCGGCAGCGGCGCTGGTCTTCCGGGGTCGCATAGGCAGTCAGAGCAAAGATCCAAGGACTGGGCTGATTGGGAAATTGCTCCGGATTAAGAGGCCAACCTTCGCGAATTTCCTGGGTTGCACTCAGACCATCCAGCTCTGGCATTTCCAGATCCATCAGCACCACATCGTAGATATCCTCTCGCAGGGCCAGAATGGCCTCAAGGCCGTTATTGGCCGTGGTGACGTCATGGCCGAACTTTTGCAATAGCTTCATCGCCACCATTTGATTCAGCTTGCTGTCTTCCACTAAGAGAATCTTGAGCTGGGTGGGCTGGGCTAAAGCTTGGGGTTGGAGGCGATCGCCATAGCGCCAAGTATGGGACCCCAAGCGAACTTGGCAGTCTGGCTTGAGCAGTCGGGGCTGATGGGGGAGCAACAACTCATCATTCAAATAGGTGCCATTGGCACTGCCAATGTCTTGCAGCCAATCACCATCGGGCTGGTGAAGGATTTGGGCATGGTAGCGGGATACCAACTTGTCCTTGAGGGGCACATCGTTATCATCAGCCCGGCCCAGGGTAGTAAGAGCTCGATCTAGCATGACCACCTGTTCTCCCTGGGACAGGGCCGGTTTGGGCATTTCTCCACCACTGATGGTCTGGAAAGCCTCATCACTGTTGCCCCGGCCCACAGGCGCAGAAACAATCCTCAGGTGCGCTTGCTGGCGATCTTGAGTCTTCAGTAGCGCCGGGTCTACCTCTTCCAGGTTAATGCTGAAACTAAAGGTCGTACCCACATTGGCTTCGCTGGTGACCGAAATTTGGCCTGCCATCAGCTCCACAAGGCGCTTGCAAATCGCTAAGCCTAGGCCAGTTCCGCCATAGCGCCGGGTAATGGAAGTGTCTGCTTGGCGAAAGGCTTGGAAGAGCTGCTCCTGGTTCGCCTTGGGAATACCAACCCCCGTATCTTCCACCGCAAAGTTCAAGCGATAGCTCTGGCGTTCAGAGTCAGGCTCCTGCCACTGACGCTCTAGGCCCACTCTTACCGTCACAGAGCCAGTCTCAGTGAACTTAATCGCGTTACCCACCAAGTTGATCAACACTTGGCGCAACCGAGCACCGTCGGCCCAAAGCTTCGCGGGGAGCTCAGGAGCAATTTCATAGGCAAGGGCAATGCCTTTTGCCTTCGCTTTGATTTTGAACATGTCCAGCACGGACTGGCAGCAAGCCGCCATATCCAAGATGCCGGGGGTTAGCTCAAGCTTATCTGCCTCGATTTTGGAGAGGTCGAGGATGTCATTGATGATCGCCAGCAGGGCTTCGCTGCTACTGCGGATGGTGGAGACGTAATCCCGCTGCTCTCCGCTGAGGGAGGTGTCTGACAGCAGGATAGTCATGCCTGCGATCGCATTCAAAGGCGTTCGCAACTCATGGCTCATCGTCGCCAAAAACTCGCTCTTAGCCAGGTTGGCAGCCTCTGCTGCCTGCTTTGCGGCCCGTAGCTCTCGCTCCACCTCAGGCAAGACACCTGTCTCAGCCATACTATCTCCATCCTCCAAGCCAGCCAGAGAACCTGGATTCTGCATGGAATCCGCTTGGAAGTTGGAAGGAGTGACAGTGGAATTCATGGGAGCCATAGCGGCAGAAATGAAATGGAAGCGGCATATCTTTGTCGCTGTTCTTACAATTCCCGAGCCAGCCTAAAGATCGACGGTGCATTATTCTTCCAATGAACCGTAAGCAGAGGGTTTCAGACATTCCAATGTCGCCCTAGGCAATCCCATCGGTGACTCAAACCCAGGCAATCAATCCACAGGAACAGAGATGTAACGAATCCCGTTCATTCTTCCTAGGCCAAGCCCTGAAACCTCCAAAGCGTGAGATTATGGGGATTACAACCGCCTACTTCCGTGGGGGGGCGTTGCCAGGGAAAAAGCACTTGTGCGAGGCAGCGTAGTCCTTTGTTCACAGTCCGGCTCTGTTTTCCTCTCATTCGAAGCAGGAGATCAACGTTCAGGGACTGTTCGATTTCACGATCATGAACACCTCACCCTCCACAACGCTGCAACAGTTGTTGTCAGCTCTAAGCGATCGCCCGGAGGTGAACGCCCCCCGTGCGCAATTATTTTTTAAGTCATCCCTGACAGCGCTCTCCCATGCCATGGAGGATCAGCTGCTATCCATGGAGGAGGAGCATCCTCTAGTGATCGCAACCTTCCAACAGGAGCGCTTTTACCGCCAGGAAGCCCGTCGCTACGAGCGCATTGCTGGACAAACTGAACAGCTTTACATCATGGCTGCCCCGGAAACGGATTTCAGCAATCGCTCCGGCATCTATGAGACCGTGGCCTTTGAGGTCGAGGACCCCTTAGCCCAAGAGTGGAACCTCATCGTCATCGGTGAGCATTACGCCAGTTGCTTGGTCTGTGAGGAGCGCCTCAACTTACCCAACAAAGCAGAAGACAATATCCATATCGATCCATCCCGTCGGTTTGAAGGTATCTGGACCTTTGATCGCGAGGTGAGCTGTGAGGCAGCAGAACTTTTACTGACGCAGGTTGAAGCCTACAGACCGGAACTCAAGGAAAAAATCGCGGCGGCCCGTCAGCAGCTTCAACAGCCCGTTAACAAGAATGGTCAAGGAGCTGATCCGGGGCCATTTGCCCAGCGCCTCGTCACCCATCTCCAAGCAGGGCAATACAAATTACTTAAGGCCTATAAATCCATCGCAGCCAAGGAGCGGCAAGAGCGATTAGCAAACCTAATGACCCGTACCATCCGCCAGTCCCTCAACGTTGATGAGGTACTGCAAGTGGCTGTGGCAGAGTTAGGCCAAACCCAGGATGATTGCCGTTGCTTGATTTACGCTTGCGGAGATAGCGATCGCAAAGTCACCCTAGAACATGAATACCTCAGTGAAGGGGTCTCCTCCCTCGCGGGCAAAACCTGGCAGCTCGAAAACAATCAACTATTCTCCAAGACCGTAGCTGAGGAGCAATCGGTTTATATCGATTCTGTCGCGAATGACCTGCGGGTCCAGGGCAACAAATACTTGAAGAAATGGGCCAGTGAAGCAGACATTGAAAGCTGGCTAATGGTTCCTCTCACCCACCAGGGAAAGCTATTGGGGATGTTGGAGTTGCACTACTGTGGCAGCGATCAACCCACAGCAACAAAGGTCAAAGGCTCTTCATCAGCGAAACAAGCCAAGCCAATTAAATCAAAGCGCACGATGAGTGGCGCTTGGGCCAAGGAAGACTTGGTACTGATTGAAGCGATCGCCCCCCAAATCAGCGTGGCCCTGATCCAAGCGCGGGCCTATGCGGACCTGGAAAAGCTCAACCAGCAGCTATCTGCCCTGGAGGAAACTCGCTATAACCTGACCGCGATCGTCGGCCACGAGCTGCGCACGCCGCTATCCACCGTCAAAGTGTGCCTAGAAAGTCTGGCGAGCGAGCCGGACATGCCCTTGGAAATGCGTCAGGTCATGGTGGACACTGCCGTCACCGATGCCGAACGCCTCCGCAGACTGGTTGAAGACTTCCTCACCCTCTCTCGCCTTGAGAGTGGGCGTGTCACCCTCATGCCCGATGTTTGCCCCATCGACGAATGTGTCAGCCTGGCACTCAGCAACACCACCGTGCGCAAGGCAGCCCAGGGCAAGTTACCCACCATCAAAAACACAGTCAGCGAGAACCTCCCCCCAGTCATCGCCGACAGTGAATGGATGGTGGAAGTTATCGCCAAACTATTGGACAACGCCTGCAAGTTCACTGACGACCGCGGCACCATCACGCTCAAGGCAAAGCCCGTAAAGCAGATGCTCCAGGTCACCATCAGCGATACGGGTCGAGGCATTGACCCCGAGCTGCTGGAGCGGATTTTTGAGCGCTTTTACCAAGAAGAAGGCGCGCTACGACGCACAGCAGGGGGAACCGGTCTAGGTCTGTCTATCTGCCGCCAAATCGTTGCTAATCTTGGTGGTGAAATCTGGGCCGAATCCAAAGGTTCGGAGAAAGGAACCAGCATTCATTTCACCTTGCCCCTAGCCAAACAGAAGACCTCAACGACACCTAGCAAACGTAAAAAGGCAGTGGCTTAGATCTGCAAGAGAAATCGGATTTCTAGCCCTTGGCATAGCTGCGGCCTTTCCATTGACCGCCTTTGCCCTGCAAGTGGCGGCGGGCCGAGTCTAGGGTCATCAGGCTGTAGAGCATGGCGATCGCCGGTAACCCCAGCCCTTTCCAAACTGGCTGTCCATACAGCTTAAGGGTGGGAGCATAGGCGATCGCCATCAGCAACCAAGTCAACCCGGCCAAGCCAGCCACCAGCCAGTTGTCCAGAATTAAACCAACCACCAGGGCAACCGGGGCCATCAAATAAACCAGCCCCATGCCAAAGATTGTGCCCACCAACAGCAGGGGCGAATAGTAAAGCTGGGTATAGGCCGTGCGAGCCACCATATTCCAGATCGTTTCCAGATTGGGATAGGGCCGCAAACTAATCGTCTCCTGACTCAACCCCAACCAAAGCTTGCCGCCATCTCGCTTCACCGCAGCCCCCAGAGAACAATCATCAATCAAAGCGTCCCGCACACAGTCGATGCCACCGATCGCCGTCAGTCGAGCACTGCGAATCAAAATGCAGCCCCCCGCCGCCGCTGCCATGGGATTGCGAGGCTGATTCACCCAAGGAAAGGGATAGAGCTTCTGGAAAAAGAAGATAAAAGCGGGAATAAGGCGTCGTTCCCAATCACTCTCACAACGCAGTTGCACCATCAACGAAGTCAAATCTAGCTGATCCGTCTCCGCCTTAGCGACCAAGCGTTCCAGACTCCTGGGACCATGGGCAATATCTGCATCCGTTAACAAAATGTACTTTGGCGTTGCTGTTACATCTGCCTGTTGCAACGGCTGCTTCTGTAACAGCGCAATCCCCTGCTTTAAGGCCCACAGCTTCCCAGTCCAGCCTTCTGCTAAAGGTTCACCAGACAGCACAGCGAGTTTTCGGCTCGGTGCATCGGGTTCAGCCTGTTGGGTCACAGTCTCGCCGAGGCGTTGGGCGATCGCACCAGTTCCATCACTGCTCTGGTCATCCACTAGCACTATCTCCAGCGGCCCAGGATAGCTTTGTTCCAGCAAAGATCCTAGGCTTTGCTCAATCACATTGGCCTCATCCCGTGCCGGAATCACAATGCCAATGGCGGGGTAGCGCTCTAACCGCTGGGGCTCAGTCGCCTCATCCAATCGCTGATCGCAACGCCAAAAGTTTCCCCAGACCAAAAGGAGGAATAGCCAAATAGCTAAGGAAAGCCCAGTCAAAATCAGAAGCATAGGAGCGAGAAGCAAGGATCAAAATTAGCAAACCACAACAGTCGCTGCAATGCCCAACCTTTTGCAATGCCTGACAGTTTATCCAGGCTCCGCAGCCTACAAACAACTCTCCCCCTGTAACCAATCCACAAACTGCCTGGCCGTCCGACCCGATCGCCCATTGTGCCTCGTCGCCCACTGCCGGGCTCGAAAGTCCAAGTCCTCGGGGTCAATCACAATGCCAGCCTGGGCCACGAGGTGATTAACGATCTCCATATAGCGATCCTGGTTGGCGGGTTCAAAAGTCAGCGTTAGGCCGAAGCGATCGCTAAACGAAAGCTTCTCCTGGGTGGTATCCCAAGAATGAATCTCATCGGCATCGCGGGGACGGGGGCGATCGTCAAAAAACTCCCGCACCAAATGGCGACGATTTGAAGTTGCATAAACCACCACATTCTCAGGTCTGGCAGTGGCTGAGCCCTCAAGCACCACCTTCAAAGACTTAAACGCCTCATCATCCGCATCAAAGGACAGGTCATCCACAAACAAAATGAACTTCTGGGCCACACCCCGAAGATGTTCGACAATCTTTGGTAGCGCTTGTAATTCCGCCTTAGCCACTTCGATCAAGCGAAGACCGCGATCGCCATATTCATGAATCAGCGCTTTCACCAAAGAAGACTTCCCTGCCCCTCGGCTGCCATAAAGCAACACATTCAAAGCCGGTTGGCCCCTCAACAAGCGCTCCGTATTCGCCATTAACTGCTGAGTGGGATGCTCATACCCCACCAACTGATTCAGCTGTACCGGATCAGGCGTGGCAATGCCGCTCAGCTCCCCAGCCTCCCAGCGAAAAGCCCGATAACGCCCCCACAAGCCAATGCCTCGTCTTTGGCTATGGTCAAACAGCACTGGCAACTCCGCTCCCCAATTAGGCGACCCCAGCAACTGGGACACCGCAACCCCATCCAAAGCAGCATCTACTCCCTGAACCAGAGGCTCCCAGGCTGCGGGGGGATGGGACAATCCGATTTGCTCTGCCACCCACTGGGCTAACGCCTGACCACACCAAGGCAGGACGGTCTGCAAAGCCATAACATCCTGACGAGCCGCCGTCGCCATACCACCGAGGTCATAATGCTTTAGGGCATCCTCCAACCGATCAGCCTCCACCGCAGCCAACCGTCGAGTCCAGGGATTCTCGGCCAGCAGGACCTGGGCAATGACATAACGAGGCCAATCTGTTCCAATCCTAGCCATGGCTTCAAACCAGCAACCATAGGCCTTAACCAAGGTACCCGCAGTGGCTAAAACATTTGTTTCAGATGACGCTACGTCAGCTTGCATAGCACTACCTCCCAGCAGAACTCCCGTCCGGAGAACCGATTGCCAAGCTGCGATCACCGGATCTTCTAGCAGCGATCTATACAGCAGCAAGCCATCTAAACGTAATAGCAGCTCAGCAGCAGCCTCCCCAGACAGGGCGATGGGGTTTTCCATGGAGCGGTGGTATCCCGGCGAGAGCAACCCCAGGATCCAAAACGCTCTAAGAGCGACTGACTCACTGGGGCAAGCTAATAACTGTTGACAGCAGCCGAATCATTCCGGCATCTATGCTTCCAGTCTAGGACTCTCCAGCTCCCAAGGCGGCTCCAAGCGTTTCCCTTAACCAGCCGTAATTAAACGACACCCAGCCATGGAAAGCTTGATATGGGACCTGT